>JBDRMR010000038.1:0-5184 GCA_043812035.1 Candidatus Omnitrophota bacterium
CCGGAAGTTTCCATATAACAAAAGGGCCGGGTATGAAAAAAATCCTTATAATCGACGACGAAGAAAGAATGCGGAGGATATACGCCAGGTTGCTGACGCTGGAAGGGTTTAAGGTTATCGAGTCCCCGAACGCGATGGACGCAAATGAGCTGTTAAAGAGGGAGAGCGTGGACCTGGTGCTGCTAGACATCAGGATGCCGGAAGTCGACGGCGGAATATTGTATGAGGTGATACAGCTGTTTCATAAAAAAAGCAAAGTAATCGTAGCCAGCGTTTATCCTGTCGACGAGCAGAAGCGCATAATCGAAGGAGCCGCGGATTATTACGATAAATCCCAGAAGATAGACACGCTGCTTTCCAAAATAAAACAGGTTTTGGATGATGAAGCAGAGACAAGTTCTTTTTAAAGATTAAATATGCTTTAGAGCATAAGGGGGGAGGGTCGTAGGAATGAGGAAAGGCAAGGGTTTTATATGGAAAGATGCGGCGAAAGGCATTATTGTTTGGGCAACAGCGGTTTTTTTGTTGAGCGGGTGCGAATACATCGGCCGGCCTAAAAAAGAGGCGATGCAGGAGAAGGAGATATTGGGTTATGTAAAAGGATATAACCCCCGGGTTAAAGAAATTCAAACCGTGTTAAAAGAAGCGGGGTTCGACCCGGGCGTAATTGACGGGACGATGAATAAGCAGACAAGGAAAGCAATCAAGGATTTTCAGAGAGCTAAGAAACTGAAAGAAACCGGCTTCATTGACGCTGCAACCCGGCCGAAATTAGAGATTTATCTCGTTGAAAAAACAAAGAGTAAGCCGGATATTAATGTCGAGGAGATTAAGAAAAGGCTGAAGTCTCCTCATTGGATAAAAAAGATTCAGGCGGCTTTGAAAAATTCCGGATTTGACCCAGGGGGGCTGGACGGAATAATGAATGCCGATACCAAAAAGGCAATAAGGGCTTTTCAGAAGTCCAAGGGATTGACCGCTGACGGGGTAATCGGCCCAAGGACCTGGAATGAGTTAAGCAGGTATTTTCCGAAGGATTAGGTAAAACAAAAAGGAGGGAACGGATGCTGGTTAAGCTATTGTCGTTAATCGTAATTGTCTTGAGCATTTCGGGGTGCGCGTCGCTTAGAAAGGATACCAGGAGCGCGCAGACGCAGGAGCTACAGACACAGGTAACTAAGTTAAAAGAAGAGCTCCGGCAGAAAAACGAAGAAGTCAATTCTTTGCAGTGGCAGCTGAGAGAAGCGCAGAGACCGAAAGCCGCTTCCGGAACAGTGGTCAAAGCGAAAACGACGGGCGGCGACATAGTTAAGATGACTCCAAAAAATCTACAGCTCGCCCTTAAAAAAGCCGGCTTCTACGACGGCCCGGTTGACGGCAAGATAGGAAAAAGGACGAAACAGGCGATTGTTGATTTCCAAAAGGCAAACGGCTTGACTGCCGACGGAGTCACGGGAGAAAAGACTTGGTCTAAGTTAAAGAAATATTTAGAGTAAAGAAAGAAGGGGGTATGGCGAAAAAATCAAAAATCTTAGAAAATTTTCGAATATTCCGGCTGATTGCTGTTTTATTTTTTCTCTTGGCGGGCAGTATTGCCTTCGGCGAGGATAGGAAGGCAAAGCGGGAACAAGAGTTGCACGAACTTCAGAAGCGCTTTGAGTGGTGGCCGACGGACGCGAAGCCCGGGCCGGTGAAAGACGAAGAACGCGGAGGATATTGGTGGTGGCCGGAGGCGCCGGGCAAGATACGGCCCTGGGGAAACAGAGGCTATATTTACGTATATAAAATTATCTTTGACTACAAGGCGGAAGAATTGCCGCCTCCCGCGCCCCGGGAGCCGAGGCCGTCTTTACTTATCAAGAAGATAATTAAAAACACGAAGATTTATTTTGATTATGATAGAGCGGATTTAAGGGCCGACCACGCTGCAATATTGGAGAATACCGTAAAAATTTTACAGCGCAATCCCGAAGCGGATATTCTTGTTACCGGAAATTGCGATAAGCGGGGCTCGGAGGCTTACAATCTCAGGTTAGGAAGAAGCAGGGCTGAGGCGGTGAAGCAGTTTATGCTGGAAAAGGGCATTGCCGATAAGCGCATCCGGATAATCAGCCGGGGCAAGCTTGACGCCGTGGCTCCGCTTTTAGACCTGGCGGGTATGCAGAAGGACAGGAACGCGCATTTCATCATCGCCGAAGTCGAAGAGGTAATGATTCCTTATCCGGACAGGCCTCAGGAGCTTGAGGCGAAGCCTATAGAGGAAGGAAAATTTCTTATCGAAAAAGAAGAGAAGATTGAGTCCGAATCCAAGGTCTCGACTAGAGATTACATAGTTAAAAAGGGCGACACGCTGTGGGGGATTGCGGCAAGGGAATACGGGGGAGCTCATCGCTGGCAATATCTATACAATTTAAATAAAGACAGAATCAAAGACCCGAATAAGCTAAAAGCCGGTATGACTATTGTTATCCCGGTTGAGTAATATCGGCAGAAACGCAAGAAACGGGGTCAGATTTATTTTTAACCCTTTGTATCAAAAATAATTCTGACCCCGTTTTTTTGTTTTTTGTGCTATAATATCAAAAATATGAAAGGGAAAATAAAAATTATCTCAACAATAGCGTTGTGTCTATTTCTTGCGGTTGTTATTGCCGGAGATTCGTTTTCCCTTGAGCATTACGCGGAAAGCAAAGCCCGGAAGTACGTTCTTGACAACGGGATGACGCTAATCGCCGAGAGAATGACTGCAAGCCCTGCGGTTTCCCTGACTTTGCTGGTTAATACAGGGAGCGCCGCAGAAGGAGAATTTCTGGGTTCGGGAATATCTCATTTTGTAGAGCATATGCTGTTTAAGGGGACGCAGAAAAGACAGCCCGGCCGGATATTCCGGGAGATTGAGTCTCTGGGGGGCGAGATAAACGGGTTTACCAGCTATGACTATACCGGCTATACCGTAACTCTGCCCGGAGAAGAATTAAGCAAAGGCCTGGAGATACTGGCTGACGCGGTTATGAATTCTCAATTTGACCCTCAGGAGATGGAGAAAGAAAGGGAGGTTATCCTGGCCGAAATAAGGTTGAATAAGGACGACCCCGACCGGCGGATTTATCAACTCCTTTTCTCCGGCGCTTATACCCGCCACCCCTACCGCCTGCCGATTATCGGATACGAGCTCCTGCTGAAAAACCTTACCAGGAAAGACCTGCTTAAGTATTATAAAAAGATGTATGTGCCGAATAACATTATCCTGGCTGTGGCGGGAGATATTGCTCCCGGAGACGTCCTGTCCGCAGTAAAAGATGAATTCGGAAAATTTGAAATGAGGCCGTACCCCCAAAAGGATATCTTCCGGGAGCCCGGGCAGATTAGCCTGCGCCGCGTTGAGGAGGAGTATCCTACTGATTTGTCGCGGATGTTCCTGAGCTTTAAAAGCACACCTATCTTGCACCCCGACCTGTTTGCCATGGACATTCTGGCGCTGATTTTGGGCCAGGGCGAGAGTTCGCGCCTGTACACAGAGGTATATAGAAACAAGGGGCTGGTGCATTCTATTTACTCGTTTAATTATACCCTTATGCAAGGAGGCTTGTTTGCAATAAGATGCACCTTGGAAAAGGAAAAAACACAAGAGGCAATCAAGGCCGTTTTAGCCGAGATAGATAAGGTTAAAAAAGGAAGCGTTAAAGCACAGGAACTTGACAAAGCCAAGAGACAGTTGATAAGCAGCTATATATTCAGCCGCCAGACACCCTCCCAGGTAACCGCCGACCTTGCCTTAAACGAAGCCGCAACCGGCGACTTTGGTTTTTCGGAAAAGTATCTTGAGGGGATAAAAAGGGTAGGCTTGAAGGATATCCAGCAAGTTGCCCAGAAGTACCTGAACGAAGAAACCCTCGCAATCGCCGTTCTAAACCCCGCAGCAACCCGACAGCAGGGGGAACTCCGAGCAGAGGAGCCAAAGAAACCGGAAATTGAAAAAGCGGTTCTTGATAACGGATTGACCGTCTTATTAAAAGAAGACAAAAGCCTTCCCATAGTCTCCATAAAAGCCTTGTTCTTAGGAGGGTTGAGGGCCGAGACAGAGGAGAATAACGGAATCTCCAACCTCACCTCCCGGATGCTGCTGCGGGGCACAAAAACCCGCTCAGCCCAGGTTTTAGCGCAGGAGATAGAGTCGCTGGGCGCCGGCATCGAGCCGTTCAGCGGAAGCAACAGCTTCGGCCTGTCCCTGGATATCCTTTCTCAGGATTTAGACAAGGGCCTGCAACTCCTGGCCGATATTGTTATAAACCCGGCCTTCCCCGAGGGTGAATTAACCAGAGAGAAAAATTTAGTATTAAGCCAGATTAAGGCGCAGGATGACAATGTCTTTAAGCTGGCCTTCAAGCCGCTGAAGCGGGCATTATTTAAAGTCCACCCTTATAGATTCAACGAACTGGGAACGGAGGAGTCGGTAAAAAGGATTAACCGCCGGGATGTAGTTGAATTCTACAAAAATTTCGGCCTGCCCAATAATATGGCTTTAGCCGTATTCGGAGACATAAATTCCGGGGAGACTCTGAAATTAATAGAAAAGAGTTTCGCAAAGCTTAATCCCGCAGGGATAAACCTTAACCCGCCGTCCGAATCCTTTTCCGAAAAGCCGGCGCAGTCAATAATCCAAGCTCCTAAACAGCAAGCTGTAATTATGTTTGGTTTTCCCGGAGTTAAGCTTACCGACGCCCGGCGTTACCCCCTTGAGGTGCTTAATTCAATTCTTACTTCTGCCGGCGGCCGCCTGTTTCAAAGGATAAGAGAAGAGCTTGGCCAGGCGTATACCCTGGGAGGCGGCTGTGTGCCGGGAATCGAGCAGGGATTTTATTATATCTACGTATCTACCGCGCCGGAAAATTTAGACGAGGTAAAAGAGATTATCCTGCAGGAGATACAAAACCTTAAAACAGATTATGCGGACGAAAAGGAGTTATCCGCTGCGAAGTCCTACCTGATAGGGACGCACAAGATGAGCCTGCAGACGAACTCCGCTCTTGCTTTCAAATCAGGCCTGGATGAGCTGTACGGCGTCGGATTTGACAATTACAAGCTGTATCAGGAAAGAATCTCCGGCGTCACCAGAGAAGATATTATGAGCAGTGCCGCGCAATATCTTGCTCTAAATAAGATGGCGGTTGTGATTATCGCCCC
>JBDRMR010000039.1:0-24223 GCA_043812035.1 Candidatus Omnitrophota bacterium
CTTCTCCAGCTCCTCAATCTGCTGCATAATCGGGTCGAGGATGTGAATGTGGTCCAGGCTTATATCAATCTTTTTGCCGTCCTGCTTGGTAATCCTTCCGGGGACGCCGACCACCGTTGAATTCTCCGGAACGTCTTTAATCACCACGGCATTTGCGCCGATATAAGAATTGTCTCCTATGGTAATGTTTCCCAGAACCTTTGCTCCCGCGCCTACCACCACGTTATTTCCGATAGTAGGGTGCCGCTTGGTCTTCTGCTTACCGGTGCCGCCCAGCGTTACGCCCTGATACAGCGTAACGTTATCCCCGATAACGCTTGTCTCCCCGACCACTACTCCCATACCGTGGTCGATGAAAAGTCCGCGGCCTATCTTTGCGCCGGGATGTATCTCGATTCCGGTAACAAGGCGGGAAAACTGGCTGATTGAACGCGCCAGCAGCTCCAATTTAATCTTGTAAAAAAAGTGGGCAAAGCGGTGGTGAAATATAGCGCACAACCCCTGATAAAGCAAAAGAACCTCAAGCACGCCGTAAGCCGCAGGGTCTCTCTCACAAGCTGCCTTTATTTCCGGATAGAAAAAGACCCGCAGGATAATCAGCCTTAAGATAAAAAGGCCGGATATTATTCCGATAATATACCACAATATCATCATCCTTTACCCCCTCTTCTTAACAGCGCTACGCACCAGGCGGCAATTGCCTTGTTCTTCCCTATGCCGCCGACACCCTCTGCGGTGGTGGCTTTAAGATTAACTGCCTCGGGGCTAAGCTCAAGCAACCCGGCAATGCTATTCTGCATCTGGAATCTTTGCGTTGAAATTTTCGGAGCTTCAGCGACTATCGTGGCATCAAGGTTAACAACGGCAAAGCCCTTGCGCTTAGCAAGACGGAAAACCTTCTTAAGCAATTCGGCGCTCCTAATATTTTTATATTTGGTATCCGTGTTGGGAAAATGTTTGCCGATATCGGCTAAGCCCAGCGCTCCCAGAATAGCGTCGCATACCGCGTGCAACAATACGTCTCCGTCAGAATGCCCGAGCAGGCCTTTCGAATAGGAGAACTGCACCCCGCCTAAGAATAATTTACGCCCCTTAACCAGGCGGTGTATGTCGTAACCGATGCCGACCCTATAAATGCTCTCTTTCATACTTTTCCAATAAAATGGAGCGGGCGAATACTAAGTCATCCGGAGTGGTAATTTTGATATTGAAATATGAGCCGGAAACCACGGCCACTTTTTTGCCTAATTTCTCCACCAAAGCAGCATCGTCTACCGCGGCTGCATCGGGAAATTTTCCATACGCCTCGATAATCAATTCCCTTCGGAAAACCTGGGGAGTCTGTATCTCGCAAAGATGCCGCCTGTTTAACGTCCTGATAATCCTGCTGTTTTTATCAATCTCCTTTATTGCCGATTTAAGCGGCACCCCCACTACCGCAGCCCCGCATTTGGCTGCCTCCAGGATAACCCGGGAAATCATATCCGAATCGATAAAAGGCCTCACCGCATCGTGGATTAAAACCAAATCCGCTTCGGGGGATACTTGCTTTAGGCCGTTCCTTACCGAATCGGTCCGCTTAGCCCCTCCGGCAACTAACTTTTTTATTTTTTCAATCCGGTTTTTTTTGAGGTAACGTTCTGTTGAGTCTATGCTGTTAGAGGAAACTACTAAAACTATCTCTCTTACGTCCGGGTGCCGGCTTAATACTTCGAGGGTCCGGATAAAAATGGGCTTTTTATTCAACTCAACCAGCGGCTTGGGCACCTTGCTGTTTAGCCGCAAGCCCAAACCCGCGGCAGGAACAACCGCACTTACGAACATCGCTATCTTTCGGGCCTTTCGGGGCGGGTAAAAATCATCCGGCCGGCCTGGGTCTGCAAGACCGAGGTAACTACGACCTTTATCTCCTGGCCGATCATCCGCCTGGCGTCCTCAACCACAACCATTGTTCCGTCATCCAAATAACCCACGGCTTGATTGTACTCTTTGCCTTCGCGGATTAGCCTTATTTTCATCGCCTCTCCGGGGAAAACTACCGGCTTTAAAGCGTTGGCTAACTCGTTAATATTCAGCACCCGCACACCCTGGATGCTGGCGACGCGGTTAAGATTAAAATCTACGGTAAGAATCTTTGCCTCCAGAAGTTTGGCCAATCTTACGACCTTGGCGTCCACGTCTTTGATATCGGCGAAATCTTCGTCATTGATTATTACGTTAACCCCGGCTTCCTTCTGGAGATTATTTAAAATCTCAAGCCCCCTCCTGCCCCTCTGCCGCTTTATGGGGTCGGTAGAATCGGCGATATTCTGAAGCTCTCTTAAGATAAACCGCGGAAGCACCAGCTTCGAATCAAGAAAACCCGTCTTGTACACATCGGATATCCTTCCGTCGATAATTACGCTGGTATCCAGGACCGCCGCTCCTTCTTTCTGGTCCTGCCGCCTCAGGCGCACGTAAGGGATGATTATATTAAATTCGTCCTTTCCGCGCAAGCCGATAACCATGCCCAAATAGCAGAATACCAGGGTTAAGACAATCCGTATCAACGCCAGCGTATCCGGCGGAATTCGCGCCAGAGTAAAGGCATCGCCGACTAACTTTGCCATTATCAAGCCGAGAATCAGTCCGAATACCGCGCTGGAGAGCCCCTTGCTTGAGACCCGGCCCATTCCAAGCTCCAGAAAGATAATACCCAGACTGCCAAAAAATCCTATCCCTAACCCCAAAAAACTGTTGCCGATTAAATCTCCCGCCTGAAATCCGACAAGAGAAAATGCGACTATAAAAAGAATACGGACTAATAAAAGGTTCATTTCTCTATCACTCCTTCCTCAAAAATAAGTCTAAGGCCTCCTTTAGAGAAGAAACCGGATTAAGTTCTATATTCCTGCTTTTGCCGTCCATTTTTTCAAAATTCCATCTCGGTAAAATACAACTCTTGAATCCTAATTTCTCGGCCTCGTTTATCCTCAGGCCCTCATGCAAAATGCTGCGGACTTCTCCGGTAAGCCCTACTTCGCCGAGAATCAAGCTGTCCGCCAAAACCGGCCTGTCGCGAAACGCCGAGGCAATCGCGACGCTGACTCCTAAATCCGCAGCCGGGTCCTCTATCTTTATTCCTCCCACCGCGTTGATAAATATGTCCTCGCTCTCCAGGCGCAGCCCGATTTTCTTCTCAAGCACCGCAACCAGCAGGCTCATCCGGTTAAAGTCAAAACCCTGGCTGCGCCTGCGGGCATATCCGAATCCGGAATGACTCACCAACGCCTGTATCTCTACGAATAAAGGCCGCGTGCCTTCCAAAACCGATACCACCACTGTGCCGGAGGCGCCTTTTGGGCGCTGGCCGATAAACAACTGGGAAGGATTACCCACCTCTTTCAAGCCCGCACCCGTCATCTCAAAAACTCCGATTTCGTTCACCGAGCCAAACCTGTTCTTCACCGCCCTTAGGACTCGATACATTGAAAATCGCTCGCCTTCAAAATACAGCACGGTGTCAACCAGATGCTCCAGGACGCGCGGCCCGGCTATAGTCCCTTCTTTGGTAACGTGCCCGATAATAAACAAGCTTATACCCTTGGACTTAGCCAGCAAAGTCAAGCGGCCCGCGCATTCTCTTACCTGGCTGATGCTGCCGGGCGAAGAACTGATATCGTCGCTAAAAAGCACCTGTATAGAATCAATGAATACGACGCGCGGCTTTATTTTATCGATATATTCCGTAATCAAAGAAAGGTTGGTCTGGCTTACTATATAAAGATGCTCTCCCCCTATATCCGCGCCCAATCTATCTGCGCGCATCTTGGTCTGTTGGGTCGATTCCTCGCCGCTTACGTAAAGAACCGGGACTTTCTTCTCGGTTAATTGAGCCGAAATCTGTAATGAGATTGTCGATTTTCCGATGCCGGGGTCGCCGCCGATTAAGATGACCGAGCCGGGAACAATTCCTCCCCCTAACACCATATCCAGCTCGCGAATACCGGTGGCAATCCTGCCGACGCCTTCGCAGGTTATGTCTTTTAACAACACCGGCTCATCCTTAAATAGCGTCTGAGCCCTTGCGGATTTTGCCTTCGGCGCAGCGTAGGTTTCCTCCACAAAGGAATTCCAGCTGCTGCAATCCGGGCACCTGCCCAACCATTTCGGCGACTGATACCCGCAACTCTGACACGCAAATACAGTCTTGGTTTTCATTATTTCTTTTCTCTGGTTTTCCAGAACAGCTTCCAGGGATGGCGGCGGACATCGCTGATTAAAGCCTCCAGCTCCTGATACAGCCCATCGTCGTAAAGCAGCTTGCCCAGGGTCCCTTCTTTCGCCTTCCTGAAGTCGCTGATTAATCCCTCTAATTCTTCGTAGAGCTTTTCGTCGTTCAGCAACCTTCCGACCGTGCCTTCTCCCGCCTTTAATTTGCTGATTATCTCCTGCAAGTCGTCGACAATCTTCTTCCCCTCGCCGATCCAGTACTGCAGCATAACCGGGTCGGTGCCGACTATCGTATCGCCGGACTGCAGATAAGACGTGTATTCGGCAGGCGGGATAATCTCGATGTATTTCTCGCCCAACAGCCCCAATGTGTTTATATAAGCCCGGGAGCCTGCTGGAATGGAAACAGACTTCCTTATCCAGGCAACAACCTCGATTTTTGTGCCCTCAACCTGTTCCCCCTCTATGACATTCACCCGGTTGACCTCGCCGACGTCCACGCCTGCGAATCTTACCGGAGACCCCGGCTTGACTCCCGATATGTTGGAAAAGACTACATTTAGAGAATAACCCCTTCCGTAATTTTTGAGGTTACCGATTTTAAAAATAAAAACAGCCAGGATAACCAGCGCTACAAAAACAAATAGGCCGACTTTCAGTTCCAGTCTGGATCTATCCATTTTGATGCTCTCCTTCGGTAATAGGTCCTGTAGACAAACCGTTAATAAACTGATAGACAACAGGGTCGTTGGTATTGCTAATCTCGTTGGGCGCGCCGCAGACAATAATCCTGCCCTTGTAAAGCATGGCGATTTTGTCGGCAATCTTATACGCGCTCCTCATATCGTGAGTAACCGCAATCGAGGTTACCTTTAGTTTATCGTGCAGCTCTTTGATTAATTCGTTAATCGCGTCGGCGGTAATGGGATCAACGCCGGTTGTCGGCTCATCGTAAATAATTATCTCGGGCTTTACGCAGACTGCCCGGGCCAGAGCCACGCGCTTTTTCATTCCGCCGCTTAACTCAGCCGGCATAAGATTTTCGATTCCCGAAAGCCCGACCATCGCCAGAGACTCCCGCACTCTCCCGCCGACCTCTTCCTTCGACAAGCGCTTGTGTTCAATAAGGGCAAAACCGACGTTGCCCCCGACGGAGAGCGAATCAAAAAGCGCGCTGGACTGAAAGACCATCCCCATCCTAAGCCGCAGCGAGTTAAGCTTCTTCTCGTCAAAATCGGTGATATCCTGGCCGTCAATAAATATCCTGCCTTTGTCGGGCTTTAAAATTCCAATAATGTGCTTCAGCAAGACGGATTTCCCGCAACCGGAGCGGCCGATGATTACCGTAGTCTTGCCTCTCTCTATGTCGAGAGACAAACCGTCAAGAACTTTGTGGCTGTTAAAAGTCTTATAAATGTTCTCTATTTTAATCATTGTTTAAGGGAAGATAAAATAAAATACGGCGGTGAAGAAACAGTCGGCGATAATAATCCAGATAAAAGAATTAACTACTGCGTTGGTAGTCGCCCTGCCGACTCCTTCGGCTCCGCCGCTTACCTTAAGTCCCTGATAACAACTGCTCAGCGCAATAATCATCCCGAAGAAAATGCTCTTGAATAAGCCGGTAAACAGGTCCTTGTAGAGAATCGCGTCGAAGGTAATACTCAAATACATTCCTTTTGTAATGCCGAGCTTATACACGCAGATTGAATAGCCTCCGAATATCCCGATAATGTCGGAGTAAACCGTCAGCAGCGGCAGCATCAGCATAAGCGCCAAAAACCGCGGCACCACCAGATATTTTATCGGGCTGTAAGCCAGAGTCTCTAAGGCGTCGACCTGCTCGGTTACCTGCATTGTGCCTATCTCGGCGGCAATCGCCGCCCCCACTCGCCCGGCAACCACTAAAGCGGTAATCACCGGCCCCAGCTCTCTCACCACGGAAAGCGCCACAATGCTGGCGATGTACATCTCCGAGCCGAAACGCTGCATCAGATAGGCAATCTGAAGCGCGAGAATCAATCCGATGAACAGCGAGATTATGGAAATAATCGGCAGGCTGTCCAAACCGCTGCGCTTGGCCTGGATTAAGGTCCGGCGTATCTCGAACGGAGGGGTAAATATCCAGCGCAACATCTGCAGGAATAAAACGCCTATGCCGCCGATAAAATAGAACAGGCTCAGAAACCGCCGGCCCAAACCTACGATTAAATTTTTCATTTTACATTATTTGCTTATTCAAAAGTCAACTCTTCGTTCTTGCGGCCTACCTTAAGGACCTTTTTGTCTTTCAGGCGGCCGGCAATAATCTCTTGAGAAAGCGGGTCTTCCAAATATCTCTGGATTGTTCTTTTTAAAGGCCTGGCGCCGAAAACAGGGTCAAAACCCTTTTCGGCTAAAAGCTGCTTTGCTTCCTGGCTCACATCCAGAAAAATATCCTGCTCTTTTAATCTATCGTTAACACAGTTGAGTTCCAAATCCACGATTGAGAAGAGGTCTTCCTTTACCAGCGCCCGGAACACGATTATATCGTCAATGCGGTTTAGAAACTCTGGTTTAAACGTGCGCTTCACCTCTTCCAGCAGCTTATCCTTCATCTCTTCGTAGGAAACCTCCTCCTTATGGTCCTTAAAACCTAATGAGCCGGTTTTTCGAATGAGCTCCGCTCCCACGTTCGAGGTCATTATTACTATGCTGTTGCGAAAGTCCACCTTGCGGCCAAAGCTGTCGGTAAGCCGGCCGTCCTCGAAAACCTGAAGAAGTAGGTTGAACACGTCGGGATGGGCTTTCTCGATTTCATCCAATAGTATAACCGCATACGGCCGGCGCCTCACTCTTTCGGTAAGCTGGCCTCCTTCTTCGTATCCGACATAACCCGGGGGAGCGCCGATTAGCCGCGAGACATTGAATTTCTCCATATACTCCGACATATCGTATTGAAGCAGAGCATTCTCATCGCCGAACATAAACTCCGCCAATACCCTGGCAAGCAAAGACTTTCCCACTCCCGTGGGTCCCAAAAAGACAAACGAACCTATGGGGCGGCGCGGGTCTTTTATGCCGGCGCGGGAACGCCGAATCGCGTTAGCTATTGCGGAAATCGGCTCATCCTGACCGACCACCCGCTGGTGCAATTCCTCTTCAATCTTTAATAACTTTTCGCCCTCCTTCTCTTCCAGCCTGAACAGGGGTATGCCGGTCCACTGGGAGACAATCTTGGCGATATCCTCTTCGGTGACCTGAGGCCGCATCTTATCCTTGGTCTTCTGCCACTCGCGGTTCAGCTCTTCCAGCTTTGCCCTAGCCTGCCTCTCCTCGTCACGCAGAGCCGCGGCTTTCTCAAAATCCTGGGATTTGATATAGGCTTCTTTTTCTTTTTTCAAAGAATCAATCTTGTTATCCCACTCTTTAATCTCGGGAGGGGCGACTAAAACGTTCAGGCGGGCGCGCGCGCCGGTTTCGTCAATCAAATCGATTGCCTTATCCGGCAGGAATCTTCCGCTGATGTATCTATCCGAAAGCTTTGCGGACGCTTCGAGCGCCTCGTCGGTAAAAGTAACTTTATGATGAGCCTCATACTTATCGCGCAATCCCTTTAGAATCTCTATGGTCAAATCCACGCTGGGAGGCTCAACCATAATCGTCTGGAACCTCCTCTCCAGGGCAGCGTCTTTTTCGATGTGTTTGCGGTATTCGTCTAAAGTGGTTGCGCCTATACACTGAATCTCTCCCCGGGAAAGGGCAGGCTTGAGAATATTTGAGGCGTCGATGGCTCCTTCCGCCGCACCCGCGCCCACCAGGGTATGCAGCTCATCGATGAAAATAATAATATCCTGGGAGCGCTTAATCTCTTCCATTACCGCCTTGATTCTCTCTTCGAATTGCCCGCGGTATTTTGTTCCGGCGATCATCAGAGCCAGGTCCAGGACGATAATGCGCCTATTATTCAAGACCTCGGGAACATTGCCGGAAATTATCAATTGAGCAAGCCCCTCGACAATAGCGGTTTTGCCGACTCCGGCCTCTCCCAGCAGAACAGGGTTATTCTTGGTCCTGCGGCTCAATATCTGAATCACCCGCTCTATCTCATTCTTGCGGTCAATCACCGGGTCCAGCTTGTCCTCCTGCGCTAAAACGGTTAAATCGCGGCCGAATGCGTCCAGCGCCGGGGTTTTTGTCTTGGTCTTCTGCCCGGGCTGGCTGAATCCGGGAGTGGCCGAACCCAGGAAATTCATTACCTGGTTCCTCACCATATTTAAGTCAAGGCCCAGATTCATCAGCACCTGGCTGGCCACGCCCTCTCCTTCGCGGATTAAACCCAGAAGAATATGCTCCGTGCCTATATAATTATGCCCCAGCGAGCGCGCTTCTTCGGCGGCCAATTCCAGGACCTTTTTGGCGCGCGGGGTAAACGGAATATCTCCCAGGATTTGGGTCGCAGGGCCGGGCTGGACCAGCTTCTCCACCTCAAGGCGGATTGTCTCCAGAGACACCCCCATATTCTGCAGGACCGCCGCTGCTACGCCCTCGCCTTCGCGCACCAGGCCGAGCAGAATATGCTCGGTGCCGATGTAGTCATGGTTAAACCGCCTAGCTTCCTCTTTTGCTAAAATGATTACCTTTCTGGCTCTCTCGGTAAATCTGTTAAACATTATTATCAACCCTCCTCTTACTTTATTCTTTCTCTGTTTTAGTCAACCTGTTCCTGACCAGCTCTGCGCGCTTTAAGTCCCTCTCTTGAGACGAGAGCTTCTTGCCTTCTATTTTCTGCAGATGCGCCGGCTGGGTAAGAATGAAAAGTTCGTTCACCTTGGGCCGGTCGATATCCTTGATGATTTTCAAATCCACTCCCAGCCTCACCATCGACAGTAATTCTATCGTTTCCTGGGAATTAATGATATGCGCGCTCTTTAGCACGCCGAACGACCTCCAGATTTTATCCTCGAGCAAAGAGCGGTTTTGAGTCAGCAGAGCCTGCCTTGATTGCTGCTCCTGCTCGATTAACTGGCGGATTAAGCCGTTTAAATTCTGCAGTATCTCTTCCTCGCTGTGGCCGAGAGAAACCTGATTCGAAACCTGAAAGAAATTCCCGGCTGCCTGAGTGCCCTCTCCGTACAGGCCTCTGGTGGTAAAACTTAACTTGGTGACCGCCGATAAAACCCGGTTAATCTGCCGGCTCATTACCAGCGCAGGCAAGTGCAGCATCACCGAGCCGCGCATTCCGGTTCCGATATTTGTCGGGCAGGCAGTTAAATATCCGAACTCCGGAGAAAAGGCAAAAGATAAATAATCCGACAGGGAATCGTCTATCTGATTGATAATATTGTACCCCTCAAACAGATTAAGGCCCGACTGCATTACCTGTATCCTCAAGTGGTCCTCTTCGTTAATCATTATCGAAACAATCTCCTGCTTCTCCAGGGTTATGGCTTTGGAATTCGAGGACTTGGCAAATTCCAAAGACATAAGGTGGCGCTCGACCAGAAATTGCCGGTCAACGCTGTCTAAATCGGATAAATGAAACGTATAGCTCTTCTTAAGATAATCTACCCTGGAGATTGCCTCCTCTATGAGCTTCAGGGTCTGCTCGGACTGCTTCTTGTTTGCCTTGTGCGCAAAAGGAGCCTTGTCCAGGTTCCTGGCCAGCCGCACGCGGCTGGAAATAACCACGTCCGAATTCGGCCCTGTGCCTTTAAGCCACTCGCTGTTATGGCTTATCAAATCATTTACTTTCATTCTTCTCCAATTCCCTGATCTTGTCGCGCAAACGCGCCGCTTCCTCAAACTCTTCTTTCTCAATCGCCCTTTGAAGCCGTACCCGCAATTCGCCGATGTCGACCTGCTCCTCAATCTTTGCTACAGCCTTTTGAGGGGTCTTGCCCACATGCCTGGCTGAGCCGTGAATTTTCTTAACCAGGGGCATAAGGTATTTGCTGAAGCCGGAATAGCACTCGCTGCAGCCTAAGCGCCCGATTTTCTTAAAATCGCGGTAGCTCAACCCGCAATTCGCGCACTTAACGCTCGCCGCCTCGCTCTCCTCCTCAGGTTTTGTAAATTCAGCCAGGCCGGCCAATAAATCGGCCAGGCCGAATTGCTGCTCCATCTGAATGCTCTTTTTCCTGGCGCACTCCTCGCAAAGGTGCAATTCGCTCATCTGGTCGTCAATTATCTCGGTCAGGTGAACCGTAGCCTGATTTTTATTGCAAAGGTCGCAAAGCATAACTACCGCACCTCACTTTCTTCCTTATTTAGAGCTTCTAATACCTTATTCCTTCGGTCTTTGTCAGCTTCCGGAACTCCCGCATCAGAAGCCCGGTAATCTTTCCGGGCTTGCCGTCGTTGATTACCCTGCCGTCAACGCAAACCACCGGCACGATTTCGGCTGCCGTGCCGGTCAAAAACGACTCATCGGCGATGTAAAGCTCGTGGCGGGTCAGCACGTGCTCGTGCGCCGGAACAGAAAGCTTCCTGGCGATATCCAGAACCGTATCCCGGGTAATCCCTCTTAGCGTGCCCATACACTGGGGCGGCGTATACAGCTGTTGGTTTTTCACCAGAAAAATATTATCTCCGGTGCATTCGGCAATGTAACCCATCGAATCCAGCATAATCGCCTCTTGAGAACCGGCGTTGTTTGCCTCAATCTTAGCCAGAATATTATTTAAATAATTCAATGATTTCACCTGCGGGTTCAACGCCTCGGGATGATTGCGGATAGTAGGAACCGTAATTATCTTGAGCCCCTGCTTGTAGAGCTTTTCCGGATATAGGGCAATCTTATCGGTAATAATGATGACGCTTGCTTTGCCTGTGCATTTGCGGGGGTCCAGCCCCAGGTCTCCTTCACCCCTGGTTACCACCAGGCGGATATAGGCGTCGCTAAGGCGGTTTGCCTTCAAGGTCTTGATTGCCGCTTCAATCATCTGCTTCTTGGAAAGGGGAATCTTAATCATAAGGCTGTGCGCCGACTCAAAAAGGCGGTCAATATGCTCTTTCAGCTTGAAAACCAGGCGATTATAAGAACGGATGCCTTCGAATACGCCGTCGCCGTATAAAAGCCCGTGGTCAAACACCGAAATCTTTGCGTTATTCCTGCCGTATAATTTGCCGTTAATATAAACTTTCATTGAGCCTCCTTTTCCCCGTTCAAGTCCGCGACCCAAACGGTATATATTAAGAAGAGTACGCTTGTAATAATCCGTCTTGCAAATAAAGCTGTTTCCCGGCTGCGCCGGCGATTTCCTGGTTATGGGTTACTAAAACCACGGTCATCCGGCGCTCTCTATTCAACTGCTTAATCAAGCCGATAATCTCTTTGCCGGTAGCCGAATCCAGATTGCCGGTCGGCTCATCGCAAAACAGCAGGTCCGGCTGATTAATCAAAGCTCGCGCTATGGCCAGGCGCTGCTGCTCGCCTCCGGATAATTGAGCGGGAAAATACCTAATCCGCTCCTTCAGCCTCACCTGCCCAAGCAAAGTTTCCGCCTGCTCTACGATATTCCTTTTTCTATTCCTCTTTATCAAAGCGGGAATCAGAACGTTCTCCATAACGTTAAATTCCGGCAAAAGATGATAGAATTGAAAAATAAACCCGATTCTTTTGTTTCTCAGTTCGGCCAGCTGGCCGTCGGAAAGAGAATATATGCTCTTTCCGTCAAATACGACCTCTCCCTGAGTCGGATAATCCAGGCCGCCGAGAAGATGGATTAAGGTCGACTTCCCGGCGCCGGAAGGCCCGAGAATGGCAACGAACTCTCCCCTCTGGATTTGCAGCTCTATGCCCTTTAAGACATGCAGCTTATCCGCGCCGTGATTGTATATTTTATGTAAATTCCTTGCTTCCAGCATCTCTCTACTCATACCTGAGCGCGTCAACCGGGTTCATTCTCCCGGCGCGCAGAGCCGGGTAAATCGTAGATAAAACCGTAATCGCCAAAGCTGCGGCGATTATCAAGGCTACGTCCGGCCAGAAGTTCAGGGATACGGGCAGGCGGTCAAGATAATATATATCCGCCGGCAGCTTCACGAACTGATATTTCTCCAGCAGGAAACAAAGCAGCCAGCCCAGCCCCAGGCCCAGAGCTATCCCGATTAAGCCGATGGTTAATCCCTCGAAGGTAAATATCCTGCGAATCCGCTTGCGCGACATCCCTATGGATTTGAGTATTCCGATATCCTTGGTCTTCTGGACAACCATCACGATGAGAGTGCTTATGATATTAAAGGCGGCGACCAGAACAATCAAGCAGAGGATTATAAACATAGTAATCTTTTCCAGCTTCAGGGCGGCAAAGAAATTCTGATTTATCTCCATCCAGGTCCTGATTTGATAGGGGTAGTAAGGCCCCAGGAGATTTTGAATCTTGCTCCTCACTGCCTGTGTCTGGTCAATGTTGTTTAACTGCACGGCTATTCCGGTTACGCTGCCTTTACCGAGCATCTCCTTGGTTTTGTCGATATGCAGGAAAACCAATTCCGAATCATACTCGTACATACCGGAGCTGAATATCCCTTCGACCTTCAGGTTATGTATCTTGCGCGGAGATACCTGCAAACGCAAACTGCTGCCCAGGCCCAGCCCCAGGAACTTTGCCATCTCCTTGCCGACGATAACCCCTCCGGAATCCAGCCGCTCAAGGCTCCCGTAGATTAAATAGTCGTGCAATTTGCCCACCTGCGCAACCGTTGCCGGGTCAATGCCTCTTATCTTAACTCCGAATATATTATCGCCCTCCCGCACCAGCGCCTGCCCGGCAATAAAAGGGCTTGCGCCCCGTATCTCGGGTATGGACTTAAGCTGGCTGATAATTGCCTGCGGGTTTTCTATGCCCGGTTCGGCGGTTATGGTAAGATGAGAATAATTTCCGATAATCTTGTCTGTTAAATCCCGGCTGAAGCCGCTCATTACGGCGGTCACCACCATCAACGCTGCCACGCCTACGACAACGCCGAGAATAGCGATGGCGCTAATCAGGCAAAGGAATTTCTCTTTCCTTTTAGTAACTATGTAACGCCAGGCAATCCAGTATGTCAGGCTCATCTATGTTTAAACTTCCTCTGCTTGCTCCGCCTTTGCAATAGAGCGGGGCTTAAGCAAAGGAAACAGAATTACGTCCCTGATAGAAGGCTGGTCGCATAATAGCATAACCAGCCGGTCAATGCCTATTCCCAACCCTCCGGCAGGAGGCATCCCGTGCTCCAGGGCAACCAAAAAATCCTCATCCAGGCTTTTAACTTCCTCGGGCGGCAAACCCTTCAGCTCCTCCTGAAGCCTTGCTCTCTGCTCGACAGGGTCGTTCAGCTCGGAGTAAGCATTGGCTACTTCCAGGCCGCCGATAAATAACTCGAATCTTTCCGCAAGCAAAGGATTGTCCTTCTTCTTCCTCGCCAGAGGGCACATCTCCGAAAATAAATCGGTAACAAAAACCGGGCTGTCCTTCTGGGTCTCTATCAAATCGGCCATAAGATTTACGACAAAGGTGCGTGAAATGCGGCCCTCTTTAACGTCTATCTGCTTCCTGCCGAGTTTTTCAATCCAGGTCTGGAGGTCGTCCTCCGGATTAATGCCGAATCTCTCCTCCATCATCTGCGCGAAAGATACCTCCTTGAACTCAGCCAGGTTAATCTTCCGGCCCTGGTATTGAATCTCCTCCTTGCCGAACAGCTGCTTGGCCAGGAAACGAATTAATTCCCCGGTTAATTTCATTACCTCGCGGTAATCCGCGTAAGCCGTGTACGCCTCCAGCATGGTAAACTCGGGATTATGGCGGGGCGAAATCCCTTCGTTGCGAAAACTGCGGTTTATCTCGTAAACCTTGTCCAATCCCGCAACCAGCAGCCTCTTGAGATATAATTCCGGAGCGATGCGCAGGTAAAGCTCCAGGTCGTATTCGTTATGATAAGTTTTAAACGGCCTGCCCCTGGCCCCGCCGGGAATAAACTGCATCATCGGCGTCTCCACCTCGATATACCCCCGGCTGTCAAAGAAGTCCCGGATTAATTTGATAACCCGGCTGCGGCTGCGGAATATCGAACTAACCTCTCCGTTGGCGATTAAATCCAGATAGCGCTGGCGATAGCGCAGCTCCACGTCTTTTAAGCCGTGCCACTTCTCCGGCAGCGGCCTGAGCGCCTTGCACAATATCTTATAATCCAGAACCTTCAGGCTCGGCTCGCCGGTGCGCGTGGTAAAGGTCTGGCCGCCGGCCGCGATAAAGTCAGCGACCTCGATATTCTCCAGCAAATCAAACTTGTCCTTGCCCAGGACGTCTTCTTTAAGATACAGCTGGATTTTGCCGGTTGAATCCTTCAGGTCGCAGAAAATCGCCTTTCCGTGCTGCCGCTTGGCTATTATTCTTCCGCTGACCTGCGCGGACTTTCCCTCGGTAAAATTTGCCAGGACTTCGGAAATAGAGTTTCGCTCCGGAACCGCTGCGCTATACGGCTCAATCCGCTTGTCTCTGAGCGAGTTTAATTTGGCTATCCTCTGGGCAATAATCTCGTTCAATTCCATAGCGCTTTATTATATTAAATAACTAATTTCCTGTCAACCCCGCTCTTTCTCCCCAACTCTACGCTATTCTGAGAAAGAGCGGGGTCAATTATTATCGGAGGGGATTATTTCCTAATGTCTGCCTTGAGGGTAAGCTTTACGGTTGGGCGGTCCTGCCGGTCGGTGTCGATATACACGAATTGCTCTTTTGCGCCGGAATATCCCAGGGTATCGAATTTGACCTGAATACTAACGCTCTCTCCGGGAAGAAGTTCCCTCTACTATTATACAGGAAAACCGGTATGCACGAAATAGCGCCGCGCATTATTCTGCCTCAACTCAAAATCAGGAAAAAGCCCAAACCTAAGAATAAAATCGCCATTAGAATCTTGATACTCCCCATATGCTTTTGCGCAAATCTGCCGAATTGCTGAGACGTTACCCCCCACAGGGCAAATAGCATTATGACCCATAAAGGAAAAATAAACATTAAATTATAAACCAGGAGATAAAAGAAAGCCTCCGGCTTCATATGCGTATACTTCAATACATAGACTATGGTAGGCAAATATACCTGCCCGGTGCACACCGCCTCGAAAAGCGAAACCATGAACCCGACGACAAAAGCGCTGAAGATTAATCTTGAAATAGGCATCCGGATTGTGTCTTTATCCTCTGTTTTGCGGTAATGCAGCCCTATTATGCGGCGAATTCTATTCTTGAGCGATTCCGGCAGCTGCAAAACCAGACCCTGGGTCTGATGGTTTCTGCGGAATTTCGCAAAATCATAGACGGCAAACCCGGCTAAGATAAAGCACAGAACAGCTCCGCCCAAGTAAAGTAAATTAACCGCAACCGGATACCCCTTCAATCTAAAAAGGACGTTGAAAGCCCCCAGCCCGATTAAAACGTACGTGACAAATACGGCGGCGATAAAAGACAGGCCGATGGCTAAAATCTGGCGTTTGTCGTAACCCTGCAAAGTCAGAAAAGAAATAAAAAATATAATCGCCGTAAAAGCGCAGGGATTAATACCGTCGATTAAGCCGGCGGCAAAAACCGTCAAGGGCGAAAAAAACTCGAAGCGCTTCAGCAAATCCGCGGAAGGCCTGGCCGCGGCAACAAGAGCATAACCCCTTTCGCTTAAGGCCGTATCGATATGCATCTCCAGGTAATTTTCTATTTCGTTTGACCCGACCAGGAATTTCCCTTCGATAATAAGGGTAGGATTCAAGTTCTCCTTGGGATGCCAGCCGTATTTATCCTGTAGCTCAAGGAGTTTTATGTAATTATCCGGCTGGTCAAAATCCAATTCCTTTATCTTGATTTTGTCTCCGTATTTTTTCTCGACGCGGGGTATGATTCCCTCTTTTACCTTCTGGCAGGCCCGGCAACGAACGGAAGTGAACAATAGAATCTCAACCGGCTTTTCTTCGTTAGAAAAAACAGCTGCCGGAATCAAAACCGGGAGCAAAATAAGTATAATTGAAATTATGAGTTTTGGTTTCATCTTGAGACTTTATTTTAATGCTATTTTTAAAATTGTAAAGTTTTTTCTGACATTTTTATTTTTCATTGACGACGTAAAGGTTTTCGCAAAGGTTTTTCTGTTGACTTAAATTTTATTTCGGGTAAAATAATTAATACTTCCCCCGTAGCTCAGTCGGTAGAGCGAGTGGCTGTGCGAGTCCCGACATAGTCGGGACGAGCATCCTGAGGGCGAAGCCCGAAGGATCTTAAAGCGCAGCTTCCTCGAGAAATCGAGGTTGTAAAAGCGGGCTAATTCAGGGAAGCCCTGAGTGAAAGCGAAGGGTAATCCTGAGCTAAATCTCCGCCAATATGCCTACTCGGACTCCGTTGTCCATCCTCATCCTTTAGGCAGAAAGGCGGAGTAAATGCGCAGAGACTATACACCCGCCTCCTAAAACTGAACAAGGCAACTGCTAGGGACGAAACGTTCGGTCATGGAGAAGATATAGTCCAAGTCCGGAAGTAATTCCGGGTCGCTTGTAACCACCAGGTCCGAGGTTCGAGTCCTCGCGGGGGAGCCAGTCTTTGATGAACCCCTTACTCCTAGGAGTAAGGGGTTTTTCTTTTGCCTTTTTGAAATGAAAGTGATACAATTAAAAAAAAGGAGGCAGATATGGAAACTTCAATATTTATTGCCAGGATTTTTGGTCTCTGTTATCTAATTATTGGAGCAGGTTTTATGTTTAACCGGAAGGCCTTTCAGCGGGTAATGGACGATTTCTGTAAAAATGCAGCCTTGGTTTTTTATGGAGGATTGCTTGCGCTTGTTATTGGAGTTGTAATTATCCTAACCCATAATGTATGGGTGGCTAACTGGACTGTGATAATTACAATCATAGGTTGGCTCGCACTCATCAAAGGTATATGGATAATTGTCTTTCCAAATACGGTGTCCAAGTTCATGCAAGCTTACCAGAAAAATGAAAGCCTGTTAATGGTTCATTCAATTGTTGCGCTTATCTTTGGCGCTGTTTTGACTTTTTTTGGATTTTTTGCGGGATAGGGGCGCTTTACGCAATAGTAAGTTCTTTATATAATTTAGTCGCATCTTCTGTCATGCACCAGTTGCGAAAATCGTCCACTAGGGGAGCCAAATTGAAAAGCCCAGCGACATAGCTGGGCTTTCTTGTATCTGGCGAGCATCCCGGGAAATCAGAATTGCTCAAAGAGTGTTTTTCTAAATTAAGGAAGAGTGCCTGCCCCCTTCAGCATTAAAACACCATTGATAAACTCATACATATCTGCGGTTAACTGAAATTGGTCAAACGCAGACGAGTCTATCGGGGTTGTGAGACGATATAGATATACCGGCCCCATAATATCAAAGGTATTAAATTGGCGCTGTTGTCCTGCCTGCTGTGAAATAGGAGGCGAGAATCTTACGACCGAAGAATTTGCGAGTTGAGACTGCATAACAATTGTTGTAGTTGAAGTCGTAACAGCAGCTATAGTAAAAGTTACCGATGATGATTTACTATTTCCTGCCGCATCTGTAACTGTTACGGTGATATTATATGTTCCTGAAGTACTATAAACCGTGTTATTTGCCGGACTTGTAGTGGCAATACCTGAAAGAGAATCTGTGGCGGTGTAAATTAAAGTTTGTGAAGCAGTATAAGTACCGGCCGAGGGTGAAGTTATAGTAACCGTGGGTGCGGTTTTGTCGATATAGAAAGGTCCTATATGCACAGCATCCGACGCATTTCCTGCCTTATCTATTGCGCGAATGTGGAAATAAGGGGTGTTGGCATCGCCTAAGCTAGAATCACTCATAGAGGTAACATCCCCTATATCTTTAGTTGTATCAGGAACAGTATCTGAAATATTGTCCCAGACAACAGAATAACCATCTATGCCGCTATTTGTGTAATAGTTGGGGTCGGTTGCCGCTATCCAAGAGACAGTTACAGTACCATTTGACCAACTCTCTATCTCAGGGTCACCGATTAAATCTGTAGGCGGATTGGGCGCTTTATTCTCAGTAAGGGTCCCTGAATAATCTAAATCGATTTCTTCGCCCTCGCCCGAATCTCCAATATCGCCAGTAGCATTCAGGGTTAAATTACGGCATCTTATATCATAATCATCGGGCATACTTCCGCCATCACCGTCCAAAATTGAACCACCTGTAATTAAGATAAGGTCATTTTCATCAAAGTCTGCTGTACCTACAGTAATCGTGCCGGCAGTCTCTGAACCAATAGTAATTGTGCCTGAAGTCGTGCTAATGAAACCTATTTCAGTCTCGTCTATTTCCATATCATCCTCAAGGCTAGAATAACCAAGGGCAATTAATCTGCCGGAACTGGTGTTGGCAAAAATAATATCGCCGCTGTCAGAGGAAATGCCGCCGCTGATTGCATAGTCATCTGCCTGCATATTGATATTGCCGGTTGCGGTAGAAATTGCATTATTGATACTTATCTGGACATAGTTGTTGGAGAAGTCATCGTTAATAGTGCCGCCTGAGATTGTCCGGCTGACGCTGTTATCGGCGGTTATTTCAATTGCTCCTGAAGTGGCGGAGATTTCGCCGGAGGTTTGGATATCGGCATAGTTTTGGGAGTAGTCATCAAACTCATAGATATAATCGCTTAAAACCTCCCTGGTGACATCGTTATCGGCAGTCAGTTCGATTTTACCTTGGCAGGAGGTGATGTCTCTTGGGGCATCGATGTCTGCATAGTTTTCGGAGTTATCATCATATTCATCGATTTCTCCGGATGAGTCCTCTTCATTTGTGACATCAACGGTAGTGGTGACATCATTGGTTGCCTGTAAGGTAATTGTGCCTGGGGTTTCTCCGCTGCTTTCAGGGTCAGTGGTAAGCGCGTCATTGATGTAGAGATAGGCGTAGTTTTGGGATTCGTCATCATAATAGCCGATATAGTCGGCAGTTACGTCTTTATCCGGTGAAGCGGGATTAACGGTATTGGTGGCGGTAATCAGAATATCGCCCTCTGTTGAGATTGTGGTAATGCCGTTATCTATGTAAACCTCGGCATAATTATAGGAATAGTCGTAGTATTCGTCAATACCGCCTTCGTAAGATATATTTCCAAAACCATCATCAACCGGATTTGAAGCAAAAACAGTGTTGTCTATGGTATTGGTGGCCTGGATGGTGATGTTGCCGTTAGTAGAGGTGATGTCGGTATAGGAGATTTCAATTTTAGCGAAGACTTCAGGGTAGCTCGACCACTCCGAATCCAAAAGGTAAAAATAGGCAATGTAGTCTGCGCTGATGTCGCGGGTCATAGTATTATCTGCGGTTAGCTCAATCTCTCCAGCCACGGTAGAGATAGCAACCGCATAGGAAACTTCAATATAAGCGAAATTATAAGGATAATCGTAGTAATAGTTGATATCTCCGTCCCCTACTGTAACAGCATTGCTCACATCATTGGTGGCAGAAAAGATTATTGCTCCTTTACCGGTCTCATCAACCGTAGAATAAGTAGTGTAAACGCTCTCGTAAGTCTGTATCTGCGCATAATTGGAAGAGTAATCTTCATAATAATCAAGGTAATCGCTTGAGATATTTCGAGCGAGAGAATTATCCGCGGTAAACTCAATTCTTCCCGAATCGGTGGTAATTTCGCTGTAAGTCATAACTTCGGCATAGCTTGAAGAAGAGTCGATATAACTATAAGCGTCATCAATTGTGACGGTTAGCGAATTGATTGCGGATAAGACTATATTACCCGCAACGGAAGTAATCGGGGCGGTTTCGTAAACATATATCTGAGCATAATAAGAAGAGCCGTCTTCATAATCGGAATCGGCGCCGGTAACGGATATATAAACAGTGTTGGTTGCGGTTAAAGAAATATCTCCGGCAGTAGTTTCGATCGGTGCATAAACATAAATACTGGTAGCATCATCTCCTGATGCCTCTATAGTAATATTGCCCGTGCCAAGGTTTTTAACCGCATATCCTAAAGTAGCTAAATCCTGCAAATCCAGGCTGCCTGTATTTATTATCTCAATATCCCCGGAAGTAGAATTGGTTGCCTGAAGGTAAGAAACTTGAGTTTCTAAGGCATCTCCTGAACCAATGCCAGTTGCTGCAAAAAGGATAAGGTTGGTGGCAGTGATTTTTGTATCATTATCGCCGTCATCAAGGATTGAGCCGCTGGCGCTCAGGCGAACGGTGCCGCTGGGCGTAGTTATGGTAGTAATTGTCAAATCGGCTATACCCTGAATGTAGATGTCACCGCCTGCTGAACCGGGATCTATTTCAGCAGATAGGTTGGCTACGTCTGTTTTTATGGGAAAATCTGAAGTTCCAATGCCGTTTCCGGCTTTGAGATTAAGGGTAGCAAAAGAGCCACTTATTGTGTAATCTCCTGAGCGGGTAATTGTACCTATGCCATCATGCCAATCACCAGGAGTCTCTGAGTTATGGTCAGCAAAAAGATTGAGAAGGTAGGAGTCATCAATCGTGACATCGCCATCTATGGTTATATTATTGGTGGCCCAAACTGTGGCATCTATACTATAAGTTCCGCTTACAGAAGCATCGGTAGGATCGAGTATTGCAGTTCCAGCTTGATACCCCGGAGGGGCCCGGCCTGACAATACTCCATAAAAACCTAATTGCTCAAAAGCGCTAACCTCTATAAAGCCGCCATTACCGGAAATTGCGCCGGCTGAAACGTCAATTACAGCATTTCTATTTACTACGGTATTCCCACCCGTAGAATCAATTAAAATCCTTCCTCCGTTACCCACAATGCCTAAGGCACAGGCTTCGGTTGTGCTATTCTCGTCCAAAACTGTAGAGGTTTGAGAGACAATAACTATTTCTCCGGCTGTTCCCTCTTCTAAGGCATTGGCTGAAATCAAGCCTTGCTGCAAGATTATTCCTGCTTCAATAGAAACCCTGCCCCCATTGGGCAAGGCTGGTGAACCGTCAGTAATAATTTCTCCTTTATTTATAAAATCTGAATCCTTAACCTCAATCTTAATCTCTCCTGCCTCTATTTTTCCAGTGTTGATTACGGGTGCGCCTTCGGCGATTAATTCCACTACCCCGTTGTTATTCACCAGAGACCTTGCCTCAATAAAGCCAGAGTTGTTAATCGCGTAATCAAAAACATCATTTAAGGCCCTGGCGGTTAAGATGACCTTGCCGCCATTTGCAGAGATTGTTCCGCTATTTTTAATCGCACTGTTAATTTTTTGGCCGTCAGGTCCAAAGACAACTTCTTTTACTGCTTCGTCTACGACAACGCTAATCTGTCCTAAATCATCCAGAGCCAGAGTCATCCTCTCGCCGGCTGCCAAAACCACGGTTCCCAATTCTGCTTGAATTATTCCGGAGTTTTCTACTGCGCCGGATAAAAAACAGGCATAGCCGCCGTTTCTTGTGGTTATATTTCCTTGATTGAGAATATACCCATTCTTGCCCTCGGCTTTATAAAAATGATAATTCCCGCTTAAGAAATCATTATTTGAAATATCCAGGGTAGAGGCAACTAAAGCGGCAACATCAACGCGGGAATTCGGGCCAAAGATAACGCCGTTAGGGTTAACCAGAAAGATTCTCCCGTTCGCGGTAAGCGTTCCCATAATGCTTGAGGGGTCAATTCCTGTTACGCGATTCAGGGCAATGCTCGATGAAGACGGCTGATGAAAATTAACTGTTTCCTGCTGGGCAATAGAGAAGCTATTGTAATTAACGATAAGTTTTTCTGAAGGGGTATTGATATTCAGGGTATCGGGGTTGGAGCGGTCAAAGGCGGCGCTCCCTGCGCTAACCTGCTCTCCTTCGGGAAGAGCGTAGAGAAATGAAGGTAGACTTAAAAAACTTATACCTATACTTAATAAAAAGATTATAAAGATTGGAAAGGTTAATTTTTTAACTTGCATTTAATTTAGGTGGGCCTCCGTGGCAGGGCTTAATTTTGTGCTGTGTGAATATTATTAAATAAGTATATCCTATTTTCTGCTTTTGTCAATAGATTCGTATACCCGGCACTTTCAATGTTTAGAAACTTTTGGAGACCTCAACCCAGGGGTGGAAATGTTTACCGTCGGAAGGCGCTCTATCCATCGGCCAGGCAAAATCAAGCCTGAGCGAGAAATCCTCGGGTAGATTGAAGCGCAAGCCGCATCCGGCTCCCCTTAAGGTCTCGGATTTCTCTTCCCCGGCCTGAGGGTTATGCAGCCGCACATTACCCCAATCATAGAAAGCCACAACTCTAAGCGCGTCATAAAGTTTCGCGCTTGACATAGGAACCTTTATGTCTTTGGGAATTAAATAAAAAGGGAGCGACCACTCCCAGGTCATTGCATAGCCCTTATCTCCCACTAACTCTGCAGGCGGATAGCCGCGCACATTAGCGATTCCGCCAATCTGAAATTGCTCGGCAGCGGTTAGGACGTAGGGTGAAATTTGCATTTGGTTCTTCCATAAAAGGGTGGAATCAAAAAACAATTTTTGTAATCTAAACAGGTTGAATGTGGTTTTTGTAAAATTCCCGCCCGAACCCGAGCCTCCCCGGCTTGACCTGGCATCCTTGTCTTTCAATCCTCCCATGATGTTAGGAATGCCGAAATCAATCTCGTTAGTTAAAATTGTCCTGCCAAAATCATCCAACATATCCAAATCAAAGCCCGCCTTTACAACGCGCAGCCTGTCACGGCTTGACTCATCCCCTAATTGAAAATTTAAAATATCCTTATAATCAAATCCCAGATTTAAGCTCAGGTCTATATTATCCTCATCGATTAAATATTGCCGCAGATAGATACCATAAACCTCGCTTTTGCCGCGCGCGATCAGGTCTTTATACTCCCTGCCTAAATCAAGCTTTGTCCGGTAAGCGATAAATCCGATTTCGGTCGAATCAGTAATGGGAAATAGATAGCGCAGGGCAGTTAACCGATAGGCATCTGCTTCTGCAATTTGGTATTGCAAAGTTAGTATATCGTCAAAACCTAAGAGATTATTATGGGAAAGGGTTAACTGACAACGGTCCTTCTCGATGTAGCGCGAGCCGAAGTTATCCCAGTTAAAACCGGCGTGGACAGGCAGCCGGTCTTTTACCTCCAGAAGCATATCGGTTTGCCCCGGCTCTTTCCCCGGCATAAGCACAACGCGGGAACTCCTGTCCGGGTGCCTGTTTATTTTGCTAAGATTTTTCCTTAAGATGTTGTAATTAAAGAAATCGCCCTTGTTTAAGGCAATCATCTTCTTAAGAAGCCGGGTACTGAAAAACCGGTTGCCCTTTATCTCTAAATCGCCGGCCTTGCCCTCGATAATCCTGATTTCCAGAATCCCTTTTTCAATCTTCTGAGGCGCAAGATAGGCGCGCGAGGTAATATAACCTTTCTGGCGGTAAGCATCAGTAATTAAATCGGCGATCTTGCGAAAATCGCTTAAGGTCAATTCCTGGTTTTCAAAGGGAGAGGTAATCTTACTTATTTCCTGCTGAGGAATTAAGGTATTGCCGGTTACGATAATCTTTTCAATAAATACCTTCTCTTCCGATATGGGCGGGGCTGCTTTGGCAGGAGTCTCTTCCTTTATCTCTGGTTTTTCCTCTTCCTTTTCAATCCTTTCTCTTATCGCCTTTTCCTTCTCCAGCAGCTCGCGCATCCTTTCCGTCTCGCTTACAACCTGCGCCCTGACTTGAGGCAAGACAAGAAAAAGCATAAACAAGCACAATATTGTGCGGATTATCTTTTTCTCCATATATAAACTCCCTCCTTGACTTCTTCTGACCTTGTCGGTATTCCCCTATCCGTTAAATTTGCTTATAATATACAGCTGGTTTCCCGGTTGTCAAGATATTTGTCGACGACTGGCTTGACGCATATTTCCCTAAGGGTAAGTAAGTTAGATGTAAAATAGTCGTTGACAAACAGGAAAATGGTGGTAAACTATTTTTTGTAGTAAATAAAGGAGAAAATTTCGAGCCGCAAGGCAGAAAAGTGTTCGCCTTGCGGTTGTGTATTTCTGCTGTTATTTACTATAATTCA
>JBDRMR010000040.1:0-6957 GCA_043812035.1 Candidatus Omnitrophota bacterium
TTGACAATTCCAAAAATATATGTAAAATGGAACTATGTATTCCAGATTAATTAAGCCACCCAATGCCAAAAGTTTCTTTTTATTCGGCCCGCGCGGCACAGGAAAAACCACATGGGTAAAAACCACATTTCCTAAAAGCCTTTACTTGGATTTATTAGAAGCGGAAATCTTTAATGACCTTTTGGCTAATCCTCAAAGGTTGGAAAATTTTATCCCCAGGGATTTTAATGATTGGGTCGTTATAGACGAGGTGCAAAGAATTCCTGAGCTCTTAAATGAGGTACACAGGTTGATAGAGAAATACAAATATAAATTTATTTTAACCGGCTCAAGCGCGCGAAAACTAAGGCAAAAGGGTTACAATCTATTAGCTGGACGCGCGTTGACCTATGCGCTGCATCCTCTGACGGCAATGGAACTGGGAGAAGATTTTAACTTAAATCACTCCTTAAGGTATGGACACCTTCCCTGTGCTTATGTTGAATCCGAGCCAAAGGCTTATTTAGAAAGTTATGTAAAGACCTATCTGGAAGAGGAGGTGCGCCAGGAAGGGCTTACCAGAAACTTAGGTGCTTTTTATCGGTTCTTGGAAGCAGCCAGTTTCTCGCAGGGCTCTATTCTTAATATTTCTTCGGTTGCCCGCGAGTGCGGAGTTGAGCGAAAGGTAGTGGAGAATTATTTTACCATTTTAGAAGACCTTCTCATTGCCCATAGGCTTGGGGTATTTATTAAAAAAGCAAAACGCAGGCTCACCAGCCACCCAAAATTTTATTTTTTTGATGCAGGGGTTTATCGCGTTTTAAGGCCGATGGGCCCTCTGGATATGCCGGAAGAAGCAGAAGGGATTGCTTTTGAGACATTATTTTTTCAGGAGCTTTTGGCAATTAATGATGCCTTAGGTTTAGGTTATAAGATATTCTATTGGAGAACATCTAATAATATGGAAGTAGATTTTGTATTGTATGGAGAGACGGGGATTCGGGCATTTGAGGTTAAACGAACCGGCAGAGTCTTAAAGTCAATGCTAAACGGGTTAAGAGCTTTTCTTAAAGATTATCCTAAAGCCAGGGCTTATTTTGTTTATGGCGGGAAACGCTACATGAGAGAGGATAATATTGAGATTATCCCCATAGAAGAGGCGCTTGGTAAACTTCCTGTGGTTTTGCAGGGGAAGATAGAATGAGAAAATAGTTTTGATTAGCTGGGAGGAGGCAGGGATGTTTAAGAAGAAGATTATTATTTTAAGTGTCGTTGTCCTGATTGGCCTGGGCTTGAATTTGGGTTTAAAGCAGATATTTGCGCAGAAATATTATCAACAGGAACCTGCGGCTGCGGATGTTTACGGGGAATTGGAGCTGATAGGAAACAAATTAGATAAGGCGCTGGCTTTGCTCGGAGCAGCAGATAACAAAGAAATTTTAAAAAAATTAGACCAGATACTCCAGGAGCAGGCCTTGATAAAGGAAGAGCTGAGGATAATCAAGATAAGAGCGACGCGCAGATAGGCGCCGCAGATAGCGTAAACGGCATTGCATTGAAAGGGAATTTGTGTTAAAATTTTACACAGATGAAGATTACATGTTATTTGGCAGGAATCGCCCTCGAAAACAACAAGAAAATCGCCTTCGGCGATGACTTTTAGCGATTTTCAGTGGTTAGGAAAGTGTTTTATACTTTCCTAATCCATAAATTAGGATTTTAAGATTAAGGGAATGAATAACTTACAAAAAGAGTCTAAGCCCGCCAGTCCTGCCGAGACTAAATCAAAAATCTCACTAGCCAATATACTCGCCTTAATAAAGAACATTTTCGCCTCCACCCAGAACGTAATCGGCCTGGATATCGGCGCAAGTTACATAAAGATAGTTCAACTGCAAAAAACCAGGGGCGGCTACGCCCTTATTACCAATTGCATTACCCGCGCCATACCCGTGGGAGTGAGAGAAAATACGGAGAGTAAAAACAATTTAGTTAAGGAATTTGTTAAGGAATTCACTGCCGATGCGCGCGTAAAGACAAAATTAGGGCGCCTGGTAATCTCGGGCAAAGGAGTTTTTATTTTTTCATTACCGGTTCCATCTCTTTCCAAAAAGGATTTAAAAGGAGCGGTAAGCATCGAGTTGAAAAAGCGCCTGCCGTTTCAGATGGATTTAGACAGCATATCCTTCGATTATTTTGTTACCGGACAGTTCAGGGACGAGAAGGGAGCGACTCTGCTCAGGGTTACCTGCATAGCGGCGGATAACAACGTAATTACGGAAGGCGTAGAATTGCTGAAGCAAATGAATCTAAGGCCTATCGGAATAAGCGCTCTACCCGACACTCTTTCAAACCTTATCCCATTATGCCTCAATATTAAGCCCAATCAGGCCATAGCGATATTGGATATAGGGGCTAATTCCTCCCTGCTTAATTTTTACAAAGGAGATATGCTCCAGTTTTCCCGCGAGATACCCGTAGGAGGCGACCACATAACCAAGTCCATGACCAAGAGCATAGTTAGCTCTACCGGCACAATAAATTTGAATGCCGAGGAGGCCGAGAAGATTAAGAGACAATGCGGCATCCCTCTGGAGGACGAAGGAGCCACGGAATACTATACCGATTTCGGGATGTTGCTCGGGAGCCAGATTTCCGCGATGTTGAGGCCGGCGCTGGAACGGTTAATTACCGAGCTGGTCAGGACCCTTAATTACTATTCCAAGAGTTTTCACGTGCCCAAGATTGAGGGATTATATTTGACCGGAGGAAGTTCGCGCCTCAAGAATATCGAAAGGTTCCTGCTTTCCAATCTGGATGAGGTAAAGAGGGTCGAGCGGCTGAATACCCTCAAGGCGGTCAAGGGCTGGGCGGATGTGAGTATATTCAAGCAGGAATTGGTGATGGAGCAGGCAGCTCCTCATTTGAGCGCGGCATTCGGGGTGTGCTTAGGAAAAGGCGGAAGGGTTAATCTCCTGCCTTTAAAGGAAAAAATCGAACAGCAGGTAAATTTCATGGCGGTGCTGGCAAAGGTATCTTTCCCTATGATTCTGGCCCTGGGGACCTTATTTTACTCTCTTACCTATATAAACACGTTTCGCTACAAAAGCCTGATTGCCGATGCTCAAACCAGTATAAATAAATTGCAACCCATTGTCGATAAGGTTAGAGAATATTTAGCCCTGAAATCAAAGATAGAGCAGAGAAAGGGCCTTCTTGAGAAAGCGGTGGGCAGGCAGCCGCTCTGGTGGGGGGCTTTGAAGGAATTGAGCGTTATTACGCCTCAGGAGGTTGTTCTGGCTAAAATAGTCACTACCGAGAACAAGGAGCCGTTAGAGATACGGTTAACCGGGGAAATCCTGGCGAAATATACTACGGTCGATTTAGCCTTATCGCAATACCTCCTGGCGCTGGATGAGTCGGTTTTTTTCAGCCGGGTGCAGCTGGTATCTACGCAAAAGGATATGTACTCGGTTATTCCGCGCGCAAGATTCGAAATAATCTGTCAGTTGAGTTATTAAAACCGAAATGGGCAAATTTACAAAGACAAGGACAAACCAGGTAATTATAACATATTCGATTTGCGGATTAGCTTTGATTCTGTTATATATTTTTGCCGCGCGTCCGGTATCCGGTTATTCGGACAGGTTGAAAACGGGACTATTCAGCCAAACCCAAAAGATAGACGAATATGAAAGTTTAATCAGGTCTTATCCTAATCCCGAGAAGGAAATAGAAACCATCGAAAAGAAAATTCAGGAGTTAAAAGGCAGGGCAGCCAGCCGGGAACAGATACCCCGCATTATTCAGCAGCTGGCAGGCAAGACCAACGAATTTAATATAAACACAATCTCAATCAGGCCGCGGGAAGATATAAAATATTCCGAGGAAAAATTAATTAAAGGCGTCAGCAAAGTTTACATTGAGATTGTGATGCTGACTCCTTATAAAGTAATAGGCGACTATTTAAAAGCATTGACCGAACTGCCGATAATACTTACCGTAGAGGATTTATCCATAGAGAAACAAAAAGGAGCGCCTGCCGGTCCGGGTCCTTCCAAGGATAACGAGCTGATAGTTACTTTACTTTTGAGCGCTTATATGGTATTAGAGATATAGTAAAGGTAGAGGTAAAGGTAAAGAGAGCGATATGAGCAAGGCGGTCAAGGAGATTGTTATTACGGCTGTTATGGTTATAGTTTTGGCGGTTATAGTTATCAATAACCTCAAGGGGGCCGGGAAAACAAAGAAAGCAACAAGAGCCGGGAGGCCTAAGCAGCTCGCGGAGGTTACGCCGTCTCCCGCGGCTGTTCCGGCCGATAAAAAAACATTGAGCTTGCAAAGACAGCGGGCGGAGAATTTAGTTTGGGGCAGAGACCCGTTCGTTTACGTTGAAGCGGAGACGGACAGGGGCTACCGAACAGGCGCCATGGAGTTAAAGGGGATATCCTTAGGTAAAGATAAGGCCGGTTACGCATTTATAAATAACGAAATCGTTAAGGCCGGGGACACTGTCGGCGGATACGATGTCCTCGAGATCGAGAAGGACAAGGTTCTGTTAAAAAAGGGGAGCCAGAGTTTTTATCTAACCCTGCCGGAGGAATAAATTTAAGAGGTGAAAAATGAAAAAAATATTCGTATTAAATTTAATGGTCTTCATTATTTTCGCCCTATCCCCGGTTAAATTTATTTACTCCCAAACGCCGGATAGCGAGATAATCGAATTTCTGGAATTTAAAGAAGTGGATATAAAGGATGTCTTAAGGCAATTAGCCAAGCAATACAACCTGAATATCGTTTTCTCGGAGTCGGTAACGGGTTTAGTTACCATTCGGTTGGCCAATGTCAACATTCAGCAGGCCATGGACTCGATTATCACGGTAAACGGGTTCGCCTACACCAAGAAGGATAATGTCTATAAAGTAACTACGCCTGCGGAGGCCGAGCGCGAAGGCAAGATGACCAAGCTATACCGGCTGAATAATGCCGACGCGTTGAAGCTCAAAGAGACGCTTAAGAATGTTTTAACTAGTGACGGTACAATCGAGGCCGATATACGCTCAAATTCAATAATCGTAACTGACGTCCCCGGTGTAATTAATAAAATCGAAGTCATGCTGCCGGAATTGGACAGCCTTACCCCTCAGATATTGATTGAGGCAAAACTAATTGAAACAAGCCTGACCAATACAGAAAAATTGGGTATAGACTGGCAGACGACAATGAAAGTAACAGGGGCGGTAAGGGAAACTACTCTACCCTTTGAACCACAGGAAGAAAGCGGATGGATGAAAGATGTATTTCCTTATGATACAATTGCTGGGGATTTTACCCTTGGCACCCTTGATTTCACTGGGCTTCAGGCTATATTTGATATGTTAAAGACAAGAAGCGATACAAAACTCATTGCTAATCCACGCATTGTTACCTTAAATAATCAGAAAGCAACCATAAATGTAGGCAAGGCAATTCCGATTGCTACTTATGAGAGAAACGAAACCACAGGCAAATGGGAGATTACTGGTTGGGAAAGTGAAAAGGAAATGGTCGGCGTTAACTTAGAGGTTACGCCTCAGGTAAGCCCAGATGGCAGGATAAAATTAAAACTCAAGCCCGAGGTTAGCAGCATTTTTGATTGGATAACTGATGAGGACGGAAATAAGCAAAGGCCGATTACTAGCACCCGCGTTGCCGAGACCGAAGTTCAGATTAAGGACAGCCAGACCGTGGTTATCGGCGGATTAGTAAAGAATAAAACCCTTACCACTGTAAAAAAGGTTCCTATTCTTGGCGATATTCCTTTGTTAGGGTTTTTCTTTACTCGAAGAGAGCTGAGTTCTGAGGAGGACCCGAATGAGCAAACTGATTTGCTAATCTTTGTAACCGCAACTATAATTAAGGACTCAGATGAGCCTTTAGTTGCTTGGCAGCGCTACATGGTTACTTCGCCGCCAAGGCCGTTTAAATTGGAAACCAGAGCAGTCGCAGACATAATCAAAGAGGCAGGAAAATGAGAGATAAAAAAAATTTGATTTTAATTATCTACTTTGTTGTTATCCTGGGGGTTATTCTGTATTTGTCCAGGCCGTTGGAAAAGCCGGGACAACGGATTGGCCCGCTCGAAAAAACCAAAGCGGGAAAAAGAATACAAGAGACGGATGCCGCCGAATTGAAAAGAGAGGTCTGGCGGGTAAAGGAATTAATTCAATCTTTTGTCCAGATGAACCGCTCTCTTAATAACGAGCTGGACGAAAGAGAGAGGCAGTTAAAGGAAGAGAGAAGGAAATCCCGGGATTTATACGGCAGGCTTAACGAACTGAGCCTGAAAAATGAAATGTTGAATAAAGAACTGGCTTCCAAAGGAAAAGCGTTAGCCCAGCTTGAGGAGTTAACCCAGCCGATAAGAAGGAGGTTCGAAGGCTTAGAAAGCACCTTTGAGGGGATAAGCGCCTCCTTGGTCACTTTAGGATTCAGCCCGGGGAAGGAAAAGCAGTTGCGGAAGCAGTTAGCGAGTTTAGAAAAAGAACTGGATGCGATTGACCGCCAGGTTCCGCGTTTGATTAAAGAAAACAAGGGTTACCGGCAACAGGCGGAGGAATTAGAAAGCCTCCTTGACCGGAAGGAAGGCCGGATACGGGACCTGGAAGAGAAATTAAAAGACGGTATGAGCTTGGCCAGGGAATTACAGGAAGTTATCGTGTCGAAGTCGAGGCTGGAGAAGGAGCTCGGCGGCCTGCAAGAGAAAAACAGCCTGCTTGAAGAACGGTTGAGAGAAAAGCAAGCCGGGATGGAAAAGCTGGAGAATAAACTAAAGCAGGAGCAGGCCAGGGCAGAGAAAAAATCCGGCGAGCTGGAAGAGTTTCTCAGCGCAAAGTCGAGCCTGGACGAAGAAATAAGCCGGCTCAGGCAGGATAAAACCCTTCTTAAAAACCAGTTGGACGAGAAGGCAGCGCAGATAGAAAGTTTAGAGAACAGGCT
>JBDRMR010000041.1:0-3942 GCA_043812035.1 Candidatus Omnitrophota bacterium
AGAAGGTGCGGGGTGAAGAAGTTAAGAAAAGAAATCGTGGTCAAGAATAAGCTCGGTTTACATGCCCGGCCTGCGGCTTTGTTCGTTCAGACGGCAAATAAATTCGATTCCCGCATTAGCGTCCAAAAGGATAACGAGAAAGTTAACGGCAAATCTATTATGGGCATTCTGATGTTAGGAGCCGAGTGCGGCAGTACGGTAATTATTGAGATTGAAGGCAAAGACGCCGAAAAGGCGATGTCGGAATTAGAAAGGTTAATAACCGAAAATGAGCCAGATGTTAAAGATTGAAGGTATTGCTGCGGCGCCGGGCATAGTAATCGGCCCGGCCCATAAGCTGGGACGCGAGGAATGGATAATCCCCAAGCAGGAGATTTCCGAGGCGGACGTGCCTTTGCAGATTCAGCTTTTCGAAGAGGCCCTCATCCAGACTCGCCACGAAATACTGGACTTACAGAAGAGAATTTCAGAAGATATGGGGAAGGATTCGGCCCAAATCTTCGAAGCTCATCTTCTGGTTCTGGAAGACCGCATGCTGATTGAAGAAGTTATCTCCAGGCTTAAAAAAGAACATTTGAATGTCGCCTACATATTTCAAGAGGTTTTAAAGAAATATATAGAGGTGTTTTCCAAGATTGAAGACGATTATATCAGAGAGCGGGTCGTCGACATCGCCGATGTGGGCAAGCGCGTCCTGCGCCACCTCTTAGGCAAAGAAGGCAGAGTGGGAAAGCTGTTAGCTAATTTAGATAAGAAAGTTATTTTGGTCGCGCATGATTTATCTCCGTCTGAAACCGCAGTGATGCATAAGGAAAATGTCAGCGGTTTTGTTACGGAGGTCGGAGGCAAGACCTCGCACACCGCAATTATGGCTAAGTCTCTGGAGATACCCGCGGTAGTAGGCCTTCGTCATGCGACCGAGAAGATTAGCAACGATGACCTGCTGATTGTTGACGGTTCGCTGGGAATAGTGATTATAAACCCGGATGAAGCGGCCCTGAATTCTTATCATCGCGAAGAGGATAAACTCAAGGATGTTACGCAGAAATTCCTGCAGGTTAAAGACCTGCCGGCACTAACGCCGGATAATTATAGGGTAAGTATCCTCGCTAATATTGAGTTGCCAGAAGAGATACCTTCGGTAAAACTGCACGGGGCCGAAGGGGTCGGTCTTTACCGCACCGAATATTTCTATATGAATAGAGAAGACTTGCCATTGGAAGAAGAGCAATTCCAGGCCTATAAATCAGTTGCCGAAGCTGTCTCTCCTTATTCGGTTACCATCCGCACTTTGGATTTAGGAGGAGATAAGTTTGTCTCGCAGTTGGAGATACCTCATGAGATGTCGCCGTTTCTGGGCTGGCGGGCCATAAGATTCTGTCTTGCGCGCCCGGATGTCTTTAAGGTGCAGTTGCGGGCGATATTAAGAGCCTCGGTTTGCGGGAAATTGAAACTTATGTATCCGATGATTTCCGGCATCGAAGAGCTCCAGCAGGCAAACGAGATTCTGGAGCAATGCAAGCAGGAACTTACCAAGGAAGGCATTCCTTTTGATAAAGACCTCGATGTGGGGGTGATGATTGAATTGCCTTCCGCGGCAATGACCGCCGACCTTTTGGCAAAAAAATCCGATTTCTTCAGTATAGGAACCAATGACCTTATCCAGTATTCGTTAGCGGTAGACCGCGCCAACGAGAAGGTCGCTTATCTTTACGAACCGACCCACCCCGCCGTTCTAAGGATGATAAAGAACGTCATCGAAGCGGGGCACAGCAACAACATTAAGGTGGCTATGTGCGGAGAAATGGCCGGAGACGCGACAATGGTATTGATTCTGCTGGGCTTAGGGCTTGACGAATTCAGCATGCCGTCTTTGGCAATTCCCCAGATAAAGTATATCATCCGTTCGATACCGGTTGATGAGGCCAGAAGAATTGCTCACGAAGCGTTAACTTTATCTACCGGAAAAGGAGTAGAGGTATTCATCCAGAATAAATTAAGAGAGATTCTGAAGTGAGCTAAATTTAATGATAGTCGACTTAAAAGAAAAATCGGGTTTGGGTTTGAAACTGGATATTAACAGGCCCGAATTGACCTTCGATAAAGACATGGAGTTTAGTCCGCCGGCGGTAAGGACTATCGAACAAATGCACGAAGTTCTTTCGGACAAGAATATTAAGGAGCCGCGGGAATTGTATTATATGTACAGGGATGTGCACCGGTTTTCCGATAAGCCGATTCTGGATGAGAATAATCTCAGGTACGACGTCACCGTGATTAAACCCTTCCGTCTGGGTAAAGAATTTATGAAGACGGCCGGCCATTACCACCCCGATAATTACGGGGAGTTATACGAAGTCCTCTTCGGGAAATGTTTCTGCCTGATGCAGAGGCCAGGCCTGCGAGACTATCGCGTTATCGAAGAAGTTGTTCTCGTTGAAGCGGTTGCCGGGCAGAAAATTGTAATTCCTCCGGGTTTCGGGCATATTTTGATAAATCCGGGCCCGGATTATTTAGTTACTTCTAACTGGGTGAGCAGTCGTTTTCAATCGCGCTATGAGCTGTACAAAGAAGCGCAAGGAGCGGCTTATTTTGTGACGGCTTCTAACGCAGAGGCGAAGATTACTCCCGGTTTGGGAATCAAAGTAACAATCATTAAAAATAATCATTTCACAAAGCTGGCCGGCGTTAAATTCGCTCAACCGGCTAAGCAGGTCAAGATATTCGGGCTTCTTCAGAACAAGCCCATGTATAACCTTATTATCGGAGACCCCGGGAAATTGGATTTTCTTAATCGTCCCCTGGAATACGACTATGAGGATACTTTTATTTACCCCGTTAGAGATGCTGACTTACCGAGAGACCAGGAATGATGTTTATATCGGTGTTTACGAGAGTAAAGAGGAGAAATGAAGGTTCTTATTCTTGCCGCCGGCTACGGAACGCGTTTGTATCCGCAGACGAAAAATTATCCCAAACCTCTCCTTAAACTAAATAAGAAGCCGATTATCAATTATCTGTTGGAAAAGATAGGGGGATTGAAAGACGTTTCCCGCATCATTGTAGTTACCAATAGCCGCTTTTTCAAACAGTTTCAGGCTTGGAGAGATAATCTAAGACCCCGGCGCCCCATCCGTTTGCTGAACGATAAATCCACAAATCCCGGGAATAAATTGGGCGCGATAGGAGATATGTGCTTTTCTTTTTGCAAAGAAGGCTTTGATAGCGATTTCTTAATTCTGGGCGGAGACAATATTCTAAAAGGCAGCCTGTCGGATTTTGTCCGGTTTGCCAGAAGCAAGCGCCCTTCGGTAAGCATCGGGCTGTTTGATATAAAAGACAGACGCGAAGCGCGCCGTTTCGGAGTAGTAAGTATAAATAAAAAAAACCGGGTCGTTGAGTTTTCGGAGAAACCCGCTAAGCCGCAATCAAGCTTGGTGGCAATGTGTTTGTACTATTTCCCCAAGGAGAAAGTTAATTTGATAAAAGAATATCTTAGTGATTCGCAAAATTGCCGCGATGCCGCCGGAAGTTACATAAGCTGGCTTAGCCGCAAAGACAAAGTTTACGGATACGTATTTACCGATTTTTGGTTCGATATCGGACATAAAATTATTTACAAAAAGGCAGAAAGGGCCTTTAAGAACAAGGAGTGAACCTATGTCAAAAGTTTTTTTTACTTCCGAATCTGTAGCAGAAGGTCATCCGGATAAACTCTGCGACCAGATTTCCGACGCAGTCTTGGACGAGGTTTTAAGGCAGGACCAAAAAGGCAGAGTAGCCTGCGAGACTTACGTTACTATGGGTTTGGTTATCGTCGGCGGCGAGATAACCACCTGCGGCTATGTAGATATCCATAACATTGCCCGCACGGTAATAAAGAATATCGGATACATCCATCCTAAGTACGGCTTTGATTACCAGACTTGCGCAATCATTAAT
>JBDRMR010000042.1:0-31555 GCA_043812035.1 Candidatus Omnitrophota bacterium
TTTATCTCATCATACTGGAAATTGGTCTTCAGCAGGCGCACGCCGCAGTTTATGTCATAGCCAACAAGTCCGGCTCCTACAACACCTCCGTTATCAATATCTGTTGCGACTACACCTCCGATAGGCATGCCGTAACCCCAGTGCAAGTCTGGCATACCTAATGAAGCCTTAACTATTCCGGGCAAGAAGGCGACGTTAGCTACTTGCTCCATGGCTTTATCATGTCGGATATCCTTTAATAGTTTTTCATCCGCATAAATAAGCCCGGGCACGCGCATCCCCGGCTTATAGGATTTGGGAATCCGCCAGCGCCAGTTATCGATTTTCTCTAATGGCCCCTGCCAAATTTCCGCCATATTCCCGTCTCTTTCTTGCTACGTCAGAAATTGAAGTCCCGTAAGAAACTTGTCGCCCTGCCTTCTCTGCCACATTACTTTTACCACTGCCTCAATGTGCGCGGCCGCTTGCTCGGGCAGGGCGAACTCAACCCGCAGAATGCTGCCTTTGTTTAGCTGTTCGTTAATAAGCAGGCATAAGCCGCCCTGGCTGATGTTCCTGGCTATGCCCTTGTGTATAGAAGGGAATAAAACCGTGTATTTTACTTCGGTATTAAGTTCCTCTCTCTCAAACCGCCTTCTCTCGCTGCCTTTTTCTTCCATCTCTCCGGACCGGAATTTTATCAAACATCGAAGATTACTTGAGCCTGGTAACCCCTGTCAGTCTGCTTGACCTCCAATTCATGAAAGGTGACTGCCTTGATTTCGGTTTTAACACGGCAGGAACCAGGGTCAAAGGTTCTGCCGGACACCTCCGCCTGAATACACTCCGAATCCAATCTCTGGATATTTGTTTTATCCATAATCAGGCCTTCCGTATCAAACAGATACAGCAGCTCGCCCAGCCAGGCAACAAAGACATCCTCTATGCCGCTTGCCCGCTTGCTCACCAAAAATTTCTTCTGCTCTTCCTTTTGAAAGATTGACTTCCGCTTCGTCTCTTCTACCATAACCTCGAACATCGCCCGGCCGGCATTGAGAAAAAGCTCCTCCAGGTTCTTGCCATAGACCTTTATCCCGAAATCGGCGGTGTGTTCGATTATCTCGTAGGTTTTCATTAATACAAATTTAGTGGGCCATGGAGGAGTCGAACCTCCGACCTTTTCCTTAAGAGGGAACTGCTCTACCAATTGAGCTAATGGCCCTGATTTAATTCTACCCACTAGCGAAATCCCAAATTGTTACACTATTTTAACAAATAATCCAGAAATACGCAATAAGCTATTCGCGCGCCCAGTCCCGACAAATTTAATTAAAAACGAACTTACGCGCTCGGGGAGAGTCGAACTCCCAACATCCAGTTCCGAAGACTGGCGCTCTATCCAGTTGAGCTACGAGCGCAAATTTACTTATCCTTATTTACTTGTTAAATTTGTCGGGACAACATCCAGTTCCGAAGACTGGCGCTCTATCCAATTGAGCTATGGGCGCAGTGAAGACGGCGATAATAAAACAATCCCGACCTTTAATACCAATCGGGATTTATTCTGCTTTCCCCTCTTCAGCTAACCCGCCCGCAAGGAAAAAACCTTCAACCGAGGTAACTCTTTATAATATAATTTCTTATAATGTCCTGACTCGCGGTAGTAATATCTACAAATTGCAATCCCAGAATGTATTTTTCTTTATCTTTCTCCTCGTCCTTTTCAATCTTGCTGAACCAGGCCGCCCGGGCTAAAGCTCTAACCGGCGCCTCGCTCTCCGGAACTTCTATCTCTACCGCCACCTTAATCATACCCGAAACCAAACCCTCTATCCACGCATCGCTTAAATCATAACATTCCATAAGAGCTCCGCCGGCCGAGATATTGCGGACAGAACCGGAACAAACACCGGTTATTTCCGCGGATTTATCCTCATCAATCAGCATAAACCTGGAGGGAAGCTCCCTTGACAAACGCACGCTCTGCCTTCTGTCCAGGCCTTTGTATTTATCTTCCATAACCGATGCCTCCTGTTATTTTGTCTATTTCATTATACCGCAACAATAAATACGCCATATCTTTCGGCTAACTTAAGCGCCTGGTCCTGGTCGATAAATAGAGTCTTTCTTGCCTCAATTGCAAGGCCGGCTGCCCGGGCGCGGATAAGATTCTTTACGGTGTTGAGCCCCACGACGGGAACGTCAAAGCGCATATCCTGTGCCGGCTTGCTTACTTTGATAATTATAACGCCTGAGCGCGTAATCCCGCCGCTGCGCCTGATTAAATTGTCGGTTCCCTCCAGGGCCTCAATCGCCACTATAGCTTTATCTTTTGTGGCCACTGTCTGACCGATATCCAGATAAGCAATCTCTTTAGCTATGCTTAAACCCAGATAAATGTCTTCCCACTGATGAAAAGCGGGCTGCATCCTGGTTAAAACCCCTTTCTTGGGAAGGAATTCGTCAAGCAGAAATGTGGAATCAAGGACTTTTATGCCGTGTTCTTCCAACTTCTTGGCGATTGCTCCGAATATGGTATCCGCTCTTTTGTCTCGCAGCGAATCCAGCAAAGGCTTTAATTCCGGACTGTTTCTTATCTGTGGCCTGAACAGCTGGCGAGGGTTAATCTGGCCCACCATCGCCACCTCTGTTATATTCTCGTCTTTAAAAATATCGAAGACTTTAGAGAAATCCCTCAAACCTAACCAATAGATTTTCTCGACCAGATTGCTTAATCCCGGGTGAGTCTCGCCTTTTATGGCAACAGCCACCACGGAGTACGATTTTTTTCTGGCCTGGCCGGCAAATAGTAAAGGAAATTTGCGGTTGCCCGCAATCAAACCGATTCTTGGCATACTAACGATGTCGGCAGATTCCCCGTTTAGAATTTTTGATAAATTCAATCAGGTAAGATACTTCCTCTGAGGTATAGTTCTCTTCGCTCAAATTTTCCAGCGCGTGGCGGAGGCTGAGGCCGGAATTAAACAGTATCTTGAAGGCGTGGCCGAGCTGTTTGATTGCTTTGCCGTCCACGCCCTGACGCCTCAATCCCACTAAATTAAGCCCGTACACTCTTGCCGGATGTCCGTCGCAGGTCGAATAAGGAGGAACATCGGAAACTACCTTCGAACAGCCTCCGATTATTGCCAGGCTTCCGACTCTGGTAAACTGATGGACAGCGGCCAGGCCTCCGACGACCGCTTTATCCTCTACGGTGACATATCCAGCCAGGGTGCCGGCGTTGGCGATTATGCAATTATCTCCGATGAAACAATTGTGGGCTATATGAGAATAAGCCATAATTAAATTATAGCTGCCTACTACCGTCTTGCTATTCTTTTCAGTGCCCGGATTAATCGTAACGTATTCTCTGATGATGTTTTCGTCGCCTATCTCCAGGAAGCTGGCTTCGCCTTTATATTTAAGGTCCTGGGGCAGGCTGCCTAAGATTGCTCCCGTAAATACCTGGCAGCGCTTCCCTAAGGTCGTCCCCTTTTCGATAACGCAATGCGCTCCGATAACCGTGCCTTCGCCGATTGAGACATTATCGGCTATGACGGTAAACGGCCCGACCTGCGCTCCCTCGCCGAGTGCGGCTTTCTTTGATATGATTGCCGTAGGGTGTATTTTTCTCATTTTTCCACCAGCGCAAACATCAAATCAGCTTCAGCCACAACCTTATCACCGACCAATGCCCGGCCCCGTACCTGGCCGGTTCTCGCTTTTATCCTCAACACCTCTACTTCTAAAATTAGCTGGTCGCCGGGCAGAACGGGCTTTCGCCACTTTATGTTGTTGGCGGCCATAAAGAAAGCCAGCTTGCCCCGGTTTTCCTGAGGAGAGAGCATCATTATTCCCCCCACCTGCGCCATAGCTTCGATTATCAGAACTCCGGGCATAACCGGACGGCCGGGGAAATGCCCTTTAAAGAAATAATCGTTTATAGTTACGTTCTTTATACCCCGCGCGCGCTTACCCTTTTCCAGATGGATAATCCTGTCCACAAAAAGAAAAGGCTGCCGGTGAGGCAATATTCTCATAATTGCCTCGGTATCCAGCTGCTCCCCTTCAACCGGAGCGTAATTCAACTGCACCCCGGAGCTGTATAATCTTTCCTTTTGCTGTCTTATCTTCTTGAGCAATCTTAAATTCAATTCGTGTCCGCTCTTTATCGCGATAACGTGGGCTTTGAGCGGGCAGCCCAAAAGATAGAGGTCGCCTATGAGGTCCAGGACCTTGTGGCGGACAAACTCATCTTCGAAGCGGAGTTTATTTTTAATTACGCCTTTTTTTCCTACGACTAAGGTATTATCGTAATTTGCTCCGGCGCCTAATCCCTTACCCTGCAAATCGCCTGCCTCTTCTTCAAGACAAAATGTCCGCGCGGGAGCGATTTCTTTTTGGAAATAATCGGATGCAGATTTATAATCCAGATATCCGGACCTCAGCAAGGCGGGGCCTTCGTAACTCAGGGTATAAGAAATTCTGAATTCCGCGCAGGGTATAGCGACGATGCTGACGTTTTCGTCCTGAACAAAGACGGGCTCGCGAAGCGAAAAATAATTTTTTTGGGCCTCCTGCTCCTCTATGCCCGCTCCGGCTAACGCATCAACAATGACCTTTGCGCTGCCGTCGAAGCCGGGAATTTCGTTATTAGTAATCTCTATATCCAAATTGTCTATACCCAGTCCGCAGATAGCGGCCATAATATGCTCTACCGTATGTATCTGAACCTGCCCGTTGCCTAAGGACGTGCGCCGCATAGTTAAAGATTCCTCAAGAACGTTACTCCATTCCGCGCGCACGCGGGGTTTAGCTGCCAAATCTACCCGTGTGAAATTTATGCCGGAATTAACGGCTGCCGGTTTAAATTTAATCTTTGCCCGATTGGCGGTATGCAGTCCTATGCCTTCTAATTCCGTCTCTCTTTTTATCGTCTTTTGTTTTTCCATCTTCTACCTACTCCCTAACTCCTCTATTCTCTTTTTTATTTCTTCGACCTTTTTATAAAGGCGCGGCAAGTTCTGGATGCAGGCATTTATGCGCTTGGCAATTGAATGGGGTTTTGCCGGGTATCCCGAAACCAGGGTGCCAGCCGGCACGGACTTGTTCACCCCTGCCCGGCCGGCAACCGTGGCATTGTCGCCTACCGTAAGATGACCGGCAAGGCCGGCTTGCCCGGCTAAAGTAACGTTGTCTCCTATGGTGGTGCTTCCGGATATGCCCACTTGAGCGACAATGATACAGTTCTGCCCGATAACCACGTTATGGGCAATCTGAACCAGATTATCAATCTTTGTTCCTTTGCCGATGACGGTTTTATCGAAACGCGCACGGTCTACGGTAACATTGGCTCCTATCTCAACGTCATCTTCGATTACTACAGTGCCGATCTGCGGTATGCGCCGGTGAATTCCTTCCTGGGTAATGAAACCGAAACCGTCCGAGCCTATTACGGTGCCGCTTTGAATAACGACGCGGTTGCCGATGACTACCGATTCGCGGATTGAAACATTGGCATAAATCAACGTGTCGCTTCCTATCCGGGTAGCGCGGCCTATGTAACAGCCGGGATAGATTACCGTATTATCTCCGACGGCCGCGTCTTCCTCTATTACCGCATAAGCGCCGACCCCCACACCCTTGCCGAGTCTAGCGCTCTTTGCAATAATCGCAGCGGGATGGATGCCTTTAGGACGGACGGATTTTTTCGGATAGAACTTCTCGACTATCTTAGCGAAGGCGAGGGACGCATTATCCACAAGAATTACGGGTTTCTCGGCCGCGCTGATTTTCTCCGATGCAATTATGGCTGAAGCGCGGGTTTGGGAAACCAGATGATTGTAGCGGGGATTGGAAAGAAAGGTAATTTCGCCTTCTTTTGCTTCTTTTATGCCTGAAACACCTTTAATTACAACCTTTTCATCGCCTAGAACTTCTCCTTCTAAAAAACCGGCGATTTCCTTTACGGTCATTTCCATAATTACGTCGCCCTGGCGCTTCTTATTTATTAAGAGTGCCCAGTATCTTGTCGGTAATGTCCAAATTTTCGTCGTAGTATATTAATGCGCGCTTGTCAAAAACAATGGTAAAACCCTGCTTTTTGGCATAACTGTCGATAGTCTTTTTTATGTCAGAAAATATATCCTGGACCTTTTCATCCCTTTGCTTGCGTAAATCCTGGGTTACGTTGCGGTCGAATTCCTGTAACTGGGCTATTTTCTGCTCCAATTCGCCCTTGCGCGCCTCCTTTTCTTCGTTGCTCAACAGACTTAATTTCTCCTGCAGTGCCTTAACCTCGCTCACCTTGCTTTCCCTGGTTTTTTCGTATTCCTTTTGTTTATCTTCTAAAACCTTGTCGTACGCCTTGGTTTTTTTGTATTCCTCAAAAACCCTGCTTAAATCCACATAAGCAATTTTCTCTTCGGCAAATCCTAAATTCGCCGCCAAAATTAGGCCTAAGGTTATGCCTAAAATCACTAAAGCTAGCCGCTTCATTTTTTCTCTCCTCTCTCTGTAAATCCCGGCTTAGAAACCACTGCCCATACTAAAATGCACCCTGCCCGACTTTTTCTCGTCTTCGCCTGCCTGTTTGTTCAGAGGAATGCCGTAATCCAATTTTATCGGCCCGATGGGAGTCTTTATCCGCACCCCGAAGCCGATGCCTGATTTAAAACCGCCGCTGCCTATGTCGCTTAATTTCCTCCAGACGTTACCCGCGTCATAGAAACAGCCCACCCTCAAAAAATCAAATAGCGGGTAGGTATACTCTATGTTCCCGATTAAAAGCGAATTGCCTCCGAGAGGGTTTTTGGAATCAGAGTCGATAGGACCGACCAACCTCTCCTCGTAGCCGCGGATTGAATAAGCCCCGCCGGCAAAGAATCTCTCGTATATCGGAACATCGTCGGTGCCTCCGTAAGCGTCGGCCAGCCCCACGCGGGTCCTGAATTCCAAAACCGAGCCTCGAAATAACGAAAAATATTTTGAGGCGCGCCCCTGAAACTGAAAGAAATCCTTGTCTCCGCCGAAGGCGCCTCCGGCAATATCGAAATTTCCGTTAAGGAGTTCTCCTCTGTGAGGGTCAAAGACGCTATCGCGGGTGTCGTAGGCTAAGCCCAATTCAACGCTGGATATATTGTTCTTACCTTCCTCTTTTTTAAGCTCGTCGGTAGCAGTGGGGTCGACGTCGCCGATTTCGATGCGCTCATAGCGATAAGCAACGTTACCCCTTACGTATTCGGAAAATTCCTTGCCGAACCGGATATCTCCGCCGGTTTTAGTCTCGTCATAACCCCAGCCGATGTCCGTCTCTCTCTCATGAGATAATCTGTAGACATCGAAACCGAAAGATACAGGATAGTCAAAAAGCCACGGCTCGGTAAAACTCAAGTTTAGGTTTTCGCTGACCGTTCCCAGCTCAGCCCGCAACCTTAGATCTTGGCCGTCTCCGGTAAAATAGGGAAAATTTTTCCAATCGAAATTTCTCTGTTCGATTTCGATAAATCCGATGAAGTTATCGATTGTGGAATAGCCGCCGCCGAAGCTGAATGTGCCGGTCTTTGCCTCTTTTACCTCAACCACCAGGTCCCGGTGGTTGGGAAGGGACGAGGACTCCGTATCGAAACTTATTTCCTCAAAAAAGCCCAGATTGCTCAAGCGCTCTTTGCTGCGGCGAAGTTTCTGACCGTCGAACCTGTCGCCGGGGAAAAGCCTTACTTCCCGACGGACAACCACGTCTTTAGTCTTGATGTTGCCCCGGATTTTAATCTTGTCTATATAGGCAACTTCGTTTTCGGTTACGTGGTAACTTATATCGATTGCGTTGGTATTGGGATTCAGCAGGGTTGTCGTGCTGACATTGGCCGTGATATACCCCCGGTCGAAGTATAAACCCTGGATTATAAACTTATCCTGATTTAGCCCGTCTTGAAAGAAGATTTTGCCGGGAAGGCAAAATTTAAGCTCATTCCGAATCTCTTCTGCGCTGATTGCGGCGTTTCCCGCAAAGTCCAACGCACCCACATAATAACGCTGGCCTTCCTGGATAACGATAGAGATATACAATAGCGGCTTCTTGGGGTCTTCCTTGAGGATGTAATCAACCTTGACGTCGGAAAAGCCTTCCCTCTGATAAAACGATTTTATCCGGCTCATATCTTCTTCTAAAACGTCCTCTTTTAATACCCCGCCGCCGAAAAGCCAGGCCGCCTTTGTCTTAATTATTTTCAAGATTCGCTTGTCGGGAAAATGCTCGTTGCCGTCAACGTATATCTTTTTAATCCTGAGTCTCCTGCCCTCTTGGGCTATAAACTTCACCTTTGCCTTACCTGTCTCTTTATCAATGTCTACCTCATACTTGACCTCGGATTCCGGGAAACCCTTTTTCACATACATCTCCTTCAGCGTGCTTACGTCGTTGTTTAAGGTGGGGTAATCCAGGTATTGCCCTTCCCGGGACTTAACGGAATCTTTGAGCTTGTCTTCTTTGAGGCGCAACCGGCGGAAGTCCTGAAAACTTATTTTTTCGACCACAGGCCGCTCCGCTACGTTAATGATGACCTTAATGCCTTCCTTGTAATTCTGAGTCACGATATTAATATCGCTGAAATAGCCTAAAAGATATAACCTTTTTAAGTCATCGTTAATCATGTTCTCCGAATAAGGCGAGCCGACCCGCGTCTTCATTTTAGAAAGAATCGCAATATTGCTGACTGAGCGGTTGCCTTTTACCTCTATGGCGGTTACTAATTTCGAATCTTTGCTTTCTTGTTGCGCGTATAAGGGAAAACACAGCCAGGAAAAAACAATCAAGGCGATTATTGCAACGGCGAGACGCATATTTATCCTCCTCTACGGGTTAAGTTTTCAAAGCGGGCGTATTCTTTGATAAAGGCTAATTTAAGCGAGCCCACCGGACCGTTTCTTTGTTTAGCAATAATAACCTCGGTAATTCCCTCGTTATCGGGTATGGGATTATAGTACTCTTCCCGCAGAAGCAAAACCACCAAGTCCGCATCCTGCTCGATGGCGCCCGATTCCCGCAAATCAGAAAGCTGCGGCCGATGGTCGCTGCGCGTTTCTACGGCGCGGGACAACTGGCTGATGGCAATTAACGGCACATTTAATTCGCGTGCCAGAGCCTTAAGCGAGCGCGAAATCTCCGAAATTTCCTGCTGTCTGTTTTCAGACCTTTCTTTACCCCGCATTAATTGCAGATAATCCAATATAATAAATTGAATATTGTGGTGCGCCTTTAATCTACGGGCCTTTGCCCGCAGCTCTATCACCGAGATGGCAGGAGTATCGTCGATAAAGATAGAGGCTTCGGATAATTTACCTGCTGCGGCAGTGAGTTTGGGCCAATCGGACGGAGCCAGAAATCCGGTCCTTACTTTATGGGCGTCCACTTTGGCGTGAGAACAGAGCATTCTCTGAACCAATTGCTCCTTGGACATTTCCAGGCTAAAGAAAGCTAAAGGTATCTTCTCGTTTACCCCTACGTGTTCGGCAATGCCTATAGCAAAAGCGCTCTTACCCATAGAGGGCCTGCCGGCGACAACAATCAGGTCGGAATTATGCAGCCCCGCAGTCCTCTGGTCCAAGTCTGTATATCCGGTAGAGAGACCGCTCACCTGCGCTTTTTTCTGGTAGACCTGGTCGATAGTCTCAATGCTGGTATGGATAATCTCTTTTAAAGGTGTGATATTACTTGTGCGCCTGCTGTCCCGGATGTTAAAAATAAGCGTCTCCGCCCTATCTAAGGCCTCATCGGCATTCCCCTCGTATTCGTAAGCGATGGAAACAATCTGATTGGCATTATTAATCAGCGAGCGCAGGATGCTTTTTTCCTTAACCAGGCGGGCGTAATGGGCGACATTGGCGGCGGAGGGAACCGAATTGACAAGTTCGGTCAAGAAACTCGTCCCTCCGACGGAATCCAAAACTCCGGTTCTTTTCAGTTCGTCGTTTACGGTCACCAGGTCTATCGCCTTATTATTGCCGTAGAGATTGCAAATAGCCTGGAATACCTTGCGGTGGCTATCCTTGTAAAAGTAATCCTCGGTTAACAACTCGATGACGACGGAGGTTGCTTTTTCATCCAGCATCATAGACCCCAAAACCGCCATCTCCGCTTCTAAATTCTGCGGCGGCAGTAATTCTTTGGCTATCTCGACCGCCCTCTCTCTCATTTTTTAACCACCCAGACTTTTATTTTGGCAGTGACTTCGGGATGCAGCTTAATTTTTACCTCGTATACGCCGGTTGCCTTGATAGGCTCCTCCAGAATAACCGCATCCCCGGCGAGCTCGGTTATGCCTTCTTCTTTTAGTGCGCTGAGGAGCTCGGAGGGGCCTATGCTTCCGTAGAGCTGGTCTTCGTTATGAATCTCGGCTGCGATGGTTATCGGCATCCCGCTTAGCCGTTTAGCCAGATTTTCAGCCAGCTCTTTCTCTTGTTGCCGCATGCTCTCGATTCTCTTTCTCTCCTGCTCGACTTTTTTTAGATTTCCCGGCGTAGCCGGCACTGCCAGATTCCGGGGAAATAAGAAATTACGGGCAAAGCCGTCTTTTACCTTTATTACGCTGCCGCTTTTACCGAACTTGCCCGCGTCCTGAACAAGAATTACTTTCACCCCGCACCTTCTCCCTTATTCACCCCGCACCTTCTCTCTTATTCAAAAATCTGGTTTTGTTTAAACTATTCTTAAATCTTCTCTTTTGCATCATAATGATATTTTAAAAGTTGCTTCCTAAATTCAATGAATACAAAGAAGGTGCGGGGTTCATCGGCATATTATTTTGTATATTTAATGTAAGGCAGGATTGCCGCGAACCTGGCTAACTTAATCGCCCTGGCAACCATCCTCTGATGCAGGGCGCAATTGCCGGATGAGCGCCTCGAGAAAATTTTGCACCGGTCAGTCATAAATTTTTCCAACCTTTTTACGTCCTTATAATCAATATGAGTAACCTTTTCCCTGCACAGGCGGCAGACTTTCTTTCGCCAAACCTGTCTCAAGCTTTTTGTGCGCTTCTTATTTCTACTAACCGGTCTCATCGCCAGCTCCTTCAGCTCCCTCCAGCCATGCCTCTTCAGTAGAAGACTCGGCCGGTTGCTCTAAATCCGTATCGGATGCCTTTTCTCTCGCAGGAGAAGCGGGGCGAACACTTAAGAATTGTATGCGCTCCGCCCTTACCTCCAAAACATTTCTCTTTTTTCCCGAACTATCCTCAAAGGAGCGGAACTGAAGCCTGCCTTCGACAAATACAGGACTGCCTTTATGCAAATACTGATTGCAAAGCTCGGCCTGCTTATCCCAGACTACCACGGTCAAAAAACAGACCTCATCCCTCTGTTCCCCGCTGCGGTCGCGAAACCTTCGGTTCACCGCCAGCCCTAAATTTACTACAGCTGTTCCGGAAGGCGTATAGCGCAATTCCGGATCGCGGGTTAAATTACCCATAAGAATAACTTTATTGTAATTGGCCATGTCTTTCTCCTTTTAATCTATCTATCAACCTTGGTAATGAGTACTCTCAATATATCCTCGTTCAGCCTATAGACCTGCTTTATCTTGTCCACTGCGTCCGGATTGAGCTTAAAATTTACGAGATAATACGTTGCCTCCTGTCTCTTTTTTACCGGATAGCACAATTTCCTCTTTTCCGCCCAAATGTGCGAAGAAATAATGCTTCCCTCGTTCTTGACAATCGGTTCTTTAATCTGATTAAATACTTCCTCGGTTGATTTTTCGTCTGATTTGATATCGGTTAAGAACATAGCTTCGTAGCTATTCATAGCACTCCCTCGCTTGGTTAAATTTATTCATCGCCTCGCTGATGCCCGAAACAACCCACGTCCTGCAACACTCAGCGGCCCGCTGTAGATATTCTTCTAATTCTTTCTTTTCCTTATTCGACCACCTGTTTAAAACATAATCAACGACCTCTGATTTTTTACCCGGCCTTCCGATGCCGAAACGAAGACGGGAAAAGTCAGAACCGCCAAGAGCATCGATTATGGACTTTACTCCTTTATGGCCGCCCGAACCGCCGTAAGGGCGAACGCGGATTTTGCCCCATTCCAAATCCAAATCGTCAAACACTAACAGCATATCCTTAAGATTCAGTCCGGTCTTCTTAAGGATTGATTTAACCGGCTGCCCCGAGCGGTTCATAAAGCAAAGGGGCTTGGCCAAAATTACCTCTCCGTCCTCAATCGCTCCCTTGCCCAGAGAGGACTTTATTGACGTATCTGTTCTTATCTTGATACTCCAGTCTTTAGCTATCTTGTCTATTATTAAAAAACCGACATTATGCCGGCTATATTTATAAGCCATACCGGGGTTGCCCAATCCAACGATTAACTTCATCCCCTCTCGTCTTTCTCTTCCTTCTTTTCCCTCTTTTCCTTCTTTTCTTTTTCCTTCTCTGCCTCCTCGGGAACTTCTTTCTTTTCCTTAATTACTTCCGGCTCGGCGCGCTCTTCGCCTTCGGCGGCCGGCGCAACCACTTCCTCTTCTTTCCGTGGAGCCTCAACCGAAAAAACCAGGGACTCGGGGTCATTCACCGGCTTTACGCCTTCGGGCAAACTTAAATCTTTAACGTGAACGGCGTCGCCAATCTTCATCTGCGATACGTCTACCTGAATCTCTTTAGGTATCTGTGTAGGCAAACATTCTACCTCTAACTCCCAAAGAATGTGATTTAACGTGCCCCCTTCCTGTTTAACTCCTGCGGGCTCTCCTTTAGCCTTGATTCCGACATTCACCTTAATCTTTGTAGTCAAGCTGATTTCCTGGAAATCTATATGGATAACATCTTCTCTGAGCGGATGGTATTGCACATCCTTGACTAAAACCGTCCGGGGCTTGTGCTCTTTTATCTTCAGATTCACAACCGTGCTTTCCAGGTGATGCTGGTGTATAAAACGTAAAAAATCACGGCGGCTCAATTTTATGCTTTGGGAATCCTTGCCTGCTCCGTAGACCACGGCGGGGATAAAACCCTCCCGGCGGTCCGCTCCCGCGGCGGTTTTACCTTTTTTATCACGAACCTGGGCTTCCAAAATTATCTCTTCCATCTTTCAAGAAAATTGCCTTCTGCAATAACCTTAATGTGTAATTTTCGCAGTGGTATACGCTATACCATTAATTAATCAAATAAGGAGCTCACCGACTCCTCAAAATGTATGCGTTTGATTGCCTCTCCCAATAATCCGGAAATAGACAACACTTTAATTCTATTGCTCGCCTTGTCTTTGGGCAAAGGGATACTATTGGTAATCACGAGCTCTTTAAGATGCTTGCACTTATCTATTAACTCCATAGCTCGGCCGGAGAGAACGCCGTGGCTTATGGCTGCCCTGATTTCTCCTGCTCCTGCCTTTTGTAACGCCTCCACCGCCTCGATGAGGGAACTGCCGGTAGCGATTATGTCATCAACAATTATCGCGTTCATCCCTTTGACCTCGCCTAAGATGTGGATTGCCTCGGCTCTTTCCGGAGAAACGCGGCGCTTATCGATAATGGCCAGGCCGGCATTCAGCCTCTTTGCGTACGCCCTGGCCATTTTTATACCGCCCACGTCGGGAGAAACCACTACGCACTTATCGAGCCTGCACTGAGAAAAATATTCGTTAAACACGCCCACGCCGTAAAGGTGGTCCATGGGTATGTCGAAAAAGCCCTGGATTTGTCCCGCGTGCAAGTCCATGGTTAAAACGCGGTCTGCGCCGGCAGTGGTAATGAGGTTCGCTACCAATTTCGCGGTTATCGGCACTCTGGGCTGGTCCTTCCTGTCCTGACGGGCGTAGCCGAAATAAGGTATCACCGCCGTAATCCTCTCCGCCGAAGCCCTGCGGAACGCATCAAGCATAATCAGAAGCTCCATTAGATTTTCATTCGGAGGCGAACAGGTCGGCTGAATCAAAAAGACATCTTTTCCGCGCACGTTGTCATTGATTTTTACCCGGACTTCTCCTTCGCTGAATCTGGACACCAACGCATCGCCCAGAGAGGTTCCTAAATATTTACATATACCCTCGGCCAAATCCGGATTTGCGTTACCGCTGAATATCCCTAATTTATCCATCTTTAATGAGCACGTGACTTATGGAACGTTAGTGAACATAAGTCACTGTGCGAATTAAACCCAGCACTAATTTTAAAATCTTTAAAGTTTCAGAAAATTAGTGCTGGGTCAAGTTCAGACACATAAGTTATGTCGCTCTTCGAGCTCCATAACTTATGTCTTCACTTGACTTTTTTAATTGGTTTTGCGGGCACGCCGGCCACAGTAACTCCGGGCGGCACGTTTCTATTTTTTGTAACCACGCTCCCTGCCCCGGTAACGGCGCGCTTTCCTATCTTTACCGGCGCAATCAGCGTGGAATTCGAACCTATAAATGCGTTATCGCCGATTGCCGTAATGCTCTTTTTCTTCCCGTCAAAGTTCGCGGTTACCGTTCCCGCGCCGATATTTACTTTCCTGCCGAGTCGAGCGTCGCCTAAATAGCAAAAATGCAAAGCCTTCGTCCCTTCGCCGAGCTTCGTGCGCGACAATTCCGTGAAATTTCCGGCTGCGCTATTATCGCGGATTATTACGTTCTCTCTTAAATGACAAAACGGACCTATGCGGCAAGCTTTACCAATTTTAACATTACTTTCGATAACTGTAAAGGGAAAAACTACCGTGCCTCTTTGAATCCGCGTGTCCCAACAAACTTTTGTAGAATCGGGGTCGACAATTCTTACTCCCTTCTCCATAAGAGCTTCCAATAGTCTTTTCTGCATAATCTTTTCCGCCTTGGATAACTCGGCCTGGCTATTAATGCCTGTTGCCTCCTGGGGATCCTCTAAAGTCAACGACTTAATAAGGGCTTTCTGCTTATAAAGTATCTGGATAACATCCGTAAGGTAATATTCCTTTTCCCGGGGATTGAGCTTAACCCGGTTAAGCGCGCGCAAAAGCATACCTTTTTCGAAACAGGCGATTCCGGTATTTACTTCTTTTATGTCTTTTTCGTAATCGTTTGCCTGAACTTCTTCGACGATGCGGCAGATATTATTTGAGGTGTCCCGGATAATCCGGCCAAGGCCTTTGGGCTTCTCAAGAGTAGCCGCCAACAGCGTTGCGTCGGCGTTAAGCCGGCGGTGAAGTTGAATCAGCTTCCTCGCTGTCTGAAGCCCGATGAGGGGATTATCTGCGTAAAGCACCAAAACCGTGCCCCGGAAATTCCTTAAAGACGATTTGGCCTGCTTTACGGCGTCGGCGCTGCCCAGGAGCCTCTTCTGAATCACGATTCCGAATTTCTGCTTGCGCTTGCGAACATACTCTGCGACCGCCTCGGACTTGTGGCCCAAAACGCAAATTTTATATTTCGGTTTGAGGCTTTCGGCTAAATCCAGAACATACCCCAGCATCGGCCTTCCGGCCAAAGGGTGCAAAACCTTGGGCAGTCCGGATTTCATTCTCTCGCCCTTACCGGCAGCCAATATTACAACAGCGATATCTTTTCTCATTAGCTATATTACTCTGCCCGGTGAGGACTCGAACCTCAACACTCAGACCCAAATTCTGATGTGCTACCATTACACTACCGGGCAAAATTTAAATTCGACCATGCCCGCCCCAAAAGACTAAAGCTGGACTCTGCCCGAAGTCTTTTCCCTCTCGTACGCTTCCAAAACTCTCTTCTGCAGATATTCCCTAAATGACTGGGTTATGGGGTGAGCGATATCTTTATGCTCAGTCGAAGCGCCTTGCGGCTCATTCCCGCTTATAGGCCTGGGAGCCAAAGGAAGCTGGCCTCCGCACTGGTTGCAAAATTTAGAGCGCGCCTCGTTTCTAAAGCCGCACTTTGGGCAAGGTTGTTTTATTTTACGCGAAGGCATAGCGATAAAAGGGCCGCTCGAACCCTGGATAACCTTTATATTCCTTACGACAAAAGCGTTATCAAAGGTCACCGTTGCGTATGCCTTTAATTTCTTATCCGGAGATTCTTTGAGAAATACTCTCACTTCGGTTATTTCCATTACTTCCTCCTCGAAATGCCGTTGCCTGCTTCCTGTATGCAGGAATAATCTCACACAGTTTTTGCCACAAACACATCCCACGAAACAAAATTACTAAGCTGCCCGGCTACTGCATAAGCCTCCTTTCGCGAAGAAACTAATCCAAAAACTGCTGGCCCACTGCCACTCATAGAAATTTCTTTCACTCCGTAATCAGAAAGCGCCGATTTTATCTTTCTAACCGCGGGATGCATCGCTGCGGTAATAGACTCCAGAGAGTTAAAGAGCAAACCTTCCAATAATAACGTGTCTTTTTTTAATAAAGCCGTCTGTAGTATTTTAACCTTTGATTGAAGAGTTGTCAACCCCGCCCTTTCTTTCCTCAATCCCGGCCTTCCTTTTCTCAAATCGTCCCATTTTTTATAAACCAGCGAGCTAAGAACCTTAATCCGGGGCACGGCTATAATATGCCAGAATCCGACCGGCAGATTCAAAACCTTAATTTTGTCGCCCCGGCCGCTGCCGCACGCAAAAGAACAGTTGTATAAGAAAAAGGGGACGTCTGAGCCGATTTTGCGCCCGACACTTACCAAACGCTCGATGCCCAGGTTCAATTTCCAAAGCCGGTTTAGGCCCTTTAAAACCGCGGCGGCATTGCTGGAGCCGCCTCCCAGGCCTGCTGCGACGGGTATGCGTTTTCTTATCCGGATTTCGACTCCTTGCCGGATGCCGAAGTTTCTCGCCAGCAAACCGGCTGCTTGATAAGCCAAATTTTGGCGATTAGTGCAAAGGCCTAAACGGCCTCCGGATACGATTATTCTTATTTTTTTATCCGGCAGGGGTTTTAGATTAATCTGGTCGGAAAGGCTTATTCTTTCAAATAAAGTAAGGATTGAATGGTATTTATCGGGCAGTTTCCCGAGAATGTCCAGGTACAAATTTAACTTAGCGTAAGAAGTAAGAGTCAGGCTTTTCACTTCGGCATTTCTAACGGACCAGAGAACGAGCCGCTTTAACAATGTCTTGAGTAGTCAATCCGTATTCTTCAAGGAGTTCTTTGGCGCTGCCGGATTGACCGAATATATTTCTTATTCCTACCCGGACAATTTTTGCGGCGCAGTCCCCAGACATAACCTCGTCGATACAACAAGCGAGCCCCGAACAGATGCTATGCTCTTCGCAAACAACTAACCGCCGCGTCCCGACCGCGGCCTTTGTCACGGCCTCTTTATCGAAAGGCTTCAACGTGTGCAGATTTATAACCCCTGCGCTGACTCCCTCATTTGCCAGAATCTGCGAAGCTTCCAGGGCCGAATGAACCATCAACCCGCAGGCAATCAGAGTAACATCGCTGCCTTCTTTTAAAACCTGGGCCTTCCCGAATTCAAATTCGTTCTTTGTTTCCACCGTAGGGAATTTAGCCCTGCCCAGCCGGATATAAAACGGGCCGGGAGTCTTAACCGCGGCGATAACTGCTTCCCGGGTCTGGGGGCCGTCGCAGGGAACGATTATCTTCATATTGGGAATAATGCGCATAAGGGCGATGTCTTCCAGCGCCTGATGACTGGAGCCGTCTTCTCCTGCGGTTATACCGGCATGCGTGGCAACAATTTTGACGTTGAAATTATTATAACAAACCGTGTTTCTTGCCTGGTCCCAGGCGCGCCCGGTGGCAAACATTGCAAACGTAGAAACGAATACGGTCTTCCCGCAACTTGCCAAACCCGCAGCTGTTGCCATCATATTCTGTTCGGCAACGCCAAAATTAAAAAAACGCTCCGGAAATTCCGCGGCAAAAAAGCTGGTCCTTGTTGAGCCGGACAAATCGGCGTCGAGGACTACGATGTCCGGGTTCTGTTTGCCTAATTCTACGAGCGTCTTGCCGTAAATATCGCGTTGGTAAAGCATTTCCATTTCGAACTATTCCAGCTCCTTTAAGGCGATTTCTGCCTCCTGGGCCGTCGGGGCCCTTCCGTGAAAATCGACCACGTTTTCCATAAAGGAAACGCCTTTTCCTTTTATGGTGTGGGCGATAATGATTGTGGGGATCTTGGAATTATCCCTCATTTCCTCATAAGCGCAGAGAATCTCTTCCATGTTGTGCCCGTCTATCTCGATAACGTGCCAGCCAAAAGCGCGCCATTTATCCACCACAGGCTCAAGCCCCATTATATCCTCAACCTTTCCGTCAATTTGAAAACGGTTATAATCCAGAATGGCGCAGAGATTATTGCATTTATAGTGAGCGGCTGCCATAGCCGCTTCCCAGACGTTGCCTTCCTGTATCTCTCCGTCGCCAAGAAGAACGTATACGCGGTAATCCTTTTTATCCATCTTTGCCGCCAGACTCATTCCCAGGCCGACCGATAAACCCTGTCCGAGCGAGCCGCTGGCCACCCCCACTCCGGGTGTGCGGCGGTCGGGATGACCCTGAAGTATCGAACCCATCCTCCTCAATGTCCATAATTCCTGCTGAGGGAAATAGCCGGCCTTTGCCAGCACCGCATACCAGAGCGGGCAACAATGACCTTTTGACATATGAAAACGGTCGCGCTCCGGCCAATCCGGCTGTTTGGGATTATATCTTAAAATAGGCTTGCCGTCCGAATAGTGTCCGAAGTAAAGACAGGTGATTAAATCCGTCGCGGAAAGGCTGCCCCCCGGATGGCCCGAGCCGGCTTTCGCCAGCATTTGAATTATCAGGCGCCTAACCTGTTTTGCCGCCTCCTCTATCCTGTTTATTTCCTCTTTTGAGTGCTTCAATTATATTTCTCCAATTTCTCTTTAACCCGCTGATTTTCTTTAGAGCCGAGCTCTAAGGATTTCTGCCAGCTCTCTCTGGCTTTAGCGGAGTTGCCTTGCTTAAGATAGGCATCTCCCAAATGCTCGTATATCAGAGAATCAGGAAAAAACTGCACCGCCCTCTCCAGTTCCCGGACGGCTTCCTGATATCTTCCCTGATTGAAATATACCCAGCCGAGACTGTCGATATAAGCTCCGTTATTCGACTCGTATTCCAGGGCTTTTTTTATCAATTGCTCCGCTTCCTCTAAATTTATCGACTCCTCCGCATAAAGGTAACCTAAGGAATTCAAGGCGTCGGGATATTCGGGATTGAGCTTAAGGGCAGCTTTAAACTCCTCTATTGCCTTAGGCCTTTCGCCCCGCTCTTCGTAAATAGTGCCGAGGTAAAAACGGGCTTCGGGGTCCGAAGGAGCGAGGTCCACAATAAACTCGTAAGTCTTCTGGGCGTCGGATAACTTCTCCTGCCGGAGGTATAACTGGCCCAAGCTCTTATGTATCCGGACGTTCTGAGGATCAACGGCGAGGGCGCCGCGCAGGACTTCCTCATATTCGAGATTCGCTTCGTCCATCTTGCCCTGCAACGAATAAACCAAAGCCAGAATCGTATGCGCTTCAATAGAAATAGATTCGGACTGCGAAGCTTCTCCGGCGGAAGCTAATTTAATTGCTTGCTTTAGCTCGGGAATAGACTCCTTAAGTTTGTTCTGTTTTATCAGGGCTGCTGCGAGGCTCAAATGAAGCTGGGGGTTGCGAGGGTCCTGTCTTACTGCGGTTTTATATTCTCTTAAGGCTTCTTCTAATTTATCCAGGCGTTCATAAATTCCCGCCAGGATGTAATGCGTCAGCGGCTCTACTTTGACCTTCTCCTCTGCCTGTACTCCGGCCGGGCCTAATAAACAGATTAATAAGACAGGGGCTAAAAATGCAATGATGCGTCGCATAGTTAAAATTACGCCCAATCCCGTTTCTTCAAATGTCTTAGCTTGCGACGCATCTTTTTGCGTTTATGCGTGCGTATTTTTCTTAGTTTTCTTTTTCTGCCGCAAGGCATCTTTTTCGCTCTCTTGTCGCTCGAAAAGTTCATAGATTCAACTATGAACTAATAAATTACTTTATTTAACGGGTATTCTACTATCCCTTCCGCTCCGGCTTTTTTCAATTCAGGTATCAACCGGCGGACCGCCTTTTCTTCTATTACAGTCTCAAGAGCCATCCAGCCCTTTGTGGACAAAGACGAGATTGTGGGTTTTCTTAAAGCAGGCAGCTTGGCCACAATCTTCTCTAAATCTTTTTCCCTTAAATTCATCTTCAGCCCCACCATCGCCCCGGCGGTAATGGCGCCCTTAAGCAGCAAAACTATTTCTTCCATTTTACCGCGCTTGAAGGAATCTCTGTATGATTTCTTGTTTGCGATAAACTGCGTGTTAGATTCGCAAACCGTGGCTATTTCTCTTAACTTATGCGCCTTAAGGCTTCTGCCGGTTTCGGTCAATTCAACTATCGCGTCTACAAGCCCGGCTCCGACCTTCACCTCGGTTGCGCCCCAGCTGAATTCTACTTCCGCTCTTATTTTGTTTTTCCTCAAAAAACTCTTGGTCACGTTAACCAATTCCGTGGCTATACGCTTGCCTTCCAGAGCCCGGGTAGACTTTACGGGCGATTCCTCCGGAACCGCCAGAACCCACCTTACCGGCTTAAGGCTCTGCTTGGAATAGCTAAGCTCCGCCATTCTAATCACGTCGGAGCCGTTTTCCATTATCCAGTCATTGCCCGTAATTCCGCAATCCAGTACCCCCGCTTCAACGTAACGGGACATTTCCTGCGCCCGCAAAAGCACGGGCTCTATCCGCGGGTCGTCAATTGAGGGTAAATAAGAGCGTTCGGAGATATTTAGATTAAACCCTGCGCGAGTGAATATTCTAAAAGTCGACTCCTGCAGGCTGCCTTTGGGTAAACCTAATTTCAACGCTTTCATCTTTTGCGGTTTTAAAACTGCGGTTTGTGAAATCTTCATTATTATATCGGCTGAATATTGTCTTGTAAAGAAAAAAAATATGTTTATACTATTAACTATGTTTAAGGAGCTCCGCAAGAAAAAAACCGCAAAGAAAATCTGGATAATCTTATCGATAGTGATTATTCCCGCCTTTTGTTTTTGGGGGTTCGGCTCGGCTTTGCGCGGCAGGGAAGAGTCGGCTTTTGCGGGAAAGGTGTCCGGCAGGCCGGTAAGCATTCAGGATTACGTAAAAAATTACCAAGCGGTCAGGAATCAATATCTGATTCAATTGGGCGGAGAGCAGCTCGCAAAATTGGAAAAATACCTTGATTTGGAAACCCAGGCCTGGGACAGAATAGTTTTGCTTGAGGAAACGAAGCGAAAAAAAATAAGAGTAAGTGACGAAGAGATAGTAAACCTCGTCAAGCAGTATCCCTTCTTTCAAAGGGACGGAAAGTTCGACCCTAAACTTTACCGGGAAATAGTAACTTATGAATTCGGGATTAGTCCGCGGGAGTTTGAAGAGCAGGTCCGGGACAACTCAAAAATCGCCAAGCTCTTCCAGAAGACTACCGGGGATATAAAGGTAAGCGATAATGAAATCAGGGACGCATACTCGGAGGAAAACGAACAGATAAGTCTTGATTATGTGCGGGCCGGCGCGGAAGAGTTTTTAGAGGAAACTTCGGTAGAAGAACGGGAAATTCGCGACTACTACGAACAAAATCAGGCGGAGTTCCAAAAGCCGCTATCCTATAATCTGGAATACATTAAAGTAGACGTCAAAAACAAACAGCAAATAGACAAGGTTTCCGAAATGCTCGGGGAGGGTTTCAGCTTAAAAGACGCGGCAAAAGAAACGGGTTTAGAAGTCAAGGAAACGGGATTCTTCAGCGCAGACGAACCGATTCCGCATATCGGCTGGTCAACCGAAATTCTGAGAATCCTGCCTAAGCTTAAAGCCCAGAAAAAAGCCTGGCCTCAGCCGATTCAAACCGAGGCCGACTCTGTCCACTTCGTAAAATTAAAAGGAGAAGAACAACCCGGCGTTGCGCCTTTAGACGAGATTAAGGACGAGGTAAGCCGAAAATTGCGCCGGGAGAAAGCAGGCTCGATTGCCAAAGAGAAATTGGAAGCCTGCCGCCAGAAAGCATTGGAGTCAGGATTGGAAAAAGCAGCCGAGGAATCCAGTTTGAAATTCGGCTCGACGGAATTGTTCAAACGCCGCGGCTACGTGGAAGGGCTGGGAGACTCCAGCGTCTTTTTTGATGCCGCCGCAAATTTAGAGGAAAACCGGATTAGCCAAATAGTCGACGCCCCTTCGGGCTTCTATCTCGTTAAGATTAATAAGCGAATCCTTCCCGACGAGAACAGATTCGAGCAAGAAAAAGAAAACTTTGCCAAAAGACTTTTAGCCGAAAAGAAACAGAGGTATTTTGCGGAGCTGCTAAACGGCCTGAAAGACAAACCCAACACCTTCTTCGCGGGAAGACACCCTGCCGCCGCCTTCTGAAGGCCCGAAAATATTACAAAACCTCCTGCCCGGAGACTTCTCTTTAAAAAGAAAGAATTAAATTAAACCTTTTCGCTTCTCTCCCTAAACCTTCAGGAAAAGACGGAAAAGGAGCTGCCTTCTCTATGCAGCGCACGGCCAATTCATTAAGGGATTCGTTAGAAGACGTAACTATCAGAGGTTTCTCTTCTAATTGTCCATCCGCTAAAATGGTAAATGAAACCTCGACTTCTCCCTGCGCAGATTCTTGCGCGAGGACTATTTTGCTGGCTGTCTGCTTAATTTTATCTTTAATAAATTCAAAATATTGACTAGAATTTAAGTTTTTTCTATCCTCCCTAAATGCAGAAATAAAGCTGGCCAAATCAGCATCCGCTTGAATCTTATTTATATCTTCATCTTCGGTCAGGCTAACATATCCAACAGGCTGATCTCCAGAAACAATGTGTGGAGTAAGAAAGATTACCAATTCTGTCTTTGTAACGATATCTTTGGTGCTTCTAAACAAATATCCGAGTAAAGGAATATCTCCAAAAACAGGTATTTTTTTGACCTCTTTTTCTTTCTTATCCTTCTTTAATCCGGCAATCATTATAGTAACGCCGTCTTTAACTAAGACCTGCGTCTCTGCTTCAGAGGTTGAAACTATGGGCACCTCGCTGACCTTGTCCTCACTTTTAATCTCCCGGTATTCAGCTGAACTAACCACCGGCCTTATTTTCATTGTAATAAAACCTTCTTCGTTGATGGTCGGCGTAACATATAACTGAACGCCCACATCAACAAAATTTATCTGGGTAGCAGTTACTGTGCTACCCGTTCCTGGCTGAGATACTGTCTCGGTAAGATAAACCTCCTTTGTGCCAACCAGCATCTTTGCTTCTTGATTATTAATCGCCATAATTCGCGGGCTGGAAAGGATTTTAGTCTTGCCAATGGTGCGCAACAAATCTAAGACGCCTTTATATTCCCCTTTCTCAGCTACTGATAAGTTACCCGCAGCAGTACCTATAGAGAGTTTATTTTCCGTACCCATTGGCAAGCTACTGGCTATCCTTAAATTCTTCTTTATCCAATAGTCCCAATCCACGCCCATTTTGAATTCGTCTCTCTCAGGAGTTATCTCTACAATCTGTGCATCAATGAGAACCTGCCGGCTCTTCTCATCAAAGGCATCTATAACCTTTTGTATCTCGGATAGTTTTTCCGGATAATCAGTAACAACAATCCTGTTTGTGCGCTCGTCGATTCTCGCCGAACCGATACCCTTTGTGACTAACTCTTGAATTTTGGAATTAATGTCTTCCGCCTGAGCATAATTCAAATTAAATACCTTCGTCTCTAAGGGCTGGTCTAAATCTTTAACTACCTGCTTCATCTGATTTAACTTATCAGGCGTATCCATTATAATTAAGGTATTGGACGGCTCATCTATGGCAACAATGCCAATATTTGACTTAACCTGGTTTAATACCTGCATCAGATTTGTAACCTTGGCGTATTTAACAGAGAGGGTTAAAAGCTGCTTTTGCTCAGCGAACTTTTTGCCATGAATCAATTCATAATCCCGGGCAGTCATAACATTAATAATCTCCCCCTTCCTCTCATAGGCCAAATCATTAGCTAACAGAATAATCTCAAATGCCTCCCAGACATCTACATCATTCAGGAACATTGTTACTCTTCCAGTAACATTCTTGCCGGCAACAATATTTATATTTGCTCGCTGAGAGAACATCTTCAAGACATCCAGAATATCCATCCCTTTTATATCTAGTGAGATTTTCTGCTCGACAGGAAGGGTGACTTCCTGGGCATAACAATTGAAATCCAAAATGCAAATATCAAAATAATAAACCATTTTTGATTTTTATCCATCACTCCTCCCTGAATAATTTTATAGAAATAAATCGAACCTCTGTCCCTGCAATTCCAAAGTTACCTTGCCTTCGCCAATCCCTTCTACTTTTATTGTCCCGAAAGATTCGCCCCTTTTTAAAAAATATGTCTTCTGTGTCTTTTTATCCTCAATAATTGCCTGCGGATTATCTCCGGAAATTATACCCAAAAGATTCAAATCCTTAATGTACTCTGTAAAAGTCGAACCCGATTGCGCTTGAGCAACCTCTGCTGTTGAAGAACTAAAAATCTGGCGCCCGGTTATAGCCTCTTGATAAAAACTATATGGTTTTACTTCCGGTTTAATCTCTTCTTCTATTACTCCTGAATTTTCCTCTCCTATAATATTAAAAGCGCGATAATCCTTCTGCCGGAACCACAAAGGCCAAACATGACAAATTAATAGATAGAGAAAACTAATAAACAAAGCTCCCCAAAGTAACCTCTGAATATCCTGAATTTGGAATTGGCTGAATTTTGACCTTAATTTTTGTCGGAGTCTGCTGGAAGAACCAGCTGAAGAAGAGCTCTTAGAAGGCTCTAACCTCTTTTCACCCCTTATCAATCTTAATAATCTTTCTTCGGGCGAATAATCCTTCTTCATTTAATCTGACTCATTAGCAATTGATTCTTTAATAACTTCTTCGTCTACCAATGCCTTCTCCCTCATAACCAACATCTCTAAAGCATCGTGACATAACATTGCAATTCGGCGAGGATAACCTAAGCTTTGATGATAAATTAACCTTATTGCCCCATCTGTAAAAAGGCTGTTTTGGCCGTTATGCCCTGCCTGCCTCAATCTAAATTTAATCATTTCAGCCGTCTCATTCTCATCTAAGGGGTTAATGGTATATTTAAGCGAGATTCTGTCTATAAAATTGCGAATGCGCCGCAATCTGGGAAGGAGCTCTACCTGAGACATAATTACAAGTTGTAACAACTTATATTCATTGGTCTCGTAATTAAGAAGAGTGCGCAAAACCTCCAGGTTCTCTGCGCTCAGTTTTTGACCCTCATCAATTAAAAGAATTATCGTCTTATTCTGTTCTGCACCCTTCTCAAATAGATATTTCTCCAGGGCCTCTTTAAAATCCAAGGTGGATTTAAAAGCAGGCATTATACCAAAAGCCTTAACTAAACTTAAAAGGAATTGAAACTCCGATTTAAAGCTGGGGTCCAGAATCATATGAAAGATGAAATCTGGTTCATCCTTAAACAACTGCAACAGAGTGCGCGAGAGTGTAGTTTTACCCGTACCCACATCTCCCAAGATAAGATTTAAGCCACGACGTAACCTTATCGCAATTTCCAGACGCTTTATTGCTGTATCGTGGCTTGTGGAACGATAAAAGAACTCTGGGTCAGGACTCGTAGAAAAAGGCTCTTTTTCTAATCCTAAGGTCTTGTAATAACTCATAAATTCTGATTGAGTTAAAAAAATAAAACTAATCCAATATACTTTTTATTTCTTTGATAGACTTTCCTTCTTTTCTTAAAAGGCGGATATCTTTTAATCGTTTGATTGTTGAGTCATCAAAATAACGAAAACGAGTCTCCGGGCTGCGACTGACTTCTTTGATTAAACCTATTTTAAGATAGTATTTAATTGTATGAATTGAATATCCGGTAATTCGCGCTAAGTCCTTGATTAAATAGATGTTAGTAATCTTTCCCTCCTTTACCAGCCCCCCCACATCAATGTATAGAGTATAGATATGCGGTCTACTCTCTAAGTAGAGAGTATAGAAGTTTTAAACACTTTGTCAACAAAATTTTAACCAGATTAGAAAACTATTAAAGTATTATAGGGGAAGTAGTTAGCTCTTTTATGGCACGATTATAAAATCGCTGGTTTCTGTGTTACCAGCTGGATTGTAGTTCCAACCCGACTTAGCCACATCCTTCACAGTGAAAGTAAAGGTCGTCCTGCTCGGAGCGTTCTTTACTTCATCTGACTCCAGCGTTACTTTACCTGCTGTGTCAGTTATCCCAGAATCAGTATCAGAAGTAGCACCACTCCAAGAACCATGCACCGTTGCTCCATCTATCGGATTATTACTCGCATCAATAATGGTTATAGTTGCGAGTGCTTTTGTAAATTTATTTCGACCAGCAGTTCTGCTTTTAAGAACCATATCAATGCTTCCCACATGCATAGTGGCAGTGGATTTCTCTTTTATGGTAACCGTAGAGGTCATTGAGTTATCAGCTGTATCAGTTTCTCCTGAGACGACGCCTGCTTCTGCCTTAAGGATGTGGTCGCCTATAGATACACCTGTAGTATCCCAGTCGAATGAAACGATGGTTGAATTGCCTGGATTTAGAGATACTGATTGAGAACCTATCGCCGCGCCGTCTGTTGTATCAGTCAAAGTTACCGAGGTGGTTTCGGCATAGGTTCCCTGGTTTTCTACTGTTACAGGAACTGAAACCAAATCTCCTTTATAGACTTCCATAGGTGCATCCATGGCAACAACTGCTATATCGTGGACTGGCTGTTTAACTGTAACCGTAACAGTCATGGTATTATCAGCTGTATCGGTTTCTCCTGAAACTGTGCTTGCCGCTGCCGTGAGGATATGCTCACCTATAGATGCGCCGGCAGTATTCCAGGAGAAGGTCAAATCAGCTGTCCCCTTAGCAGGTAACAATACTGATTGAGGAGTGCCTATCACAGCAGAGTCGGTGGCATCAGTTAAAGTGACCGTAAAGGACTCATCATAATCACCTTGGTTGGCCACGCTTACCACAACAGAAACAATATCTCCTTGAAGACACCATAAGGGTGCTGAAATACCTGTAACTGCTACATCATGAACCGTTTCTGGAGAATATTTGAGGGCAGCATAAGCATCTACTATTCCCCAGCCATATTCGGAATCCCAGCCCACCGGACCCTTATCTTCCGCTGTATCTTCCAATGCCTTTTTAATATTAGTAGGACCAGCGATTCCATTAGCAATCAATAAGGCAGAAACTCCGGTCACATGGGGCGCTGCCATAGAGGTGCCCTGATAAAACCAATAGCCGAAGTCCTTGGGGTTGTTGCCAAAGGTCTGCTGAAGAACGCCATCACCATATCCATCATTGTTCTGGTCAACATTCAAATCTCCACCTGGAGCTGCTATATCCAGGTAGCTGCCAGTATTGGAATAATACGCCTTGGTTTCGTCATATCTCGTAGCACCCACCGCAATACAATAGGTATCATAAGCAGCAGGATATACAGGAGGATTTCCTTCTTGGTACTCGTTTCCAGCGGCACAGACAATAGTAACTCCTTTATTATAAACATAAGCTAATGCATTCTCTAAGGTAGCCGATGGACTAGTCCCGCCTAAACTTAAATTGATTACGGCCGCGCCATTATCAGCGGCAAAGTAGATACCGTCAGCAACGTTTGCATAAGTTCCGGAACCTGTGGCATCTAATACCTTTATTGGCATAATCGTGGCATTAAATGCCACACCAGCTACTCCTAAATTATTGTTAGTACTTTGAGCTATAGTCCCTGCTACGTGTGTCCCATGACCTTCGTCATCATTGGGATGGGTATCTTTGTTGACAAAATCGTATCCTGCCGCAAAAGAGGTATTGGTTAAATCAGGGGCTCGCTGAAAATTTTTATAATTCTCGTAAGCCACGCCTGTATCTATCACAGCCACAATAATATTTGGATTACCGGTCTGAATATCCCAAGCCGATTCCATCCGGATACCCCCGTAGGCAGGATTATCTAAATGCCACTGGTAGGAGTAATAAGGGTCGTTTGGAAACATAAGTGCAGAAGCTATAAAGTTTGGCTCTGCATATTCCACATTTGGATTTCGGCTATAAATTTCCACCATCTCTTCCACGGTTCTGTGCCTAGGGAGCCTAAGACGCTTAAATTGCCCACGTTTGCTTATAGAGAGGACCGATGTTCCGTGGCGTTGATTTATTTGGCGTATCACATCTTCCGAAACCCCTCTTTTGAATTTAACGATGACCTCACCTGGAACCCATTTCGGTCCTTCAATAGTCCTCAACCCATCTTTTTCAAAAAACTCCTCTCCAAAACTGAGCCCAGCGGAACCTAAAACCAAAAGACCTGCAAGTGCCAATACTAAATTTGTTCTCATCGCATTCATCTTTCATACCTCCTTAAAATTGAAGTTTCTGCTCATTTTTCTATGAACAATTTTCATAAGTGTATACATATCAAATTAAATTAAACTTGTCAATAACTCTTTACTCCTCTTTACTCCTCCCTTTCGCCCAGTGCCTTTGGCTCTTTAGTAAGACTAAAATCACTAGGAGGAGGAAAATAGAATAAACTAAGGTTTCTCAAAAGGCAAATAAATCTTGGAAACCAAAAGCTGGCCTTCTAAGACTCCTCCAGCAGCTTTAGAATTCAATTGTAATTTCTTTATCCTTAGAAGATGGGGAGGATTCTCTAAATCATAGATGAATCTTAAGAATCCCTCGATTTTGCCTTCCTGTTTTAATTCAACTACGATCTCCTTGTATCGGTCTAAATCCCGGGATGCCTGAGGCCGGATATCGATAATGCGCAAGCCTGCCTGGCTTGCCAGATTCTCAAGTTGGGCTAAAACAAGGGTAATTATCTCTTCTTCGCCTGCCTCTAACTGGGTAAGCGAGGATATTTGAGTATAATCCTGTTGAATCTTCTGTTTCCTGCTTAAGAGTTTAATAGATTTCTTGAGATTTAACTGACATAGGGTAATTTCTTTATTTAAATCCCCGAACTCATTTATCACCGGCAGAAAGATAAAATTTAGCATTAGGCTAAATCCAATTAACCCTAAGGTAAAATAGAGTATTATTCTTTCTCTCTTTAATAACATCTTAAGATTGAACATAAGCTATCCGGCTAACGGACAGACAATCTCAAAATCAATTACCTCTTGAATCTGGATCTTCTTTCTTGTGGCGTAGCGAACCTTTACATTGCTAAAAAGTCCTGATTTTTCAAATGTGCTAACTGCATTAAATACAGCCGATAAATCCCTGGTCTGTCCTCTTAAAACTATCTGGTTATTCTCTTCATAGATTAGGGCAGTTAAAGATATTTCCTTGGGCAGGAACCGATAAATCTCGTACAGCGCATCTATGGCTTTGGGCATCTGCCAAATCTGGGTACCGATAATCCTGATTCTTTTGTCCATATCCTCAATTGCCTTAACTTGGGGTGAAATTATTTCTAATTCTTGTTTAAGCCGGCTTAAATAGACTTTCTTATTATGAAGTGTAATTAAAAGTCCTAAGGAAAGAAAAAAGATAATTCCAAAGATAAGGCAAATTATCCTTAAATATTCTTTTGTTAAAGATAATTTCTTTCTCTTTTCTTTTTCTCTTGGCGGCAAGAGATTTAAACAGCTCTCAATCCTCTCGCCAGCAACTGCAGCAAGCGGATTGCCAGTAATATACTCAATCGGCAAATTTAGTTTTAAATCTTTTATATCCTTTAAAAGCTCCTCAGTTAAACCGGTAAGAATGAGGTTTGCTGGTTGCGCTTCAGCAGTCTCCTTTTGATAGGACTTTAAAGTCTTATCCACTTCTTCAGCGATACACCTATAAATTTCAGACTTGCTCTCAGGTAATTTAAAAGCGCGGCTAAACAAAAGGTTGCCCTGACAAACTACAGCTATTTCCCCGTTAGACTGTTCGACATTCAGAATCATTACTGGCTTTTGTTCCTGTTTTGGCTTTATTTTTCTGTACCAATAAGCCGGGGCATAGGAACTTAACAAAATAGCCTCAATCTGAGTTTTCCATTGCTTAAGAATCTTAAGTAAGCGCTCAACCATATCTCTGTGAACGATAATAAGATTTACAAAAGAATAACCCTGGGAATCTCGGCGAATAAGAGAGAAACCCACGACTAGCTCATCAGCCGGATAAGGCAGAAAGCGGCCTGCCTGGAATTTAGCCATCCTTTCGATTTCTGCAGATTCACATGAAGGCAATTTCAGATAGCGACAGGTCGCTAAGATGCGGGGCAAAGAAATAATTATCGGCTCTTTGTTTAGCCCTAACCTTTTAAATAAACGATTTAATCTCTCGGATATCTGCTCATCGTTTAAATCCTGAGTGATAGGCTCTATTTCTGTCTTTAAAACTTCTGGCTTGTTTTTAATAATTTGCCAACTTACAACCTGCAGGCTCTCCGGGTTAATCTGGCAGATAAAACCTCCTTTCTTTTTAATAACAAATCTTCCTGCAAATTTAGAAAGTTGTGGAATAAATATCCTTTTAACTTTCATTCCAGTATAAAAATTTTCTATTCTTAAAATCTAAAACAGAATTAACCTTATACTTTAATCCGGAATCAGCTAACTCACCCACAGAAATGATGCGAAAGTAATTGGAATCTACGCAGATATCAGTCGTTAGATTATTAATGAGATTTTTTTGCGCTGAAGAAAGGTCCTCCAATTTATTCTCCAGGTTCACATCTTCAAATATACTATCCTTTTCTCTAAAATCCATTATCTTTTGCACCAAGCTATCCTCCTCCGCTTCAGGTATATCTTGCCCCTTATCTCTTAGTTCATTTCCTGAGGCAGAAACAATAATGTTTATAACCTCTTTTGAGGCAGTATTTATATTTACGGCTTTAGCCCAAACAGTAACTAAATCTTTAATCCCTTCATAAATCTCCGGAGTAATCCCTTTAACAAGGAGTAATTCTTCAGTATTAACAAATGGCTTCCCCTTACAAGAATAGCCTAGCTCTGAGTAATCCCTGGCACTCTCCGGCACATCTGTATCCCCTCTCCAGGCACGGATATTATCGATGAGGTCATCAGCCAACTCGGAAAGACAGGAAAGAATATATTTATCTGCTATATTAAGATTTATTCTTCTCTCCTCATCAATTACCCCATAGAAGGTCTCTTCTTTATCATCAGTGGTGAAATTATAACTTACGCTGAATTTGCCACTACCCAAAGGGTGCTCCTTAAAAATTTCCGGATTATCTGTCCAGGGTTCGGTTGAATAATCAATATCTTTAGTAGTGTCTTTTTCTAACTCAGCAATTGCCTGATTTATCCCGGCACGAGCCAGATATAATGCCTTCAGTCTATCCCGTTGACTGCGCACAAATCTTAACTCTGATGAAAGGCGCCCACCAGTTATTACTGCCAGGATAGTAAGAATAACTAAAATCCAAAGGCCAACAATTAGAACAGAACCTCTATTACGCCAGGGATAAAAATACGATTTTTTCAAATTCAATATCTCTTATTTCCTTAGGCAACTTCTCTTTTAGGATTAATTTTATTTTTACTGCTAAAGGAATCTTATTCTTCTCCTCCTCTGCTTCACCCCAATCATC
>JBDRMR010000043.1:0-50450 GCA_043812035.1 Candidatus Omnitrophota bacterium
TCGCCCGGCATTCGGTATTGCGCAAGTATGTGGCTTTGGTAAAGGGCAGGGTAGAATTTAACGAGGACGTTATCGAGGCTCCGATTGGCCGCCATCCGCGCCAGAGAGAGAAGATGAGCGTGAGTTTTGTTTCGAAACACAGAGACGCAAAGACCCGTTACCGGGTGATAAAGCGTAGTCCTCGGGCGACCTTGCTTGAGTTAACTCCCTTTACCGGGCGGACTCACCAGCTAAGGGTGCATTTAAGCTTTATCGGCCACCCGATATTAGGAGATAAGAAATACGGCCGGGATACCAGTTTCAGCCGCTTGGCTTTACACTCCTATCACATAGGATTTGTTCATCCCCGGCTGGGCAATTTTATCGAAGTTAAAACCGATATGCCGGAAGAATTTTTGGAGGCGGTAGGCGATTTTGCTTGAAATAAGATCCTTCGTCCGTCGCTTCGCTCAGGACTCGATGGACGATTCTGAACGAAGTGAAGAATCTTGGCCTATCGGCCTCAGGATCAAGCAGAAGTTTCATTAATGAAACTTCTGCTTGACTTTTATTAAGCTGGCGTTAAAATTTAGAGAGAACAAGAGGTTAAGAAAAAAATGATTCCTTAAAAGGAGGCAGCAATGGGCCGCGGAGGAAAGGTCGGTATAATTTTTTTAGTCATTTTATCGATAATATTATTAGCCGGCGCAGCAGCCGGATTTTATTTTCTTCAGCGGGAAAAACTCAAAGTAATTGCTTTAAGAGAAGAATTGGAAAAAGTCGAGGCGGACAGGCGGATAGCCGAAGACAAACTGGCGGATTCCCGGTCCAGTATCGAGAAATTGAATGCCCAGTTAGCAGTTAATCAAAGTCAAATAAACGAGTTGGAAAGCCAGCTGAAGAAGGCGGAAAGCGAAAAGAGCGAGCTGGTTTCAAAAGTTGAGACGTTGCAGTCCGAACTCCAGCAGCAGGAAAAACTAAGAGAAGAGTGGAAGGCTAAACAGGGTCAGACGCAAACAGAGATAGAAACCCTGCTTAAGTCTCTTCAGGAGAACAAAGAAAACCTGGAATCGCAAATTACTCAGTTGGAGACGAAGAAGGAAGTAGCCCTGGGTAAGATTGTTGTAGGAGAAGAAAAGCTTTCCCGAGAGCAGACCGTACCCTCCAAACCGGCTGCTCCTCAGGCCGCGCCCACATTAAAGGGCAAGGTATTGGTGATAAACAGGGATTACGATTTCGCGGTAATCAACTTGGGGAGCCAGAGCGGGATAGGCGAGGGAAACGTATTTTCGGTTTACCGCGACGACAAGTACATCGGCGATATTAAGGTGGAGCGTGTCCAGGAGGCGATGTGCGCACTCGGTTTCGCAACTCCCGACATAGAAAACAAAATCACCGAAGGTGACGAATTGACCCTGGGCAAGGTCTCTTCAGGGAAAGAAAAGCCGATTGAGAAACAGGCGGAGGCGGCTGTCCCCCAGGCAGCACCCATATTAGAGGGCAAGGTATTGGCGGTAAACAGGGCTTACGATTTCGCGGTAATCAATCTGGGGAGCCAGAATGGGGTAAGCGAGGGAGACGTATTTTCGGTTTACCACGACGATAAATACGTCGGCGATATTAAGGTGGACAAGATTCAAAAGAATATGGGTTCTTGTGTTTTCCTGTCCAAGGAAGTAAAAAATAAAATAGGAGAAGGTGACAAGGTTATCAGAAAATAAATGCCGTCTTTTAAAATCAGACCCGTCAAATCTATCCGTGGAGAAATTTCCCTGGCCGGCGATAAATCCATAGCTCACCGCAGCATATTTATCAGCGCAATAGCCAAAGGCAAAACGCAAATTTACAATTTTCCCGCCAGCCGGGACTGTCTGGCATCCCTTAGGGCGTTTAGAAAGCTGGGAGTAACAATTTCCGAGAGGGGTTTATCTCCATACGGTCTGAATATCTCTGTCGCGGGCAGGGGCATCTACGGATTAAAGAAGCCCCGCTCGGCTATTTATGCCGGTGAGTCAGGCACGACATTCCGTCTCCTTTCAGGCCTCCTGTCCGGCCAGCCGTTCCGGGCTTCCCTAACTGCGGGCCAAAGTCTTTCCCGCCGGCCGATGAGGCGCGTTACCGAGCCGTTAAGAAGAATGGGGGCGGAGATTAAGGCGCGCGGCGCACGGCGCACGGCGCACGGCGCAACAGAAGACTATCCGCCGATGACTATAAAAGGCGGCAGATTGCGCGGCATTACTTACAGGATGCCGGTTGCTTCGGCTCAGGTGAAGTCAGCGCTTCTTTTAGCCGGGTTATACGCCGAGGGCATAACCAGGGTTATCGAGCCCAAAATTACCCGCGACCATACCGAGAGGATGCTAAAGGATTTCGGAGCGGATATAGGTATTAAAGGTAAAATTATCGGCGTAACCGGAAAGAAAGAATTAATTTCTCCCGGAGAAATTCATATTCCCGCGGATATCTCTTCGGCCGCTTTCTTTATAGTCGCGGCAATATTGTTGCCGGATTCGGAACTGATAATAAAGTCTGTCGGGTTGAATCCGGGGCGAGTAGGCGCGATTCGCGTTTTAAGGAGAATGGGTGCCGATATCAAAATTATTCCCGATGAATCTTCTGCTTTCGGCAGCGAACCGGCCGGCGATATCGTGGTCAAGAGCGGCGAGCTGGCGGGGGTAGATATTAAAAGTAATGAGATTTCCCAAATGATAGACGAGCTTCCGGTTTTGATGCTGGCTTCCTGTTTAGCCAGAGGCAGGACGGTCATTTACGGCGCGCAAGAACTGAGGGTTAAGGAGACCGACCGGATATTTTCCATGCTGACCAATTTGAAGAAGCTCGGGGCGAATATTCACGTTTCCGGCCGTACGCCGAAATACGCAAGGCCCCAGGAGAAGATAGTAATCGAGGGAACAAGCAGGCTGAAGGGCGCAACGGTTAAGAGCTTTAGCGACCACCGCACGGCGATGACCATGATAATCGCCGGATTATTTAGCCAAGGACAGACTTCTATTGACGATACCGCGTGTATCGCCAAGTCGTTCCCGGGTTTTTTAGAAGCGTTAAAGAGCCTAACTTTGTAATTTTTTATTTGACCCCGCACCTTTTATATATTAAAATAGCAGTAGTTTATTAAAAATCAATGAAGCAGACAATGTTGCCTAAATCGCTTTGATTTAATCAAAGAGAAGTAATCATCCTGAAAAAACAGCGAAATGCGCTGTTTTTTCAGGATTAACAGACACGGGGGAATATCTTAGGTTGTCCCTTGACATTAAGAGACTTCAAGGGTAAGTGGTGGTATAACCTAAAATGAGAATACTAAACAAAAAGATTATACTTTTGATGGCTTTTTTTGTTTTTAATTCAGTTTTTGCGGGTGGTATTTTTGCTCAAGACGATTCAGACGGCGACGGAATTCCTGATGATGTAGATAACTGCCCTTTGGTTTATAATCCCGGGCAAGAAGATTCGGATTCTTTGAGCGGATATTATTTTGATTTTGGTAGCGGTTCAGTAAAAACAGGTTATACGCAAGTCTTACATACAACGACTTATAGTGCAGATAGAGGATATGGTTGGACTTCAACGGTCAAAGAGGACCATGATAGAGGAACAGGCGATGATTTACTGCGGGATTTTACCAATGACGATGTTGAGCGCGAATTTAAGGTAGATTTACCCAACGGATATTACCAGGTTAAGTTGTATTTCCATGATTATGGTCCCTATGACCATGGCAATATGATGATAAAAGCAGAGGGAATAGTAAAACTAACTGATATCTACCAGCCCGCCGGAGACGGCGCAATACGATTATACAATGTAACAATTGAGGACGGACAGTTAAATCAAATTATAAGCACTGATAAAGCGCATGACATAAATTGGATATTAAATGGGATGGAGATATATCGTATGGGAGATGGCTATGGAGATGCTTGCGACAACTGTCCTTTGGTTTATAATCCCGATCAGGCTGATACTGACAATGATGGAATGGGAAATGCGTGTGACGACGATGATGATAACGACGGTTGGACTGATGAATCTGAGATAGAAGTGGGAACAGATCCTTTGGATGCGAGTTCGTTCCCGGTAGATAGAGACGGCGACGGAATTCTTGATTATGTGGACAACTGCCCTTTAGTTTATAATCCCGGGCAGAAAGATTCTGATTCAGTTAATCAAACGATTAGAATAAGAGCTCTTATTGACGGAAGAAGCCAACTTGTTATAAAGGACAATACAATCAAATGGCACCACCTTGACTACGCTGCGCCAGGCAGACATTTAGGAGCTGATGAGCCAACTTATATCAACGGAATTCCCTGGATGCCCTGGCCTGAGCCTGGTGACTTCTATAATTGTGGTGGTTGTTATTCTTCTGTTTTCGAAGATTTATCCCCTCCGCTTCCAGAAAGAGATGTAACGGTGGAGCTTAATATAATTGAGAGCAGATGGGAAACCAGGATAGTTCAATACCCATCACCAGACAATGACTATACCCTGATAATTGAATTCGACGACAATCCGCTGGGTGGAGATGATTGGTACGAGGTGAATATTCATATATACGGTGAAGGTGATGGCATCGGTGATGTTTGCGATAATTGTCCGTTTGCATTCAATCCTGACCAGACCGATACTAATTGCGATGGAGTAGGAGATGCTTGCGAGGGTATAAGTCATATTAATGCTCCGGCGACGGTTTCAAGCTTGATTGAGACATCTTCCAGCGATTCTATCTTGACTGAGAGAATTCTTGCTCAAAAAGGCACCGCGAATGAAGTAGAAGTTACCGGAGACTTAAACGGCACTGTTAATTTCACTAATTTTGAAATTGTAAGCATTGAAACAGGTTCCTTTGCCGGAGAGGGATTTTCAAAGGGCGAATGGACAGCAACGCTTGAGGGTATTTCCTATGCAGGCAATTGGAAGGGAATGTCTTTCTTAAAGCCGGAAGAAAGAAAAATTTATCTAAAAGGGACAATTTCCGGTGAAATTAGCGCAGTTCTCGAAGGGTATCTATCCGAATCTATCCCCGGCAATAACCTCTATGACCGCTACTATGTTACCTGGAAGCTAGGTCGCCTTGGCTCCGAGACTATTTCCGGGACGATTGATTTAGCCGGCGCAATAACTTATCAGGAATACTCTGAATATCCTTCAACTGCACTTTATGTTTTACAAACCTTAATTGAAGGCTCCACATCTGGCCATTACACAGGCGCCTTGAGCGCCGTTCTAACTCATCTTAGAATAGCAGATGAAACCAACCCTCATTATGGTGAAGGATTTTCAATAATTTCTTATACTTCTGATTATGGTTCAGGAGAAGGCTGGGCATACAATAACCTTGTTTCTCCCGGCATATCAGAGCTGAACGGTCTATTTACTAGCCCTCTCTTAGGAATTGTCTCTGCTACCCTTGACGAAAGCAAATCGCCAAGGAGCTTTATTATAACGATAGAAAGAGTTGATTTGGGTCTGCCACCCATGGCTGATTTGAAAGTAACGGCCTGGGGGCGCAGCCTGGTTAGCCCGGGGGAAACGATAACCTACATAACTGAATTTAGAAATGACGGTTTAAAATCTGCAACAGATATTGCTTTGATTGATTCGGTTCCGCTGCTTACTCATTTTATTTCTGCCTCTCCTTCAGGAGCATACGATGATACCCTGCACATAGTAAGATATGATTTCGAACGCATACCTCCTAAAACAGTTAAGCATCTAAGTCTTACCGTAGAAGTTTTCTGGGGTTTACCTTTAGGGACTTCTTTAATCCATGAAGTCAATCACTATTCAAAAGAAGAAGCCGATATTATCTTTCAACACGATTCACCGCGGCTAACTGATGAAGCACAAATTATATTAGATATAATCCAGACAGCAGCAACTACTCTTTTGGATTCTCCACTCAGTGAATTAATTAGTGCTGGGACGGCATTACCTGATCACAAAAACATTCTCTTTGTAATGATTTTAAATGTTGAGAAGTGGAGATTGGACGCTCTCATGAATCGGTGTCCTCGAGACCCGTGTGGCTGTAACGCAGCTAATTATTTTGGAGCTATTCGTGGTATTCTTGCGGGTTTAATGAACGACCCTGGCTATTTTAAAAAACGTTATCCGAATAAAACCTTTGAAGAGGTAATCAGAGAAATCGCTGATAAAGAAAATTATTGCCTTCCTAAGACTGCCACCTCTATTGCGGTTGCCCGTGACCCCAACATCAAATACGGCCCTAAAGGAAATATCTTGCCAGGGCAGAGATTGGAATACAAGGTTGAGTATGAGAATGAAGGAGAGGGCATTGCCTTTGGAGTCTACTTTACCGATACTTTGGATGAAGATTTGGATGATTCAACCTTAGAGATTGGGCCGGTAATTGATGTTAAGACTGGTGCTCAAATTGCTCCTCCTGGAACTTATAATCCAAAGACAAGAACAATAACCTGGTTTGTTGGTGAGGTTAGACCGGGTGAAGGAGGCTATGCTAAATTTTCAGTTAATGTCAGAAGCGATGCCCCAGATGGGACAGAGATTATTAACTTTGGCATTGTCTATTTCCCATCTGTTCCCGAAACAACTAGAACTAATGGAGTAGTGAATAAGGTTATCTCCTTTGTAGATAACATTGCTCCTACTACCACTGCTTCAATCTCACCCTCTCCTAATCAAGCCGGCTGGAATAACACCAATGTAACCATAACTTTAACTGCAGCTGATAACCAAGGTGGCTTAGGCGTTAAGGAGATTCACTATACCTTAACCGGAGCAGAAGCAAGAGAATCTACTATTTCAGCTGATACTACCCAGATATTCATTTCAACCGAAGGCACAACTGTCCTAACTTATTGGACTGTTGATAATGCTGAAAACACCGAGTCAGTAAAATCCTTAACAGTTAAACTCGACAAAACACCACCAGAAATAACTGCTAATATTTCACCTGAACCTAACCCCTATGGCTGGAACAACACTGACGTAACTGTAACCTTCTCAGCTACTGATACCCTCTCAGGTATTGCCACTGTCACCGAGCCCATTGCCGTAACCACAGAAGGAGCAAATCAATACATGGGAGGTGAGACAACTGATATTGCTGGAAACAGAGCCACTACATATGTTACAATTAATATCGATAAGACTCCACCGACTGTAACTGTCACCGCCACACCAGACACGCTCTGGCCCCCTAATCACAAACTTGTAGATGTAACCATTGCTGGTGAAGCTACAGATAACCTCTCAGGCATTGCCTCAACTGCCTTTAAGGTAGAAGATGAGTATGATACCATAGAACCAGCTATTTTTGACTTTGGTAGTATTATCCCTCTTGATGCTTGGCGGGATGGTAATGATTTAGACGGAAGAACCTACACCATTTCAGTAACAGCAAAGGATAAAGCAGATAATGAAGCAGCCAGTTCAACAACTGTTATTTGCCCACATGACCAGAGGAAGAAATAAAAGGAAAAATAACAGATGAAGCGAACAATATTGAGCTTGTTTTTAATAGTAATGCCGGTAATATTAATAAGCGCAGTTGTGATTTATTTTAAGTTCCCTAAAAAAGAACTTCCCTCAGAGAAGATAATTCCAACATTCATTTTTGACAGAGGATTATCAAAAGAGTTGGGTCTTCCCTCTGATTTGACTACAAAAGGAGATTATCTTTTTGTTACTGACTTAAGCAGCCACCGCCTCCAAGTTTTAAAGATCAATCCTGACGGCAGCCTTTCGGCTAAATCTATTTTTGGCAAAGGCGAAGGAGGTAAAGGATTAGGGGAATTTAATCTTCCCCAGGGTTTAACCACAAATGAAGATTATCTTTTTGTTACTGAGGTAGGCAGCCACCGCATCCAGGTTTTAAAGATTAATCCTGACGGCAGCCTTTCTCCTAAATCTATTTTTGGCAAAAAAGGTAAGGAATTAGGAGAGTTTTTTGGTCCGGAAAGTTTAGCTACAAAAGGGGATTATCTTTTTGTTTCCGATCTAGGCAACGGCCGTATCCAAGTCCTAAAAATCAATCCCGATGGTAGCCTTTCGCCTAAATCTATTTTTGGTAAAAAAAGCAAAGATTCAGGAGAGTTTTTTGGCCCATGCGGTTTAACTACAAAAGGGGATTATCTTTTTGTTGCCGATACAGGCAATGGCCGCGTCCAGGTTTTAAAGATTAATCCTGATGGCAGCCTTTCGCCTAAATTTATTTTCGGCAAAAAAGGAGAAGGTTTAGGAAAATTTAATTTTCCCTACGATTTAACTACAAAAGGAGACTATCTTTTTGTTATGGAGAGAGATAACCACCGCATCCAGGTTTTAAAGATTAATCCTGATGGCAGCCTTTCGCCTAAATTTATTTTCGGCAAAAAAGGTGAAGGTTTAGGTAAGTTTAATAGCCCCCACGGTTTAACCGCAAAAGGAGATTATCTTTATGTTGCTGATACAGCCAACGGTCGTATCCAGGTTTTAGAAATAAAGTACTAAAATACTAATACCATTATCCCTTTCACGGCTCAGATGGTATCAGGAGAGTGGTATCAAGAGAAATAGGAGTCAAAAATACGGAGCGAAAGGCTATGGCTAAAATATTGAATTTCGGGAAAAAATTAAAAGGTTGTTTTAATTATGTAGCCGGCTTATTTTCCAACGATATGGGAATAGATTTAGGCACGGCAACTACCCTGGTTTACGTAAAGGGAGAGGGAGTAGTCCTTTGCGAGCCTTCGGTAGTGGCAATCGAGAAAGGCACCTCGCACGTGTTAGCCGTGGGAAGCGAAGCAAAGCGGATGTTGGGCCGCACGCCCGGCAATATCGTGGCTATCCGCCCGATGAAAGACGGGGTAATTGCCGATTTTGAAATTACCGAGGCAATGCTGAGGTATTTTATAAAGCGGGTACACCACCGCAAGGTTTTGGTAAGGCCCAGAGTGGTTATCGCTATTCCTTCCGGCATTACCGAGGTAGAAAAACGCGCCGTCAGGGATTCGGCTGAGCGGGCCGGAGCAAGGGAGGTATATTTGATTGAAGAGCCGATTGCGGCGGCGATCGGCGTAGGCCTGCCCATCCAGGAACCGATAGGGAATATGGTTATCGATGTCGGCGGCGGCACCACGGAGATCGCGGTTATTTCTCTGGCCGGAATCGTTTTTTCCAAGTCAATACGCATCGGCGGAGACGAGATGGACGAAACTATAATCGAATATTTGAAAAAGAACTATAATTTAATGATAGGCGTGCGCACGGCCGAGGACATAAAGATAAAAATAGGCTCTGCCTATCTTCTGGAAGAAGAGTCAAGTATGGAAGTCAAGGGCAGGGACCTGGTCATCGGTTTACCCAAGGCGATAACCATAACGTCTCAGGAGATAAGAGACGCTTTAAAAGAGCCCCTGGAAGCAATCATCGAAGCTGTCAAAGAGTCTTTGGAAAGAACGCCTCCCGAATTGGCGGCAGATTTGATAGAACACGGAATTATTATGGCCGGAGCCGGTTCTCAATTGAAGGGCTTGGACCAGTTAGTAGCCGAAGCTACCGGTCTTCCCGTCCATATCGCCGACGAACCGTTAACCGCGGTTGTTAAAGGTACCGGCAAGGTTTTAAGCGAAATCCGCTATCTAAAAAGAGTTACAGTCCCGATAAAGTCCGAAATTCATTCTTGATAACGTGTGTTATCTAAAAAGAGAGATTTAGTTTTTCTTTCCTTAGCGGCTGCGATAATTCTCCTTGCCGCGTCCGTGGTTCCCTTTTTAAGAAGTCCCCTTATAGATAGCTTGCATTGGCCTCTCTTAATCTTTTCCCAAATCAGCAGAGAAGTCCAGGGAATTACGCTTTATCACCGGAATTTAATCGAAAACAGACGCTTAAAAAAAGAGCTCGCTTTGCTGCGGCGCAAGCGCTTTGAAGCGAAAGAGCTGTACCTGGAGAACATACGGTTAAGGAAACTGCTGGATTTCAAAGAAAAATCAGTTTATCCCCTGACAGCCGCGAACGTGATCGGGTATGAGCCTTCCAATTTATCTTCCGTAATTACTATCGATAAAGGTAAGCGCCAGGGGATTGTTCAAGGTCGCGCAGTAATTACCAATGACGGCCTGGTAGGAAGAGTAGTCGAATCAGGCGGAACAACAAGCAAGGCGTTGCTTATTAACGATATTAACTCCGGCGTTGCCGCGCTCCTCCAGCGCAGCCGTCAAAAAGGCCTGGTCTCGGGCACGCTGGGCGGGGAATTAATTTTGCGGTATTTACCTCCGGGCGCCGACGTGAAGATTTCCGATTTAGTTATTACCTCCGGCCTATCCGGATTATACCCTAAGGGAATTATCATCGGTGAGGTGACGCAGGTGAGGGAAGAAGAAGGCCGGCCGGAAATATTTGCGGTTGTCCGCCCCAGCGCTAAGTTAACCAAGCTGGAAGAGGTCCTGGTTGTAGTGGAACAATGAGCGCAATACGGATAATTCTGAATAAACTGCGTAATTATAGGTTTCGTTGGGTGATTTTGAGATTCCGCCGGAAGCTGCAGAAATATCGCAGTCAGGAAGAAGCGCTTTCGGCGTTATTCGTTATTATGCTGCTGGACGCTACCTTGTTTAATTATTTGCGCATTTTTGACGCAAGGCCGGACGTCGTCCTGGCGGCGCTGATTATTCTTTCGGTTTTTTTTACTTTAAAATGGTCGGTCGGATTTGCTCTCCTGGCCGGCATTTTTCGCGACTCTATGAGCACGCTCCCCTTTGGATTCAACACGGTTATCTGCGTCCTTCTGGTAATTTTAGCTAAGTGGGTTTCGCAGAAACTCAAGGTCGAAAATAGCTTTATTCGCAGCGCCGTTCTTTTTTTGACTATTTTGCTGAATAATATTGCGCTGGGTTTTATTCTGTTTGTTCTGGGCAACGCGATAGCCGCAAGTATTTTTTTGAGGGTTGCCGTCACGCAATCCGTAATTACCCTGCTTCTGGCGTTGCCGATGTATAGGTTTTTTACCCCGTTAGAGAACCCTCGTTCTCTAACGGGGCTTACGGGAGATGCCTCGCGGATTATCCCCGCCGCAAGAAGATAATGGCCAGAATTCGTTTATTGCAGCGCCTTATAGTAGCCGGATTTATATTGTTGTTCTTTTCTCTGGTTCACCTTCAGATTGTCAGATTCAGCGAATATCAACGGCTGAGTCAGGCAAACCGCATCCGCATCTTACCTCAATCGGCAAGCCGGGGCCGCATTTTAGACAGGAACGGCGACGTCCTGGCCGGCAACACCCTTTCCTACAACCTGCTGATTATGCCGGAAGAAGAAAGGCGCTGGGAGAGCCAGATATTCAGACTCTCCCAGATTTTATCGATTCCTCAAGAGAAGCTTAAGTCAAATCTTAGACAGAGAAACGGAGTTCCGTTTGCTCCGGCTCTACTTTCCGAGAATATTCCGCTTGAGCAGGCGGTTGCCGTGGGACAGTTAAAATACGATTTGCCGGGAGTGGTGGTTCAGGCGGTTCCAAAAAGGGAATATCCTTCCGGCAGCGTTGCCAGCCATGTTTTGGGCCATATCGGCAAAATAGATGCCTGGCGCCTGGAAAAACTCAAAAAATACGGATACACAATTCAAGACCTGGTCGGCTACAGCGGAGTCGAGGAGATTTACGATTATTTGTTGCAGCCCGAAGACGGGGGGATGCAGGTTGAAGTTGACAATAAAGGCAGATTATCGCGGGTTTTGGGCTTTAAAGCCCCATATAAAGGTAAGGATGTGCAAATAACCATAGACTTGAGGATTCAGAAGATAATCCACGAGGAGCTGGCAGGAAATACCGGCTGCGTGATTGTGCTTGAGCCTTCAAACGGCGAAATCCTGGCTATGGTCAGTTTTCCCGATTTTGACCCTAAGATATTTCTGGGCGGCTCGCCTTCTTCGGTCAACAGGTTGCTCAATGATCCCGATGCCCCGATGTTGAATCGCGCAATCAGCGGCCTGTATCCTCCGGGGTCTGTATTTAAGATTGTGGTGGCTGCAGCCGGCATCGAGAGAAATAAGATTGATGCCCGCACCGCGTTTTTCTGCCCGGGTAATCTGCAAGTCGGAGAGCGCAGGTTTTTATGCTGGAAGCCTCACGGGCATGAGAATATCTTTGGCGCGCTTGCTCATTCCTGCAATGTCTTTTTCTATAATTTAGGCCTGAGCCTTGGCCCGCAATTGATTTCCAAATACGCCCAGAAATTCGGGTTAGGCCAGCGCACGGGCATAGATTTAAACGCAGAAACCGCGGGAAACCTGCCTTATTCCCTGTGGGAAAGGATTAAGAAGCAGAAGAGCTGGTTTGCCGGAGATACGGCGAATCTTTCCATAGGGCAGGGTGAAATCCTGGTTACTCCTTTACAAGTCGCCAGAATGACGGCCGCGGTTGCCAACAACGGAAAACTCATACAGCCGACACTGCTTAAGTCTATAAAGAGCGCAGGCAAAACTTTAGAGTCTCAGCCCCCGCAAGTTAGTAATTTGGAGCTAAGCGACCAGGCCCTCAGGATAATAAGAGAGGGTTTAGCAAGAGCGGTTAGCGACCCTCAGGGCACGGCTCATGTTTTAGCCGATGCGGGAATCTCAATCGCGGGTAAGACAGGAACCGCTCAGGTAGCTTCGGGCCGCGCGCACGGATGGTTTACGGGTTATTTCCCGGCAGATAAACCGAAATTTGTTATTTGCGTTCTCCTGGAACACGCCGGAACAGGCTACCGCTCCTGCCTTCTGGCTAAAAAAATAATTAAGCGGATGCTCGCCGAAGGGTTGTTATGACCAAGGTTACCATAAAATTAATCCTGTTGGTTTTACTGATTGCCGCTGTCGGCATCGTAACTATTTACAGCAGCACCGCCAACAGCCCTGTTCAGTCAGAAAGGCAGTTGTTCTGGCGCCAGAGCGCCTGGCTTTTGTTAGGACTTATCTGTCTTCTGGCCGTTTCCCGAATCTCCTATCGCAAGCTATGGGATTTTGCTTATTTGTTTTACGGGGCGGGTATGATATTTTTGATAATGGTGGCTTTCTTAGGGCCGGTTCGCCTGGGTGCGCAGAGATGGCTCAGGATTTTATGGTTCAACTTTCAACCGTCCGAATTAATGAAATTAATCGTGGTTGTTTTTCTTGCGCGCTACTTTAGCAATCCGGGCGGGGGCCTGGGGCGACAGGTGCAGGGTTGGGGATTCATAAAAGCAGTTTTAATTCCTTTTGCATTCGTCGGCCTGCCCGTCTTGCTGATTCTTGAACAACCGGATTTAGGCACGGCAGCGTTTATCTTTTTTGTATTTATCGCTATGCTTTTTGTCGCGCAGGTAAGACTCAAGTACCTGCTTTCCGTATTATCGGGTTTTATTTTGGCTTCGCCGCTGTTGTGGCATTTTCTAAAGGATTACCAGAAGGACAGGCTTCTGGTTTTCATCAACCCCAACGCTGACCCGCTGGGAGCCGGCTATACGATAATTCAGTCTAAGACCGCCATTGCTACCGGGGGGTTGTTCGGCAGGGGGTGGCTGGGAGGCAGCCAGAGCCAGCTGCATTTTTTGCCCGAATCGCATACGGATTTTATCTTCGCCACCTTTGCCGAGGAATGGGGATTGGCCGGAAGCTTGATATTGCTGGTTCTCTATTATCTTTTGATAAGGTCGGCGTTAAGGGTCGCCCAGAGAGCTCCTGACCACTTCGGTTGCCTTTTGGCCAGCGGCATAGCCTTGATTTTAAGTATCCAGGTTTTTATTAATATTGCCATGACCATAGGGCTGGCTCCCGTGGTAGGTTTACCTTTGCCTCTGCTGAGTTACGGGGGCTCTTGTCTTCTGGTTACCCTTCTTTCAATAGGCTTATTAGTAAACATTGAAAAAAGAATTGCGCTTTAAACAAACAATGGTATAATTTTTTTAAATTCACTAAGGAGGAAACAGTGAGAAAAATCTTTATTCTGGCATTAATTATATGCTTTGCGGTTGCTATACCATCCAGGGCAAAAGGAGAGAAGTTGATGCGTTTTCAGGGCATAGAGTATTTAAGCGGCTGGGGCCGGGGAGAGTTAATCGAAAAAAAGGATTATCACCTCCTGCCGCTGTTATTAGCTTTTGATTTTGATATCAAACCGCTGACAAGAAAAATCGGCTTTAACCCTCCCAGTCTGGTCCAATTTCAGATTGAGCCGTTCCTCGGCTTAGTTACACAGCCGGATACAAACATTGAAGTAGGAAACTCCTTTTTGCTTAAGCTTGGGCTTCTGCCGGAGACTTCGAAATTCCAGCCTTATATAAAGGGCGGAGCGGGTATGGTATGGATGTCCCAGCACACCTTAGACCAGTCTACCCAATTCAATTTTCTTCTGCATTTCGGCTCCGGAATGCACTATTTTTTTAACAAGGATTACGCCTTCACCGCGGAGTACCGGTTTCGCCATTTATCCAATTCCAGCATAAAACAGCCCAACCGGGGAATCGACGTCCACTTCGCCCTCATCGGCTTAACCCGCCTTTTCTAATACCGTTTCCTATGACTCCTTCGGGGCGGTTTAAAAATTTCTTGTTGACAATTATATTCTTTTGGTATAATGAAAGATATGTTAATTGAGCAGCCGGGGAGTTTTTTATAATGTCGACTGCTCATCCTGAGGAGCGTAGCGACGAAGGATCTATATTATGAAGGGAGGATTAAATGGCAACAGGTTATTGCGTAAAGTGCAAGAGCAGTAAAGAAATGAAGGACGAGCAGCAGGTAACTATGAAAAACGGCCGGAAGGCACTTAAAGGCAAATGTCCGGTTTGCGGAACCTCAATGTTCAGAATTTTAGGCAAAGCCAAATAAGCGAGGACAAATGAAGCCCAGACTTACGGAACGATAGTGAACGTAGGTCTGCTGGCTGAATTTGACCCTTGACATTCTGTGTTAGAAAAGAGTATATCAAAATGTCAAGGGTTCAATTCGCACAAACCAGAGAAGTGTCTCAAGGAAGATTGACTTATGTCGCACTTCGTGCTCTATAAGTCAAGTGCTCATTGAAGGAGGTTTAAAGAACAATCGAGACAAAAGAGTTAGCAATACGCATCGCCCGCGCTGCCAAGGATAGAAAGGCACAAAAAGTAGTGGTTTTAGATTTACGCAAGCTGATTACTTTTTGTGATTTCTTCGTGATTATGAGCGGGACTTCCGACAGGCATCTGGCGGGCCTTGCCCAAACAATAGAAGAAGAACTGAATAAGGACAGGATAAAACCTCTCTTTAGCGGCTCGGCGTCCCAAAATCCGGAGTCGGGCTGGGTTATTTTAGATTACGCCAGCGTAGTCGTGCATATTTTCCAAAAGCCGCAAAGAGAGTTTTATTCTTTAGAGAACCTCTGGCAGGACGCCAAAAAGGTTAGGATTCTTTCACCCCGCCCTCGCGAAGGGCGGGGTTCATTGCGTAAAAGAAATGATGAAAAAACACAATCCCCTCGAAGCTCTCCCGTCCCTGATAAAAGATTATCTAAGAAGCCTTAAGGTAGATAACCGGTTCCTCTCCGGCGTATCGTTAGAGATTCCCCCCAAAGAAGAATACGGCGACCTTTCAACGAGCATTGCCTTGAAGCTAAGTAAGGTATTAAGGAGGCCGCCGGCGGAAATCGCCGAGTCGCTCGCCGGCTATATCAATGAGAGAATAAAAGACACCGGCCTTCAGGAGGATGTGGCTTCCGTCCGGATTGCCGGAGGGGGCTTTGTCAATTTCTGTTTAACCGAAAATTTTTTTCGCAAGGTTTTAAAGGAGATTGTCAGCTTGGGCGGCGATTTTGGCCGCAGCCGCTTGGGCCGCGGGCATAAAATACTGGTGGAGTTTGTCAGCGCCAATCCCACCGGGCCTCTATCCATAGCCCATGCCCGCCAGGCAGCCGTGGGAGACGCGTTATGCAATATCCTGGCATTTTTAGGTTTCAGCGTCAAGCGCGAGTACTACCTCAATGATGAAGGAAACCAGATTAATCTGCTGGGGGAGTCCATCCAAGCCAGATTGAAGGAATTACTGGGGGAACCTTTTGAATTTCCCGAAGGCGGCTACGAAGGGGAGTATATAGGCCAAATAGCCCGGGAAATTCTTCAGAAAAAACCAGTCCTTCGACTACGCTCAGGACTGGCGCTGAGCGAAGCCGAAGCGCCAGAATCTTTCTCTGAATACGGAGTTAGATACATATTGAGAATAATTAAGCAGGAATTAAAAGACTTTGGGATTGAGTTCGACTACTGGTACAGTCAGAAACAATTGGTCAAATCGGGCAAGATCGGGAAGGTCGTTAGTTTGTTAAAGAGCAAGGGCGTCGCCTATGAAAAAGACGGAGCCCTCTGGTTTAAATCTACCGCCTTCGGAGACGATAAAGACAGGGTCATAATTAAAAGCGACGGCTCCTACACCTATTTAACTCCGGATATCGGTTATCACCGGGATAAATTCAGACGCGGCTTCAGCCGGCTCATTAACCTTTGGGGGCCGGACCATCACGGTTACATAAGCCGGATAAAAGCAGCGATACAGGCCTTAGGCAGGAGCCCGGATTCCCTGAGCGTAATTATCGTGCAGCTGGCAACCGTATTCAGAGAAGGCAAGCCATTGCCGATGTCTACGCGCAGAGGTCAATATATTACCTTAAGGGAAGTCCTGGATGAAGTTGGCTCCGATGCGGCGCGTTTCTTTTTTTTGATGAGGCGGACTTCGGCTCATCTCGATTTTGATTTAGAGTTAGCCAAGAAGCAGACGCCGGAAAACCCGGTGTATTACGTTCAATACGCTCACGCCCGGATATGCAGCATAATCCGCAAAGCTCCTTTTAAGCCGCAGCTCTCACGCGCGAAGCTTGAGCTTCTGAAAGAACCCGAGGAATTAAAAGTGATAAGGAAGCTCTGGCAGTTTAGCGATATCCTCCAGACCTGTTATAAAAATATCGACCCCTATTTTATTACGGCATATCTGCAGGAGGTCGCCGAGGTATTGCATAGATTTTATGAGAGGCACCGCGTTTTAAACGAAGACGAAAGCTTGACCCAGGCAAGGCTGGTCTTAATTTCGGCGGCGCGCACGGTTATACGTAACGGACTCGGCCTTCTGGGGATATCCGCTCCGGAGTCAATGTAATGCAAAAAATCCTTAAAATCTCCCAACCGGACACGCAGTTGCAGATTAGCCTGGCCGAGGAATTGGGTATTTCTCCTATCCTGACTCAGGTTTTGATTAATCGCGGCATAAATTCCGCTTCCGAGGCCGAGAAATTTCTGCAACCAAGCCTTGCGGATTTGCTGCCGCCTTTGCAAATGAAGGATATGGAAGCGGCCCTCAAGCGCATTACCCGGGCCGCCAGGCTTAAGGAAAAAGCGATGATTTTCGGCGACTACGACGTCGACGGCATAACTTCCGTTGCCCTGCTGAAGACGCAGCTTGAACGCCTGGGCATAAACACGGTGCATTATATTCCTCACCGCGTAAATGAAGGTTACGGCTTGAATTTGACTGCCGGCAAGATTGCAAAGAAGAACGGGATTAAGCTGATAATTACCGTAGATTGCGGGATAAACAGCTGTTTAGAAATTGAGAGATTCCGCCGGTGGGGGATTGACGTTATCGTTACGGACCATCATGAGCCTCAGGGGCAAATGCCCAAAGCCTGCGCGATACTCAATCCGAAGCGCCGGGATTGTTCTTATCAATACAAAGAACTTTCCGGCGTAGGCGTAGCCTTCAAGTTGGCCCAGGCCGTAACCAAGAGCAATCTCTGGGAAGACCTGGATTTGGTGGCTCTGGGAACGATTGCCGATAGCGTTGCCTTAAACGGAGAAAACAGGATTATAGTGAGGGAGGGCTTAAAAAGGATTCCCGCTTCTTCCCGGCCGGGGATTCAGGCCCTGATGGATGTTTCGGGAATAAACAAGCAAAAGCCCTTAAAGGCTTCCGCCGTAAGTTTTATTCTGGGCCCGCGCATTAACGCCAGCGGAAGAGTTGACACCGCGGAGAGCGCATTAAGGCTGTTGCTTTGTCAATCGAGCGCCGAAGCATGCGATTTGGCCAAGGCATTGAATGCTTATAACCGCAGGCGGCAGAAGATAGAGGAGGCGATATTCCGGGAGGCCCAGAATTTAATCGACAAAGAGATAAATTTCAAAGAGCACAGCGTGATTGTGTTGTCCGGCCAGAATTGGCACCCCGGCGTCCTCGGTATAGTTGCCTCGCGGATTATGTATAAATTCTATCGCCCGACAATCTTGATTTCCGAATGCGGCCACGGCACCTGCCGCGGCTCAGCCCGTTCAATAAAGGATTTTTCGATTTTCGATGCCTTGCTTCATTGCCAGAAGCATCTTAATACGTTCGGAGGACACAAGCTTGCCGCCGGCCTTACCATTGAGAAGGATAACATTCACGGCTTCCGGCAGGACATAAACAGCTTTGCCCGGCAGATTCTGCTTAAGGAATTTCTCCTTCCCTCGATAGAAGCGGATATGGAGATAAATCTTTCCGACTTAAACAAAGATTTGATTCATCAGTTGAGGAAAATGGAGCCGTTTGGCTCGGCCAATCCCGAGCCGGCCTTCTATACCCGCAATCTCACCCTGCGTAGCGAACCGGAGGTCTTAAACAGGGATACTTTAAAATTCTGGGTCACCGACTCCGAATTTACTTATCCGGTAATCGGCTTTGGTTTTGGCGGGTTAAAACAGAAGCTGATGGAGTCGCCTTGTTTTGCTCTGGTTTATTCTCCCGGGATTGACGCCTGGCGGGGTAACGAGGATATTATTCTGGAAGCCAAAGAGATAATTTTCAGATAACCTTTTCTACCTTGCCTTTTTTCAGGCACTTAGCGCAGATATAGATAGTTTTTATTCGCCCTTCGAGCTTGGCTTTTATCTTATGCAGGTTGGGCATAAATCTTCTTTTGTTTACTCTAGTGGTTTTTCTTCCGGTTCCGCCTTTTTTCTTAGCCATGCCCCGGTGGCTTAAGGAGTGGCCGTACATCGGCCCTTTATTGCATATTGCGCATCTTTTGAACATAGTGTTTATTATATAGAAAAGAAAAAAAAGGTCAATAAATATTTGTCATTTTTGAAAAAATGTGTTATAATCATTTGCTATGAGAAAGACGTATATCCCCAAAAAAGAGGAAGTAAAAGTAATCTGGCACTTAGTGGATGCGGGAGACAAGATCTTGGGCAGGTTAGCTTCGCGCGTCGCGGGAGTTCTCAGAGGCAAACACAAGCCGCAATTCAGCCCTCATCTGGATACGGGCGACGGCGTGATTGTGATTAATGCCTCTAAAATCAGGGTTACCGGGAAAAAGTTGAACAATAAGATTTACCAGCGTTATTCCGGTTATCCCGGAGGGCTGAAAGAAGTTACCTTATCGGAGTTATTAAAGAAGAGGCCCGAGGTTGTATTTAGACTTGCAGTTAAACGCATGTTGCCCAAGGGTTCCCTGGGCAGGAGGATGTTCAGGAAATTGAAAGTTTACGCGGACGAAAAATATCCTCACGGCAGTCAAAAACCGAAGGCATTGAACTTGCTTGCGCCGGGAGATTAGCCGCGAGTCGAGAAAGGTCCGAGAGCGAAGAAAACCAGGAAGAGGCTATGAATACGAATAACGACAATAATACGGCAGCAGTAAATGAAAGAAGCGTTGCAAAGAATAGAGTCATCGGCAGGCGTAAGGAGGCAGTTGCCAGTATCCAGCTTATTCCGGGCGAAGGCCTAATTTTCGTCAACAGGCGCCCGTTTGAGAAATATTTTCTGCGCGAGACAGACAGAATCATCGTAAGGCAGCCCATGGCCATAACCGATACCCTTAATAAATACAATGTGATTGCCAATATTAAGGGCGGGGGTTACAGCGGCCAGGCCGGCGCTTTGCGTCTGGCTATTGCGCGCGCCTTGGGTTTAATCAGCGATGATGCGAAAAAAATTTTGAGAAAAAACGGGTTTCTGACGCGCGACTCCAGAATGAAAGAGCGCAAGAAATACGGACAGAAGGGGGCGCGTAAGCGTTTCCAGTGGACTAAGAGGTAATTGGCAACCAAAGAGGGCCTATCTCGACGAAAAATGAGTTGACGAGATAGGTTTTTTATTTTATTATAATTGAGCAGCCGGGAAGTTTTTTGTAATTCTAACCGCTCATTTTAAATTGCGAGGTTGCGATGGTAATAAATGCAGGTATAATCGGCGCAACAGGATACACCGGCGAGGAGCTGATTAATATTCTTTTAAACCACCCCCAAGTGCGGATAAGCTACCTTGCCGCCAAGCTTGAGGAGCCGGCCTGTATAGATAAAATATTCCCTAAGTTTAAGAATAGGATCGGCTTAACCTGCATTCCCTTTGATATCAACTCGGCAGTCTCGGCTAATTGCAATCTTTTCTTTCTGGCGTTACCCCATACCGTATCAATGAAGATTGTCCCGAAACTGCTTAAGCCAAACATTAGGGTTATCGACTTAAGCGCCGACTACAGGTTAAGAGACGTAAGAACCTATTGTAAATTTTATAAGGCGGAGCATAGCGATAAGCATAATCTTAAAAATGCCGTATATGGTTTGCCGGAATTATACCGTGCGAAAATCAGGAAGGCAAATCTGGTCGCTAACCCCGGTTGTTATCCGACAGCGGCCATCCTGAGCCTGGCGCCTTTGGTTAGCTGTGAGGAAATAGAGCCCGGCCAGATAATCATCGACGCAAAATCGGGAGCTACCGGCGCAGGCAGGCAGGCGCTCCTGGAGTATTCTTTTTCCGAAATTAACGAAGACGCCAGCGCTTACAAAATAAATATTCACCAGCATATTCCGGAAATAAATCAGGAATTATCGAAATTAGCCGCAAAGGCGATAAGGGTGACATTTGTGCCTCATATCCTGTCAATCAACCGGGGGATATTGGAGACCATATATTTGAGAACATCTCAGAAGCCGCCCGCAGCCGGAAGGCTAATAAATTTGTATAAAAAATTTTATAAACGGGAGCCTTTCGCAAGAATAAAAAAGGAAGGAGAGTCTGTCCGGGTAAAAGACGTAGCGAACACAAATTTTTTCGATATCGCAATAAGGTCTTTTCCGCAACAGAACTTAATAATCGTTGTTGCGGCAATCGATAATCTCGGCAAGGGCGCTGCCGGCCAGGCGATTCAGAATATGAATATAATGTACGGTTTCCCCGAACGGGCGGCTTTAGGGTGACAATCAAAGCAGCTTTACCTTTAGGTTACAGGGCAAGCGGGATAGCCTGCGGAATTAAAAAATCGGGTAAACCCGACCTTGGATTGATTTTTTCTCAGAGTCCGGCAAGGGCAGCCGGTTTATTTACCGCCAATAAAATTACTTCCGGCTCGGTAAAGCTCTCCCGGATAAATCTCGGAGATTCGCGCAGCTTCCGGGCCATAATCGCAAACAGCGGAAATGCGAATTGTTTCATCCTACCCAAGAGGCGGAGCAAAACTAAGGCGTCTGCGAAGGGGGACCCCCTTAGAACGGCCCGGGAGATTGCCGGTGAGCTGGCCCGCCTTCTCAAGATAAAAGAGCAGGAGGTTCTGTTTGCCTCCACGGGGATTATAGGCAAGCCCTTGCCGGCAGAGCGGGTCAAGAAATCGTTGCCGTCTTTGATTAAGGATTTAAGTAAATCCGGGTTAGCCAAAACGGCCAGGGCGATTCTTACGACCGACACGTTCGCAAAAACAAGCGCCAGGGTAGTGAATATAGGGAAGAAACCTGTCGCCATCTACGGAATGGCAAAGGGCGCGGGTATGATTGCGCCGAATCTGGCGACAATGTTATGTTTCATCTTAAGCGACGCGAATATAACCCGGCAGGCTTTACGGGCGGCTTTGAAAGGCGCGGCCGATGAAACTTTTAATTGCATCACCGTGGACGGATGTATGAGCACCAACGATACCGTATTTATAATGAGCAATTCCTGCTCCGGGAACCCGGAAATCCGTGAAGGAAGCGGGGATTTCAAAAAGTTTTTTTATGCCCTGCGCTCGGTGTGTCTGGATTTAGCCAAGATGATTGTCAGGGACGCGGAGGGAGCTACCAAGTTTATCCGGATTAGAGTAAAACAGGCCGGCAGCTTTCAGGAAGCAAGGCGGGCCGCATTAAGCATAGCTAATTCCAATTTATTCAAGACCGCTATGTTCGGCAGCAACCGGAATCTCGGGAGAATCGTCGCTGCCGTAGGCGCAAGCGGCATAGAAGTGAAAGAGGGGAACCTGAAACTGAACGCGGGCCCTTTAAACAAAAAAGATATCTACGTAGAAGTCGGGTTCGGCCGCGGGAAATCCGAGGCGACAGTTTATACTTCTGACCTGACACCGGAGTACGTGAAAATTAATGCCGAATACAGTTAGAGAACAAAGCGAGGGTATATGGAAGAAGCGATAAAAAAAGCGGATGTCCTGATTGAGGCATTACCTTACATTAAGAAATTCCATAAAAAGGCAGCTGTTATCAAATACGGCGGGAGCATTCTGGGGGAGGAGAGGATACGCCGGAATGTCTTAGAAGACATTGTCTTTTTAAGTTTTATAGGAATGAAGGTAGTGCTGGTGCACGGCGGAGGGCCTAATATAAGCGAGCGAATGCGCATAAAGGGCAAGAAGACCGAATTCATCGAAGGAATGCGCGTAACCGACGAAGAGACTCTGGCCGTCGTCGAAGAGGAGCTGGAGAAGCTAAACGCGTTAATCGTAAAGGAGATTTCCGGTTTGGGCGGTAAGGTAGCGGGGCTTAACGGAAAGGATAATCAACTCATTCAGGTCAAGAAGAAAAAGGCGAAGATAGATTTGGGCTTGGTAGGCGAGATTGTAAACATAAATAAGGACTTTTTGTCGGAGAGGCTTAAAAAAGACGAAATTCTGGTTGTCTGCCCGATGAGCCTGGGCGTTGACAATAAAGTTTACAACGTTAACGCGGACGAGGCCGCCTCCTGGATTTCTTCTACCCTGAGCGCCGAAAAATTTGTTTTATTAACCAATGTGAAAGGGATAATGCGTAATTCCGAAGATTCCAGCTCCTTGTTATCTTCTCTCACGGTTCAGGAAGTCGGGAATTTAATTGAAGACAAAGTTATCCAGGAGGGAATGATTCCCAAAGTTGAAGCCTGCGTGCGCGCGATTAACAACGGCGTTAAGAAAGCCCACATTATCGATGCCCGCATTCCGCATGCTTTATTATTAGAGATATTTACTGACACAGGGATTGGTACGGAGATTGTAGAATAATTATGAAAGTTCAGGAGATATTTAGCGCCTATAATGACTATATAATGCCCACCTACACGAAGACGCCTTTGGTTTTTGTAAAGGGCAAGGGCAGCTATCTCTGGGATATACATAACCGCAAGTATCTCGATTTTTTCCCGGGCTGGGGCGCGGGCAATCTCGGACACTGCCACTCTAAGGTAATGACAGCCGTGCGCGACCAGATTTCCAAACTCATTTTTGTTCCCAATAATTATTACCATCCTGCGCAGGCGAATTTGGCGAAGGAGCTGAATTTCTGGAGCGGTTTTCCGGTTAAGGTTTTTTTCTGCAATTCGGGAGCGGAGGCAAACGAGGGGGCGATTAAACTTGCCCGCAGATTCGGCAAAGGCCGTTTTGAAATCATTACTTTCGAAAATTCATTTCACGGCAGAACCCTGGCGGCTCTGGCGGCGACAGGGCAGAGCAAATACAAGGAGGGGTTTCGGCCCTTGCCGGAAGGATTTAAGATCGTTCCCTTTAACAATCTGGAAGCAGTGAATTCCGCCTTGACTGACAGAACCGTAGCGGTTATGCTGGAATTGATTCAGGGAGAAGGCGGAATCAATATTGCCGGGAAGGAATTTGTTTTGGGCTTGCGCAGGAAGTGCGATAAAAAAGGACTCCTGCTTATTGTTGACGAAGTTCAGACCGGCATAGGCCGCACCGGGAAAATGTTTGCCTACCAGCATTACGGGATAAAGCCGGACGTGGTGACTTTAGCTAAAAGCCTGGGAGGCGGATTGCCCATCGGAGCAATGCTCGCAAAAAAGGAGATTGCCGACGTGTTGGGGCCGGGGAGCCACGCCTCTACCTTTGGCGGAGGCCCGGTAATCTGCAAGGCCGCTTTAGCGGTTTTGAGGGCGGTTCAAAAAGACAAGCTACTGAGCAGGGTTGAGAATTCCGGAAAGTATTTGACGGCCCGGCTTATTTCCTTGAAGAATAAACACAAGGTTATCGCTGACGTAAGAGGCAAGGGTTTAATGTTCGGGGTAGAGTTGAGAACTCAAGGCAAAGAATTGGTCGAGCAGTGCCTAAATTTGGGCCTGCTGATTAATTGCACCCACGAAAAGGTCTTGCGCCTGATGCCGGCTCTGAATGTTACCGAGAGAGAGATTGACCAGGCCGTGTCTATATTAGATAAGGCGCTTGAAGAGAGTCTCAAAAAGCCTTATCTGATGTAAGCAGCCGCAAAAGATATGCATAAACACCTGATTTCAATAAAAGACCTGACGAAAAAAGAGATGGACGAAATCTTTGACCTCGCCGACGAGCTAAAAAAAGCGTCCGCTAAATTCGGCAGCGCTCTGAAGGGAAAGATGCTGGCGTTGATTTTCGAGAAGCCGTCTTGCCGGACTCAGGTTTCCTTTGAGGTGGGGATGTATCAGCTGGGCGGAGGCAGCCTTTATTTAGGCCCGGAGCAGATAAAGCCGGGGCTTCGCGAATCAATCGCTGATATTGCCCGGACGCTCAGCCGCTACGTGGACGGCATTGCTCTGCGGACATTCGCGCATAAGAATATTCTGGAGATGGCCGAATACGCCAGCGTTCCGGTAATCAACGCGTTAACGGATTTATTGCACCCCTGCCAGGCATTGGCCGATATTTATACGATAAGGGAGAAATTTTCCGGCTTCAAGGCTGTTACGCTCGCTTTTATCGGGGACGGGAATAACGTCTGCCATTCCCTTCTTCACGGATGCTCGAAGGCGGGTCTTAACCTCAATATTGCGACTCCGGAAAAATATTCGCCCAGAGAGGAAATTGTGAAAGAGGCGGTGTCTTTTGCGAAGGCCTCCGGCTCAAAGATAAAATTGTTCAACAAAGCAAAAGAAGCGGCTGAGGGCGCAGACATAATTTACACCGATGTCTGGGCCTCGATGGGCCAGGAGCAAGAGGCGAGAGCAAGAAAAAGGCATTTCAATAACTTTCAGGTAAACAAAAAACTTCTGTCTTCGGCAAAGGAAAAGTGCCTGATTATGCATTGCCTTCCGGCGCACCGCGGGGAAGAGATTGCAGAAGAGGTTATAGACGGGCCCGGTTCTATAGTTTTTGACCAGGCCGAGAACAGGCTGCACGTGCAGAAGGCCATATTGATTCAATTGTTGAAAAATGATAATAAGGTTACTTGGGGTCAGCGTATAGCGTAGAGCGTATATTTATTAGCGTAGAGCGTAGAGCGTATAGCGTTTAGTATTTTCTATACGTTATCCGCTAAACGCTACTGGATTTTCTAATGAAAAAAGTGATTCTTGCGTATTCCGGCGGATTGGATACGACCTGTTGCGTTCATTGGCTGGCTAAGCTCGGCTATAACGTTATCTGTTTTATGGCCGATATCGGCCAGGAGCAGGACGCGGCCCAAGCAAGGCAAAGAGCACTGGACGCGGGAGCTCAAAAAGTGTATGTAAAAGACCTTAAAGAAGAATTTATTCAGGATTTTGTTCTGCCTGCTTTAAAAGCCAATGCTGTTTATGAAGGGAAATATTTGTTGACTACCGCACTGGGCAGGCCTTTGATTGCCAAGTATTTAGTAGAAATAGCCCATAAAGAGAAGGCAAAGGCAGTTGCTCACGGCTGTACCGGAAAGGGCAATGACCAGGTTAGATTTGAGGTTTCTGTCAAAATCTTAGACCCTGATTTAGAGATTATTGCGCCGGTAAGGGAATGGGAGTTTAAATCGCGCGAAGAAGAGATAGAGTATGCCAGGAAATTTAATCTACCCGTGGATGTAACTAAAAAGAAGCCTTATAGCATAGATAAGAACCTGTGGGGGGTAAGTATTGAAGCGGGCATACTGGAGGATATATCGGTCGAGCCTCCGGAGAGCGCCTACCAGATTACCAAGAATCCCTCTGCTCACTCCGGCTTTGCGCGGTATCTGGAGATATATTTTCAAAAAGGCATCCCCAAAAAAATTGACGGCAAATCCTACAGAATATTAAACCTGATCCGGGAATTGAACAACCTGGGCGGGCTTTACGGGGTAGGCAGGACCGACCTTATCGAAAACAGGCTGGTGGGGATAAAAACCAGAGAGGTTTACGAAGCTCCGGCTGCCACTATATTATACACCGCGCACAAAGAGCTGGAGAGTTTGGTGCTGGACCGCGAAACCGCCCACTTTAAGGAAAGCGTAAGCCTTAAATACTCGGAACTTGTATATTACGGCCTCTGGTATTCGCCGTTAAAAGAGGCCTTGGATAGGTTCGTAGAATATACTCAAAGAAAGCTTACCGGCAGCATAAAGGTAAAGTTATTTAAAGGCAGTTGTACGGTTGTAGGCCGCAAGTCGCCTTATTCGCTTTATAAGAAGGAATTGGCAACCTACGGCAAAGAGGGACAGTTTGACCAGAAATTAGCCAAAGGTTTTATCGAAATCTGGGGACTGCCCTATCGTAAATAGGGACGTAAGGAGTTTTTTATGTCGAAGAAGATGTGGGGAGGAAGATTTAGCAAAAAGATTGACCCGCTGGCCGAGGAATTCACCAGGTCAATACAGTATGACCGGAAGCTTGCCGAGTACGATTTGCTCGGTTCAATGGCTCACGTTCAGATTTTGAAGAAAAGCGGGTATCTCTCCTCAGCCGAAGCGGCTAAGTTAACCAAGGGCCTGGAATCCCTGCTCAAAAGAGCCAAAGCAGGATTTCTTAAGCCGGGCGATAAGGACGAAGATATCCATACTTTTATCCAGAATGAATTGCAAAAACAGGCAGGCGGGCCGGCGTTGAAGCTGCACACAGCCAGGTCCAGAAACGAACAGGTTGTGTTCGCAACCAAATTATATTGCAAGGCGGCTGTTTGCGAATTAAACTCGGATATCGGCAAATTGATTAAGGCTTTCTCGGGCGTGGCAAGGAAGAATGCCGGTATAATTTTGCCCGGATTTACCCATTTACAGCACGCCCAGCCCGTTTGTTTGAAGGATTACCTCGGGGCTTATGTCGAGATGCTGAACAGGGATTCCGGGCGGCTGGATTACGTTGCCAAAAACATAAAACTGACTCTGGGGGCCGGCGCTTTAGCGGGAACGCCTATAAGCGCTTCAAAATATAACGTAAAAGTATCCGGATTTAATATAAACCCCGTGGTTAATTCTTTAGACGCGGTTTCTGACAGAGACTTCGTTTTGGAAGTCATCGGCGCCTTATCCATTTTAGCCGTGCATCTTTCAAGATTGTCGGAGGACCTTATTATTTGGTCGACCAGGGAATTTGATTTTGTTCAAATCCACGATTCTTTCTGCACCGGCAGTTCTCTTATGCCGCAGAAAAAGAATCCCGATGTCCTGGAGTTAATAAGGGGCTATGCGGCAAGATTGTGCGGGAACCTTATAAGCGTCCTGGTTATGATGAAAGGCCTGCCGCTTACCTATAACCGGGATATGCAGCTGGACAAAGAGCCTTTATTCAATTCTTTCGGGATTATTTCTCAGGAGATAAGAATTTTACAGAGGCTGGTTAAAGCGCTAAAATTCAATAAGGCCAAGATTGGAGAGCAATTAAAGGACGAATCGCTATACGCGACGGATTTGGTTTATTATCTCGTGGGCAAAAAAGTGCCGTTTAAGAAGGCTCACGATACGGTCGGCAAGCTGGTCAAGTATTCAATCGATAACTCGATACCGATAAAAGAGATGCCCGGGAATTTATTGAAGAAATTCTCGGACAGGTTCGTCAAAGAAGAGATACTCAGGCTGTTCGATCCCGCGCACTCGGTGCGGACTAAGAAATCGGTCAGGAGATAGGAATTTAGGCAGTCAGCCAGCCGGGAAGATAGAAAGGGAATGCACGAGTTTAAGTATAAGCGCAACAGACTTTATTGCGAAAATCTAAAAGTAGAAGACATAGCCCGCCGGTTCGGCACACCTCTTTACATTTACAGCTACCAGACCATACTCGACCACTATTTTAAGTTAAAAAAGGCTTTCGCCGGCGTCAACCCCCTTATCTGTTTTTCGGTAAAGGCGAACTCCAATTTAGCCCTGCTCAAATCCTTAGTCGAGCAAGGCGCGGGGCTTGACGTTGTTTCCGGCGGAGAATTGTTCCGCGCGCTCAAGGCAGGCTGTCCCGGAAAGAAGATTGTTTATGCCTCGGTCGGCAAGACGGAGGAAGAGCTTAAAACGGCAATCGAATTAGGGATTCTTTTCTTAAACATTGAGTCCCTGCCAGAGCTTGAGCAGGTAAACCGGATCGCCAAATCGCTTAATAAGAGGGCAAGAGTCGCTATCAGGATAAATCCCGACATCACTCCGGCAACCCATAAATTCATCACCACGGGTAAGATTACCAACAAATTCGGCATAGATTTAAAAACCGCTCACGATATTCTTAAACGCCGCAGTAATTTTTCCAAGACCGATATTCTGGGATTGCACATACATATCGGTTCGCAGATAACCGAAAGCACTCCTTTTTTTAAAGCCATAACGAAGCTAGCCGGCTTCATTGAGCAGCTGAACAGGGAAAGCATCGGTTTGGAATATTTCAATATCGGCGGAGGGCTGGGCATAGTTTACGATAAAGAGGAGCCGCAGACAGCCGCTGAATTCGCAAGGCAGGTTTTGCCGATTTTGAAGAGTACGGGACTCAAGATAATCCTTGAGCCCGGCAGGTTCATCGTCGGCAATGCCGGGATACTCGCGGTCAAAGTCTTATACGTAAAGCATACGCCGAGGAAGAAGTTTATCATCGTTGACGGGGCAATGAGCGAACTTATCAGGCCCGCGCTCTACGGAGCGCACCATACGATTTTGCCATTGCGCAGAGTCGCCGCAAGAAGAAGCAGCCGGTATGATGTAGTCGGCCCGATTTGCGAGAGCGCAGATTCTTTTGCCAGAGACAGAATTATGCCCGCGGTCAAAGAAGGGGAATTGCTTGCCGTGCTGGGATGCGGGGCATACGGGTTCAGTATGTCCAGCAATTATAATTCCAGACTGCGGGTCGCCGAAGTTATGGTGGTTAAGAATAAAGTATATCTGATAAGAAAGAGGGAAACATACCGGGATTTGATAAGAAACGAGGTAATTCCTGATCTGATATAGAGATGGTTAATCAAATCGAATTCACCAAGATGGTAGCCTCCGGTAATGACTTCGCCGTCATTGAGAAAGTAAAACTATCCGCTATCCGCTATCCGCTATCCGCTATAGCAAAGCGCATTTGCGACAGAAAATACGGCGTCGGCGCGGACGGGCTGTTGCTTTTAGAAAAGTCAAACAAAGCGGACATAAGAATGAGAATCTTTAACCCCGACGGCTCGGAGCCGCGGATGTGCGGCAACGCAGTAACGTGCGCGTCGCTATACAGCGCCGCAAACTTGAAAGGATTGAGCATCGAAACAAAAGCCGGCATTATCGAGGCAAAGGTCAATAGGGACAGAGTTAAAATTAAGATGACAGAGCCGAAAGACATAAAATTAGGCTTGCCCATAAAAATAGCCCCGCAGGCCAGGCACATTAAAGTAAATTTTATCGACACCGGCGTGCCTCATGCCGTAATCTTTGTCGAAGGGCTCGATAAAATTGACATAGTCGATATCGGCAGGCAAATCCGTTTTCATAAAATATTCCGGCCCCAAGGAACAAATGTTGACTTTGTTCAAATCCTCGACGATAATAATATAAGAGTCAGGACCTACGAGCGCGGCGTGGAAGACGAGACGCTTGCTTGCGGGACCGGAACCGTCGCCGCGGCCTTACTCTACGCTATCCGCAAGATTAACGTACATACCAAAAGCGGCGAGGTTTTAGGAGTGGAGTTTGAGAAGGTGAACAGAAAGTTTAACAATGTGTGGTTAGAGGGTAAAGCCAGAATAGTCCATACGGGGGTGTATTATGTTTAACGGCTCGATTGTCGCTATTGTTACGCCGTTTAAAAAAAGCAAAATAGACGAAGATAAATTAGGAGAGCTTGTGGAATACCAGATTAAGAACGCAACCTCCGGCATTGTGCCCTGCGGCACAACCGGCGAATCGCCGACCCTGTCAATGAAAGAGCACGAGCGGGCAATAGAGGTTGTTATTGACGCAGCCCAAAAGAGAGTGCCGGTGATTGCCGGAACAGGCTCAAACAGCACCCAGGAGGCAATAGAGCTCTCCGCCCATGCGCAAAAGGCAGGAGCCGACGGCCTGCTCCTGGTTTCTCCGTATTACAACAAGCCGACTCAGCAGGGCCTGTATCTGCATTTTAAGGTTATTTCCGAAAGCGTTAAGATTCCGATAATCCTATACAATATCGCCTCCCGCACGGGGATAAATATCGAGCCTCAAACCGTGTGCAGGTTAGCCAAAGACTGCAAAAACATCATCGGCATTAAGGAGGCTTCGGGAAGCCTTGACCAGATGTCGCAGATAAAGGCATTGTGCCCAAAAGATTTTGATTTAATTTCCGGAGACGACTCTCTGACTCTTCCTCTTCTGGCAATCGGCGGAGTAGGCGTAGTTTCCGTTGTGGCAAATATCGTTCCTGCGGACGTTGCCCAAATGGTCCGGGCATTTGAAAAAGGCGATATAAAAAAGGCCCGGGACCTGCACTATAAACTCTTGCCTTTAATCAAGGCGATGTTTATCGAGACTAACCCCATTCCGGTTAAAACGGCCATGGGTCTTTTGGGATTGTGTGAGCCTGATTTAAGGCTTCCCCTGTGCGCGATATCGCCTCAGAATCTGGAGAAATTAAGCGGGGCGCTTTCGGATTACGGTTTGCTGAAGTGAGGAGCGATTCCGATGATTAAACTGGGTATTGCAGGAGTATGCGGCCGGATGGGCCGGAGAATATTCGAATTAGCCAGCAGGGATAAGGATTTCGAAATCAAGTTAGCTCTGGAGAAGAAAGGGATTCCTCCTATTGGAAAAGAATTGGGGAGGGTTAAGATTTCTTCCAATCCCGACGGGATATTTTTAGTGGATGTGTTCATAGACTTTACCGCTCCCGAAGCCACCGCAGCCAATCTGGATTACTTGGCGCGCTACAAAAAAGCGGCGGTTATCGGGACGACCGGACTGAATTCCGAGCAGTTGAATAAAGTGCAGGACATATCAAAGATAGTCCCGATAGTCTTTTCCCCTAATATGTCGGTGGGAGTTAATGTCTTGTTCGACATTATCCCGGAGATTGCAAAAAAGCTCGGCCCCGAATACGGCATTGAAATAACCGAGGCGCATCATAGAGCCAAAAAAGACGCTCCTTCGGGAACGGCAAAAAAATTCGGGCAGATTCTCTCCGGCGCAACGGGCGGAGAGATTCCCGTTCACGCGGTAAGATTGGGCGATATTGTAGGCGACCATACCATAATCTTCTGCGGCAATTCCGAGCGTGTAGAAATAACCCACCGGGCGCACTCGCGGGACCTGTTTGCTCTCGGAGCCTTAAAGGCAGCAAGGTGGGTATCGGGTAAGCCGGCAGGACTCTATTCAATGCAGGACGTGTTAAAATAGCTCATAGCTCATAGCTCATAGCTCATAGGCGATAGGTTATAGGTAAAAGATGAAAATTAGGTTATCCGAGCGATTACAGAGACTTCCTCCTTATTTGTTTTTTGAAATTGATAAGACAAAAAGAAAGGCTAAACAACAGGGTAAGGATATTATTGATTTCGGCGTCGGAGATCCGGACCGGCCCACGCCGGATTTCATAATCGATGCTCTTTTCCGGGCAGCGCGCGACCCGGCGAACCATTGTTATGCCCTGGACCAGGGAATGCCGGCTCTGCGCCGGGCAATCGCGGGTTGGTATAAAAGACGCTTTCAGGTCGCGCTTAACCCCGAAACAGAAATCCTGCCGCTTATCGGTTCCAAAGAAGGCATCGCTCATCTGCCTTTAGCCATCATCAATCCGGGCGACTATTCCCTGATTCCGGACCCCTGTTATCCGCCTTACCGCGGAGGAACAATTTTAGCCGGCGGAAGAGTTTATTCTTTGCCTTTGCTGGAGAATAACAATTTCCTTCCCCGATTCAAAGGGATTCCCGGTAATATCTTAAAGAAAGCGAGGCTGCTTTACATAAATTATCCGAATAATCCGACCTCGGCAACGGCTGAGGCGGAGTTTTATAGGGAGGTAGCGGATTTCGCAGAAAAGAGGAATATCGTTGTCGTCTCCGACATGGCTTATTCGGAAATTTGTTTCGACGGTTTCAGGCCGCCCAGCTTTCTGCAAACGAGGGGAGCAAAGGGAACCGGAATCGAATTTCACTCTTTATCCAAGACTTACAACATGACCGGCTGGCGGATAGGCTGGGTTTGCGGAAACAAGAATTTAGTAGCCGCACTGGCAAAAGTTAAGTCAAACGTCGATTCGGGGATATTCGGCGCAATTCAGATTGCGGGCATTGCGGCCCTGGAAGGTTCCGAAGATAATATTTCGGACATCCGCGGGCTTTACCGGCGCAGGAGGGACATTTTGGCAGAGGGGCTGGATTCTCTGGGCTGGAAGATATCCAGGCCAAAAGCTACCTTTTACATATGGGCTAAGATTCCCGAAAATTATCCGGGAGCGGGCAAGAAAGTAAATTCCATAACCTTTGCAAGGCAATTATTAAAAAAGGCGGGGATTGTGGTTACTCCCGGCGTCGGCTTCGGCAAATACGGCGAGGGCTACGTGCGTTTTGCCTTAACAGTCGATAAACAGAGAATAAAAGAGGCAATTGAAAGACTAAGAAAGAAGTTGTAGCTCTTGGCTCATAGCTCATGGCTCATAGTAAGACCTATCAGCTATGAGCTATCAGCTATGAACTAAAAAGATGGTAACCTGTTACGTTGGTCTTGGCTCAAACTTAGGCGACAGGGAATATAACATAAGGGCCGCGATAAGGAGAATAAAATTATTGATGAATACCCGGGTTACCAGGATTTCGAAAATAATCGAGACTCCGCCGGAAGGCGGGCCGCCTCAGGGTCCGTATCTAAACTGCGTAATCGAGATTCAAACCACATTGCCGCCGTACGAGCTTCTGAAGAGGTTACAGAAGCTCGAGGATGATTTAGGCAGGATCAGGACGGTTAAGGACGGGCCGCGCTGCATTGACCTGGATATTTTACTTTACGCGGACGCCCGGATAGAAGAAGAGTCTCTGTGTATTCCCCACCCCAGGATGCTTGAGCGAAAATTCGTAATGGAGCCGCTTGAAGAGATTGCGCCTGATGCGGCGGAAAAGTTAAAGATTAAGAAAGCTATCGGCAGAAAGGTTCGGCAGGGTGAAGATTATCCGAAGCATTGAGAGGATGCAGAGAACCGCCAAAGAGTTAAAGCGGAAAGGTAAATCCATCGGCTTTGTGCCGACGATGGGAGCGTTGCACGCCGGGCATTTAAGTTTGATTAAGCAGGCCCGCAAAGAAAACGATGTAGCGGTTACGAGCATATTCGTCAATCCCGCACAATTCGGACCGGGCGAAGATTACCTGCGTTACCCCCGCGATTTAAAAACCGATGCGCTGCTGTGTAAAAAAGAAGGCGTTGATATTATATTTTATCCCGCGGCAGGCCGGATGTATCCTGAGGGATATAAGACTTACGTTATTACGGAGAGCTTAAGCAATGTGCTGTGCGGCAGGTTCAGGCCCGGGCATTTCAGGGGAGTGGCGACAATCGTGGCCAGGCTTTTCAACATCGTTCAGCCGGACGCGGCTTACTTCGGCCGGAAAGACGCTCAGCAAGCGGTAATTATTCAACAGATGGCAAGAGACCTCAACATGCCGATTAAGATAAGAGTTATGCCGATAATCAGGGAGGCCGACGGCCTGGCCCTGAGCTCACGCAACGCGTATCTAAATGCCCGGGAGCGAAAGGACGCCGTTGTCTTATGCGAGGCTTTAAAGAAAGCCGAAGCGATGATTATCCGGGGAGTCGCGGTTTCATCAAAGATTAAGCTTGCTATGCGCGGGATTATTCGGAAGAAGAAAACCGCCCGGATTCAGTACCTCGAAATTGTTGACCCGGTTGAATTAAAACCCGTTAAGAAAATTCGTGACGAGGCATTGATTGCCTTGGCGGTCTACATCGGCAGGACAAGATTGATTGATAATATGATAATATGAAGAAATTGAGAATCGGGATAGTTGGTTGCGGAGCAATCGGGACTTCTCTGGCGAAGGCGGTTGTTAAGGAATTCGCAAGGCAGGCGAGGCTGGCGTCTCTGAACGATATAGATAAAAATAAGGCGTTGCTTTTGGCCGGAAGATTGAAGGTGGGCAGGTCCGTAGTTTCCGGTTCTCTGGATAATTTGATAAAAAAGAGCGATTTGGTTATTGAGGCCACCGACGTTAAGAGTTGCCCGGCGATTGTCAAGAGCGCCCTGAATAAAGGCCGCGACGTTATCATTATGAGCGTCGGAGGCGTAGCCGCTCATACGCAGCAATTAAAGATTATGGCACACAGGCATCAAGCCAAGGTTTATATCCCCAGCGGAGCGATTTGCGGCGTTGACGCATTAAAGGCCGCCTCGCAGGGAAAAATCAAAAAGGTTATGCTTATCACCCGTAAAAATCCCAGGTCTTTCGAGAATATAGACTACATACGGCGCAAGAAGATAAAGCTCGATAAAATTAAAAAAGATACCGTATTATTTTCAGGGAGCGCACGCCGGGCAATTAAACTCTTCCCTCAGAACATCAATGTCGCCGCGACCTTAAGCATTGCCGGCATCGGACAGGCAAAGACGCGGGTTAAGATTGTGGCTTCCCCGTCGGCAAGGAGGAATATTCACGAAATTTATATAGAGTCGGACGCGGGCAAAATATTGAGCAGGGTTGAAAACTTAGTGCACCCCGATAATCCGAAAACGAGTTTTTTAGCGGTTCTCTCGGCAATCGCTATGCTTAAACGGATACTGGAGCCCGTCAGAGTGGGGACTTAATATTAGTAGTCAGTAGATAGTAGTTAGGGATTAGGGCCTCGAAGGATTAAAAATAAAAATTAGGAAGGAGGTGAAAGAATGGCAGAGAAAGTGACAAAATTAGGCATCAAGAGAGAGAAGGGTTACCTTTATTATGTGGACAAAAAAGGCGACGTTTCCTGCGCAAAGATGGCTCGCGGCAAATCCAAGGGAGGCAGCCCGAAAAAGGTAGCCAAATGCGGCATCAAGAGAAAAGAGGGTTACCTTTATTTTGTCGACAAGAAGGGCGACGTTTCTTGCGCCAAGATGAAGAGAGGCGGCAAAAAGAAAAGAAAGAAAAGATAGTTAGCCAGCTGTTGCAAAACCCCGCACCTTTTACAATCTGAATCGTGAGTTGCTCTTATATGATACAGCGCGAATTATTAAAGGTGCGGGGTTTCTTTTAGAAAGATGAAATCGGGATATATTTATTTATTTCTTCTTATAGTCTGCGTCCTCGTATACGCCGATGCCCTAAACAACGGTTTCTTGTTCGACGATAAGTTCTTTATAGTGCAAAATCCCTATATCAGGGATATCCGCTTCTTGCCCCAACTTTTCAGGACCGATATCTTTCATTTCTCTCCCTCCGGCAGCAGCTACTACCGCCCGCTGCAGGCATTGAGTTACACTCTGGATTATTTTTTCTGGGGATTGAATCCCCTCGGCTACCGCCTGACCAATATCGTCATACATTCTCTGAATAGTTTCCTGGTATATCTTTTGATATATTTTATATTCAAAGATAAAATACCGGCTTTACTAACGGGTATTTTGTTCTGCATCCATCCGGTTCAGGCAGGCGTGGTTACGATAATCGGCGGCCGCTCCAATATTCTGGAGATGATGTTTATGCTGTCTTCCTTAACTGCGCTGGCCGGTTATTTTTTGTATCGAAGGAGGCCGCTGTATGTTTTGTCCGTATCGGCATTCCTGCCCGCCTTGCTTTCTCGGGAGGGCGCCCTGCTGTTGCCGTTTTTCGCAGCGGTCTGTATAATTATGTCGAATAACAATAGCAAAAAAAGGCTTTTTAGCTTGTTGCCGTTTATCGCCATAGGCGGAATTTATCTGTTCCTGCGCAATAAGTTTATGCCCAGCGAAAAGCTGAATTTTGCCGGGGTTTTTTCTTTACAGAACGTGTCTAATTTCTTTTATCTCTGCCGGGACTATTTCCGGCAGCTTATTTTACCGTACGGTTTTTTAACGGGGGTGTCCGCTAAAGGCGCCTCACTTTTGCCGGCTTTAAATGTATTTGCCTCGATACTTATCGCCTATATAATCATAAGGGCATTAATTTTCAGAGACAAAATTATAATTTTCGGGCTTGCCTTTTATCTTATAGGCTTGCTGCCCGTTTTAAATCTTGCCGGCACAATCTCTTTCTTCGGGCCGATATTTTCCGAGCCGTACGTGTATCCGGCGTCGGCAGGCTTTTTTCTCATTATAGCTTATTTGGTTCTGAGTTTGCGCTCGCGATTCCCAAGGGCTACCGTGGCTTGCGTAGCCTTGATTGTTTCCGCTTACTCCGGCTCGACGATAATAAAGAATACCAATTACAAAAACGAGCTGACCTTTTATAATTACGTATTAAACGTTGACGGGAATAATACAATAGCCCGCCTTAACCTGGGAAATATTTATTATGCGAAGGGAGAGTTAAGCCGGGCAAGGAGAGAGGCAGAGTTCGTGCTTGGCAGGGAACCCCGGGCATGGGACGCTTACCTGCTTTTGGGGAATATCTCCGGAGCCGAGGGTAATTCCTCTCAGGCCGCCGAGTTTTATAGAAAAGCAATCGCCGCTAATCCTAAATCTGCCCAAGCCTACAATAATCTGGGAATAATCTATCAAGTCCGGGGCGAACAGGAAAAGGCCTACGATAGTTTTAAAAAAGCGGTGGAAATAAATCCGGAGTTAGTTGAGGCGCTGAGGAACCTCTCCAATCTGTTAATAGGGAAAGGCTTGTATTATGAATCGATGCAGGTTTGCAGCCGGATTCTTGAATTATACCCTGAAGACGCAGATGCTATGATAAAATTAGGGATAAGCCTGGCAGAGGCGGGAGAATCGAGAAAAGCGGAGATAATTTTTAAAGAAGCGATAAGGATTAACCCCGCTTCAACGGAGGCGATGAAGAACCTCGGGGCGCTGTATGCGAATAGCGGGGACTTTGATAAGGCCATTTTGATTTGGAGCGAGGTTCTTAAGACAGACCCCGGTGACGAGCAGGCAGCCCGGAATATCGAGAGGGCCAGAAGCTTAAGAGGCCGTTGAATAGACAATGAACGATTCGATAATCATTCGCGGAGCGCGCGAGCACAATCTCAAAAATATTAATTTGGAACTGCCGCGCAATAAGCTTATTGTGGTTACCGGGCTGTCCGGCTCGGGGAAGTCAAGCCTTGTCTTTGACACGATTTATGCCGAGGGCCAAAGGCGATATATGGAGAGTCTTTCAAGCTACGCCCGCCAATTCCTGGAGCAGCTCCAGAAGCCGGACGTAGAATACATACAGGGCCTCTCGCCGGTGATATCCATCGAGCAGAGGACCGCGGGAGGGAATCCCCGTTCGACAGTCGGGACTCAGACGGAGATATACGATTACCTCCGGCTTCTTTTTGCCCGGATAGGAACGGTGCATTGTTACCAGTGCGGCAGGCCGATAAACCGTCAGACCTCCCAGGAGATAATCGATAGGCTGATGAGACTTCCTCCGGACAGCTCTATAATGATTCTCGCTCCGATAGTCCGCGGCAAAAAAGGCGAATACCGCGACATTTCAAGACTCGTCCAGAAAGCGGGATTCCTGCGCTTTCGCGCAGACGGCAGGATATACGAGACAAAAGAAGAACTTAATTTGGACAGATACAAGATTCACGACATAGAAGTGGTGGTGGACAGGCTGGCAATAAAGCCGGAGGCTAAAAACCGCTTAGCCGACTCTGTCGAAACCGCGTTAAAGATAGGCAAAGGCATAGTAGTGGTTACAAGTCACAGGCCGCAGGCCGCAGGTCAAAAACATGAGACTTGGGACATGAAACCTGAGACCACTTCAGATTTAATATTCAGCGAGCAATACGCCTGCGTGAAGTGCGGCATTAGCTACAGCGAAGTGGAGCCGCGAATCTTCTCTTTCAATTCGCCGTACGGGGCATGTCCTACCTGCAACGGATTGGGTACCAAATTAGAATTTGACCCCGACCTGATAGTTCCGGATAAAGATAAGTCGCTGAACGGGGGAGCAATCGAGCCGTGGAAAAGAGGAGGCCGGGGCTACATACTTTATTACCGTAGCCTGTTGCGGGAATTTGCTTACCAGGTAGACATCAATTTAGACGCGCCGTTCAGGAAATTAAATTCCGGCCAAAAGAAGTCCATACTTTACGGCGCCGGGGATGTTTATGTCCGGGGCAAGCCTTTCGAAGGAGTTATTCCGCACCTTGAGCGGTTATTCCGCCAGACCGACAGCGATTATCTAAAGGAAGAAATAAGCAGATTTATGTCGGCTCTTCCCTGCCCGGACTGCGGCGGAGCAAGATTGAGAAAAGAAGCCAGAGTGGTTACCATAAACGGCAAAAGTATCTACGAAGTTACCCGAATGACTATTAAACAAGCCAAGGCTTTTTTCGGGAATTTGGAGCTGACTTCCCAGAAAAGGCTAATTGCCGGGCAGGTTTTAAAAGAGATTATTCAGCGGATGAATTTTTGTATTAACGTAGGGCTGGATTATCTTACTCTGGACAGGAGGAGCTCGACCCTTTCGGGCGGCGAGGCGCAGAGGATAAGGTTGGCCACGCAGGTCGGCTCGGGGTTAGTCGGCGTTCTCTATGCATTGGACGAGCCCAGCGTCGGACTGCACCAGAGGGATAACCAGCAGCTGTTAAATACATTAAAGGCGCTCAGAGACTTAGGCAATACCCTGATTGTCGTTGAACATGACGAGTCAACCATCAGGGCCGCCGATTACATTGTTGATTTGGGCCCGGCTGCGGGCAGGCACGGAGGCAGGGTGGTATTCTCCGGCACCTTCGGCGCTCTTATTAAATGCCCTGATTCGCTGACCGCCAGGTATCTGCGAGGCGAACTCAAGATACAGCCGCCCCCGGAAAGGAGGTCTCCCCGGGGCAGAAATTTTTTGGAGGTTGAGGGCGCCCAGGAGCATAATCTGAAAGGTATTGACGTGCGTTTTCCGTTGGGGCTGTTTATCTGCGTTACCGGAGTATCGGGTTCGGGCAAATCCACCCTTGTTGATGAGATACTCTATCGGGGCCTGGCTCAAAAATTATACAAAAGCCGCGAGAAGCCGGGAGCGCATAAGAGAATTCTCGGCGCCGAATTTATCGATAAGGTTATCGTAGTCGACCAGTCCCCCATCGGCAGGACGCCCCGCTCCAACCCCGCGACTTATACCGGCACTTTTACTCACATCCGCCAAATCTTCAGCCGGCTTCCTCAAGCGCGTATGCGCGGGTATAAGCCGGGCAGATTCTCCTTTAACGTAAAAGGCGGGCGGTGCGAGGCTTGCCAGGGCGACGGGATTAAGAAAATAGAGATGCATTTTTTACCCGACGTTTACGTTCCCTGCGACGTCTGCAAAGGCCGCCGTTTTAACGAGCAGACCCTGGAGATTAGATATAAGGGTAAATCCATCGCCGATGTTCTGGAGATGACTGTCGAGGAAGTCGTTAACCTATTTTACGACATACCCAAAATAAAGAATATCCTAAGCTGTCTTGGCGAAGTAGGCTTAGGCTATATTCAATTAGGCCAGCCGGCGACTACCCTCTCCGGCGGCGAGGCCCAGCGCGTAAAGTTATCCGCAGAGTTAAGCAAGCGTTCGACCGGCAAGACCTTGTATATTCTGGACGAGCCCACTACCGGCTTGCATTTTGCGGACGTGGAGAAATTATTGCTGGTGCTGCAGCGGCTGGTTGATAAAGGCAACACCGTAATCGTTATTGAGCATAATCTGGAAGTGATTAAATGCGCAGACCATATTGTCGACTTAGGCCCCGAGGGAGGGGATGAGGGAGGGAGGGTTGTCGCCCAGGGGAATCCCGAAGAGATAATCAAGACAAAAGATTCTTATACGGGCCGGTTTTTGAAGAAGGCGAAAGGTATTGAAATAAGCAGCTAATAATGCTAATATAATTTGTAATTAAAATGAAAAAACTTATCCTCATCCTTGCAATATTATTCTTTTTCTCTCCGGTTTTATACGCCCAGCCCGAGAACAGAGAACAGGAAGCTCTCTATGTAGCGCAAAAAGCTTACGAGGACGGCTTCTACGACGTCGCTTTAAATCTATTCAAGCGCTTCTTGAGAAACTATCCCGACAGCCAGAAGATTCCCGAGGCAAACCTCTACATCGCCCAGTGTTATTTTCAGCAAAAAAAATTCATTCCCGCCCTCACCCTGTTAGAAAAGTTATCTTCCGACCCTGCGGCCAGGGGTTTGAAGGATACGGTTCTCTATTGGATAGGGGAGGTGCATTTCAACGGTAAAGACTACAGAAAAGCCATTTCGTTTTACCAAAGGGTCATAGGAGAATTTCCCAATTCCGAATTTCTTGTTCACGCCCTTTATTCCAAAGGGTGGTGCCTGTTTGAGTTAGGAGAGTTCGGCAGCGCAGCCGAATCTTTTAAAAAGGTGAGCGAAAATTTTCCCCGCAGCCCTCTTGCTATAGACACGAATTTTAAAATCTTAGAATGCCTGTATAACTTAAAGGACTATGAGAATCTGAAAAAAGCAATCCAGGCTTATCAGGAGAATTATCCCGAGGACGCGACTTATCCCGGCCATGTCCATTTTCTGCTCGCCGAGTCCGACTACTACCTTAACGATTATGACGAAGCAATAAAGCAGTACCAGGCAGCGATAGGCAGGAGTTCCGATAAAAGGCTGACCGCTCTTTCGCAATTGGGACTGGCCTGGTGCCGCCTCAGGATGAAAGATTTTGAGTTTGCGCACAAGCTGCTCGATGAGATAAACCGTCAGGATTTAACCGGCGAAGGGCAGGAAGGATTGCTGCTGGCCAGGGCTAATTTGTTTACCGAGACCCAGAATTTCCGGGACGCTTTGGAGGCCTGGTCCGAATTGCAGGAAGTTTCAGCCGGGCCTAAAACAAAAATGCAGGCCTATCTCGGAAAGGCCGACGCGCTTTACAATTTGGGCCGTTACTCTCAGGCTATTGCGGTTTACCGGGAGGCTGCAGGCATATCTTCGGGGCTGCCCCCGGAGCTGCTGGATAAGCTGCATTACGGTCTGGCTTGGGCATATTTGAAAGACGGCCGGTTCCGGGAGGCGATAGCCGAATTTCAAAAAGCAGCCTCTTTTGCTTCGGACGAAATTATTAAAGTTGCGGCGTTGTGCCAGGTCGGGGATACTTACCAGGACGCGGAGGAATACGAGCAGGCTTTAGAGGTTTATGACCAAATCCTGAAGGATTATTCGGACAGTTTCTACGCGGACTACGTCCAGTATCAATTAGGGCTTGCCTATCTAAGGTTGTCCCGGTACGATGAAGCCGCGCTCGCCTTCAAGATATTGCTGCGTAATTTCTCCAAGTCGAAGTTAAGGCAGCAGGCTATTTACAGCCTGGCGCTTACCCTGTTTCAGAAGCAGGAGTATCAAAAGAGCCAGGAAACCCTGCGCAATTTTATGGCTGATTTGAAAAATACCGAGCTGGAGATTGAGGCATTGTATCTTCTGGCAACGAGTCTATACAATCAGGGCATGTTTTCGGAAGCGATGGATAATTTCAGGCAGGTCATAAGGAAGGCCTCAGACGCAAAAATAATTCAGAAGGCGGAATACGAAATTGCGGATTGCTATTACCAGCTCGGAGACGAGAAGGAGGCGACGAAAAGATTTAAGGAATTGCGGGCTAAATACCCGGACTCGGCCTTGAGCCCGGAAGTAACCTGGTGGCTGGGAGGGTATTATTTTCGAAAGGGAGACTTAACTTTGTCCCGCCGGTATTTTTCCAGCCTCATAAGGGATTTTTCCCAAAGCGGATTGGTGGCCGACGGGTATTACGCTCTCGGGCTTCTCGACCAGGAGGAAGGCGATTTAGATTCGGCCCTGGAAAATTTTAAGAAAGCAATCCGGTTCGGCTCAAAGAATATAAAATCCCAGGCAAATATCGCTATCGCCGATATTCTGGTTGAGCAGGGGAATCCGGACGAAGCCGAAGCGGTTTACCGCGAGGCTATAGACGATTCTCCCGCTTTAGCCGGATTGATTTATCCGAAGATATCGCACATTTATGAACAGAGAGACGATTTTGAGGAAGCGATTCATCTTTACCGGCAGGCTTTGGCGCTGGCCTCTATGAAGGAGGCTCCGAAATTGCAATTTAAAATTGCCCGCGCTTACGAGAACAAAGGCGATTACGGCCAGGCCGTGGAAGAGTATCTGAAAATCCCCTATTTATATCCGGCGGATTCCCGGCTGGTTATCAAGGCTTATTTAAGCAGCGCCCAAATTTACGAAAATCAGGAAAACTGGCCTGGCGCTTTGGATATTTATGCCAAAGTAGCCTCGATGGACGCAGAAGAGGCAAAGTACGCGAGAGAGAAACTGGAATGGATAAAGAGAAACCAGGAAGGAGTGAGGTGAGGTAAATGTGGCAGATGTTTTTAAAGGGCGGCCCGGTAATGTGGCCCATATTTCTTTGCTCGATTTTTGCTTTAGCTATAATTATCGAGCGCTTCTTGTATTTGCGCAAAATAAGGATAGATACGCGTCAGTTTCTTAACAGGATTATAGACAAGATGAAGCGGCATCAGATAAAGGAGGCTCTGGAGCTTTGCGAAGCAACCAGGAATCCCCTTTCTCAGGTTTTGAAGGCAGGGATTCTCAAATACGACCGCGGCCGCCAGCAGATTAAGGAAGCGATTGAAGACGCGGCCCTGTATGAAGAGCCGCATTTAGAAAAAAATATGACTGCCCTTGCGACCATCGCGCATATTTCTCCGCTGCTGGGCTTGCTGGGGACGGTATTGGGGATGGTTCACAGCTTTCAGATAATCCAGGCCAAGTCCACCGTGTACGCCCCGGTCTCTCCCGGCGAATTAGCCGGCGGGATATGGGAGGCGCTGTTGACGACTGTCGCCGGCTTACTAGTTGCTATTCCCGCCTTTGTGGCATATAATTATTTAGTTAGCCGCGTAAATAATTTTATACTGGAAATGGAGAAAGCTTCAACAGAGTTGGTGAACTTCTTGACCGATTAATATGAAGATAAAGCGGCATATTGAGTTAGAGCACGGATTGAGGCAGATTGATATCGCTCCTCTGGTCGATGTGATTTTCCAGCTGTTGATATTCTTTATGCTTACCTCCAGCTTTATCATGCCTTCGAGCATCAGGATTAATCTGCCCAAAGCCGTCACCAGCCAGATAATAAAATCCAGAATTCTGGAAATCGTGGTTTCCGGAGAGAACGTCATCTACATAGAAGGCAGGGTGGTCAATCTTCAGGAATTAAAGTCGATTCTCAAGGAATTCGTAGGCGGCAACCAGTCTCTGCTGATTAAATCCGACCGGCGCGCCCAGCTGGGCAGAGTGGTCGAGATCTGGGATATGTGCAGGGAATTGGGCCTGTCTCAGGTGAACATCGCCACGAGCGAGGAATGATGGTTTCGCCATGGCATTAAACTTTAAGATTGCCGTATTTATTTCTCTGACCTGGCACGCGGTTTGTTTTAGCAGCGTAGAGTTAACCTTCGGCAAGAAGGCCGTTGAGAATAACTTCGAGCTCACAAAAATTTTCTTCCTGGGCCAGATTTTACAAAGAACGGATTATTATACCCAGTCCGCGGAGGGGGCCGAATATTCTGCGGCAGACAGATTGAAGTCAAGGAATTTGGAGGGTATGTTAAAGCCGGGCCCGGGCGGGCCGCGCAGTTCGATTTCCGATTCCGCCGCAATTAGAAAACCTTCCGTGCTCGCTTTAGCCAACAGCAAGGCGGCGTATTTCAAACCCGCCCCCGCGGCGGACTTAAACAGGGAAGAATCCAGCATAATGTTCTATCCGCCGATGCCGTATCATTTTCTTTTGTATTTTAGAGACCGACAGGTTGCCCATATGGAAGTAGCCTTTTATGTCTCTCCCGAAGGCAAAATTGCCGGATTGAAGAGAAAGATTTCTACGGGGAACCCCGAAGTCGACCTTTTGATTATGCGCAATCTTTCTCATTTTCTTAACCTTAACAAGTCGGATTTTTCAATAAGCTCCTGGCAGACGGTAAAGATTGATTTGACCCACGATGATTAAAGTCGATTTCTCTATCGCCGTAGCTTTATATTTGTTTATCTTCTTAGGACTGTTGTTTTGCTTCTGGGTATTCCTGAGAGGCAGGGAGTTTTTCGAGGACTTCTTGAGCTTGCGCCCGAGGTTTATCTGGTGTTGCGGCGTCTGTACTTATACCTATTTTACTACCCATAAAACCGAAATCTCGGTATGCCCTCGGTGCGGATGTTATAATAAGTACAGAGTCCAGAAGAAAGGATAAATTAATATGCCCTTAAAAAAGATTGTCAATAAGTTGCTGGGAGAGCTGCTCATAGAAAGGCAGGCCATAACTTCCGAGCAGCTCAACAAGGCTCTTGACGTCCAAAAAGAGAAGGGGGGCTTAATCGGCGAGATACTTGTGCAAATGGGTTCTGCCAAAGAGGAGGATATCGCTCAGGCGCTGACCGCCCAATACGGCTTTCCTTACCTGCCGCTTGAAAATTACGAAATTGATACGGAAATCATAAAATTGATTCCTAAGAATGTGGCCAAACAATATTTAATCATTCCGGTAGATAGATTAGGCAACAACCTGAGCATAGCCCTGGCTAATCCTTTAAGCAGCGAAACGGTTGAGAAAGTAGAAAAGATTACCGGCTTGAACCTGCAGGTTTTTGTGAGCACCGCCAGCGATATCCGCAAAGCAATCGATAAGTACTATAACGAGAAATAATGCCCTCACTTAAAGAGCGCCTTACGGAAATATTAATCAATAATAAGCTAATTACTCCGCAGCAGCTGGAGCAGGCTTTGGAGGTGCAGAAAAATAAAGGCGGCAGGTTAAGCGGCATAATCGTAGATTTAGGATATGCGAAGGAAAGCGACCTTATGCTCGCTTTAAGCCAGGGCCTGGGCCTGCCCCTCATTGACCTTAAAAGAATTAAAATCGATTCGGAAGTTTTGAACATCATCCCGCCTAAAGTCTGCAGGCATTACCAGATAATTCCGATTTCGCAAATCGGCAATACCCTGACCATTGTCATGGCTGACCCGCTGAATATTTTCGCCATAGACGCCCTGCGGAATTTAACCGGATTTCAGATTAACCCGATTATTTCCGCAAGCGAGCAGATTTTACACGCGATTGACCAGTTTTATCCGGATACCACCAGCGGAATCATCGAAGACCTTCTCTCCGAAATCAGCGAATCCAAGATAGAATTGATCCGGGAGAAGAAAAAAGCCGCAGTAAGCGACCAGGAATTAGGACTCGCCGGCAGGCAAGGGCCGGCCATCCGCGTTACAAATATGATATTAGAAGAGGCGATAAAAAAGAGGGCTTCCGACGTCTTGATCGAGCCTCTTCAGGAGAGCCTGAGGATACGCTTCCGCATCGACGGCATGCTGCAGGAGCAAGAGGCTCCTCCTAAGGCTATGCACCCTTTGATTGTTTCCCGTATTAAGGTATTATCGGAATTAGATATCGCCGAGCACCGCCTGCCGCAGGACGGGAGATTTAAGATGAAAGTTCAAAGCGGCAGAGACGTGGATTTCCGCATTTCTATAGTACCTTCCAGCCAGGGGGAGAAAGCGGCAGTAAGAATCCTGGATAAATCCGTGGCTGTCCTCGACGTGGATAAATTGGGATTTGACGAGCAGAGCGTAGCCAAATTGAAAAAAGCCGCTTCCTATCCGCACGGCATGATATTGGTTTGCGGGCCTACCGGCTCAGGCAAGACCACTACCCTTTATTCCGTAATCAAGCTTGTAGATAGCCCCCAGAAGAACATCGTTACGGTTGAGGACCCCGTTGAATTCCAGCTCGAGGGGATAAATCAGGTGAGCATAAAGCCGGATATCGGCCTCACCTTTGCTTCGTCGCTGCGCGCAATCCTGAGGCAGGACCCGAATATAATTATGATCGGCGAGATAAGAGATTTCGATACCGTAGACATTGCCATAAAGAGCGCCTTAACCGGTCATTTGGTTCTCTCTACCCTGCACACCACCACTGCCAGCGGCGCGATAGTGCGTTTGGTAAATATGGACGTGGAGCCGTATTTGATTACCTCGTCCTTAATCTGCGTGCTTGCTCAGCGGTTAATCAGGCGCCTTTGCCCCGACTGTAAAGAAGAATACGACATCCCGAAGGACATTGCGAAGAATCTGGAAATATCTGCGGCGTCCGGAAATTTCTACCGTCCGAAGGGATGCAGGAAATGCGCAAATAGCGGCTATTCGGGCAGGTTAGGCATCGCGGAAGTGCTGTTTCTCTCCCCGCGCATAAAGGAGCTGATTTTGTCCGATGCGCAGGAATATCAAATCAAGCAGACAGCGCAAGCAGAGGGAATGAAGGCGCTGAGAGAGAATGCGCTGAGCCTCGCTTCCGGGGGAATGACTTCTTTGGAGGAGGTTCTGCGCGTGACCGCCGTGTAAAAAGAAAAACAATGCTGAATCTTAAAGAGAGACTGATAGATATATTGGTCAAGTCAAAATCCATATCGAGGGAGAAATTAGACAAGTTAATTCAATTACAGAAGAAGAAAAATTTGCCTTTCAGGAAATTATTGCTGCAGGAAAAGATTATCTCCGAGCAGGAATTACTTTCCGTCCTGTCCGAATATCTGTATCTGCCTTTTCTGCACCTGGCTAAGTATAAATTCGACCCGAAAGTCGTCGCGCTTGTTCCCGAGCAGGTTTGCCGCCGTTACGGAATTATGCCTCTTTCCCGCATGGGCAATACCCTGACCGTGGCAATGGCCGACCCGCTCAATATTTTTGTTTTGGATGATTTAACGGCCTTGACCGGCTGCCAGATAGATATTGTTTTGAGCCCCGAGGAAGAGATTAGAGCGGCAATAGATAACCAATACCGCAAAGGCGCCGTCGATTTACAGCAGTTCTTAAGCGAGATTTCCAGCGAGCCGTTTAAATCGGAAGAGGAGGCCGACGCGCACGCGCAAGTAAGCCGTGAGATAGAGTTGACCGAGGCGGTGAAAGAGAGCGAAACCCCGCCGATCGTCAGGCTGGTTGATATGATGTTGATTCAGGCCTTGAAGCGGAGGTCCTCCGATATTCATCTGGAGCCCGAAGAGGATTGTTTGCGGATACGCTATCGCATCGACGGAAATCTCTACGATATCCTCAGGCTGCCGAAGAAGAACCAGAATGCGGTCCTTGCCCGCCTGAAGATAATCTCTGATATGAATATTACCGAAAGCCGCCTGCCGCAGGACGGAAGATTCAAGGTGCGCCTGGAAAACAAAGAGATAGATTTTCGCGTTTCCGCCCTTCCCACCACTTTCGGACAAAAATTCGTGTTGCGGGCTCTGGATAAATCCAAACTCGCCATAGGGCTGGATAAGCTGGGTTTTTCCGAGGAGCCGCTGCGCTTATTCAAAGAGGCAGTCGCCCGTCCTTTCGGGATGATTCTGGTCACCGGGCCCACCGGCAGCGGAAAGTCAACGACTTTATATTCGATTCTTAATAAATTGAATACTGCGGAAAGAAACATTATTACCATCGAAGACCCGGTAGAGTATGAGCTCGAAGGAATTACCCAGGTTCAGGCCCGCCATGAAATCGGACTCGATTTTGCCTCAGGCCTGCGCTCGATTCTCCGTCAGAGCCCGGATATAATTATGGTCGGAGAGATTCGCGATTCGGAAACCGCAGACATTGCCATAAAAGCAGCCTTAACCGGGCAGCTTATTTTTTCCACCCTCCATACCAATGACGCCGCTTCCAGCATCACCCGGCTTATTGATATGGGGATTGAGCCGTTTTTAATTGCCTCCAGTCTTATTATGGCTTGCGCCCAGAGGCTATGCCGCAGACTCTGCCCGAAATGCCGCCAGCTTTATGAGCCGCCGGAAGAGATTTTAAAAGAGATGGGTATTAAGGATAAATTCGATTTTTATCAGGCAAAGGGATGCGGTTATTGCAACTACACCGGATTCTACGGAAGGGTGGCCATACTGGAGGTGCTGATGATTGACGACTATATCCGCCAGTTAATAATCAAGAAAGGCTCTCTTGAAGAAATAAAGGAATACGCGATAAAAAAGAGAGATATGAGAACTTTGCGCGACGATGCTGTGCTGAAAGTCAGGCAAAGCTTGACCACATTGGACGAAGCTTTGCGCATAACCACCGAGGAATAAATTGACGCATAGTTTAGAATATGTTAGAATATAATTGAATACAAAAGAATAAGGAGGACCTTAGATGTCTAAAGTAGTGACATTGCGATTGTCAGAAGAAGAATATAGAAGAATATCGGCAGCAGCAGGAATTGAACATCGCCCCATCTCTAATTTTATTACCACCCGGCTCCTGCAAGATTTAGAGGAATCTTACTATGTAGACCCTATTGAGATGGCTCAGATTAAGTCAGACAAAAGATTACTTAAGAAACTTAAGTCCGGACATCGCGACGCTAGAAAGATGAAAGGCAGACTCGTTGGATAACTTTAAGATCTTCGAGACAGACCAATTCTTAGAAGACCTCGAGCAGGATTTCAGTGGTCAACAGGAACGCATAAAGATAAAACTTACCGCCTATGTCTATCCTCAATTAAAACAAAATCCCTATTTTGGCAAAAACATAAAAAAACTTACTAATTATAAACCCGAGACTTGGCGGTATAGAATAGGTAACTGGCGCTTTTTTTATGAAATCGATGATCAAAAAAAGATAGTTTACATGATCGCCGCTGACAACCGCCAAAGTGCTTACTAATTGATGGTTATATTAAAGAAGCGAGGGTAAATGCCAAACTATCAGTATACGGCTAAGGACAAAACCGCACAGACGGTAACCGGCACGATCGAGGCCGCTAACGAAAGCGAAGTCGTTGGGCTGCTGCATAAGCAGGGGCTGGCGGTTGTCTCTGTAAAAACGGTTAAAAAGAAACAGGCAAGCTCGCGTAAGGGCGGCAGGGTGAAAATGGACGATTTGGTTGTTTTCTCCCGCCAGCTGGCTACTTTGATTGAGGCGGGCATACCCCTCGTCGGGGCGCTGGCGATTTTGGTTGACCAGGTGGAAAACGCGGCCCTTAAGAATGTCATCCTGGGAGTAAGGAGGGACGTAGAATCGGGATTGAGCTTCTGCGAAAGTTTATCTCACTATCCTAAAATGTTTTCCACTTTTTTCACCAACATGGTTCGCGCGGGCGAAACCTCGGGCATGCTGGACGACGTCCTGGAGAGGGTGGCGACTTATATGGAGAAGACTGCGGCGTTGACCCGGAAGGTTAAGTCGAGCCTGGTTTACCCGGCGATAGTAATTGTTATGGCCGTTTTAATAACCGCTGTTTTATTGCTGAAAGTCGTGCCCACCTTCAAGGGAATTTTTGATATACTGGGAGGGAGCCTGCCTTTGCCTACCGTAATCCTGATTTCGATTAGCGATATATTAAAGAGTATGTTTATTTTTATAGTAATAGGCCTGATTGTGCTGGGTTTTGTTTTCAAGCGCTACATCGGCACCGAAAAGGGCAGGTATAATTTTGACAAAGTCGTACTCAGGCTCCCCGTTTTAGGCATGCTTATCCGCAAGGTCGCCGTAGCTAAATTTTCCCGCACGCTTTCGACTCTGATTAAGAGCGGAGTATCCATACTGGACGCGCTGAAAATCGTAGCGAAGACATCCGGCAACAAAGTGGTTGAGGAGGCGGTGAATAAATCCCTGCACTCGGTGCGCGAAGGAGAGCCGATTGCCCAGCCTTTGGCAAGGAGCGGCGTATTCCCTCCGATGGTGACCGCTATGGTCGGCGTAGGCGAACAGACAGGCAAACTCGAGACAATGCTTACCAAGATTGCCGATTTCTACGACGAGCAGGTTGATGCGGCGGTAGCGGGCCTAACCAGTATGATTGAGCCGCTGGTTATCGCATTCCTGGGAATCATTATCGGCGGCATAGTGGTTGCGTTATTTCTGCCGATATTACAAATAACCCAGTTGCTCCAACCCTGATGCCTCATTAATAAATGTTACCCGGAAGAAATGAAGAAAGAGGTATCGTGACCATAGGTTTTTTTGAGCGTAAGATTCTAAAAATGGTTTTAAGCTTGCTTTCCATAACTTTTCTTAACCTAAAAGGATTCAGC
>JBDRMR010000044.1:0-17457 GCA_043812035.1 Candidatus Omnitrophota bacterium
CTGGCTTTAGAATATATATTTAGGGGGTAACCGAGCATCAATAATGACGCGTCGGTAACCCCCTTTTTTATGGTATAGGAAAGTTAAAACCCTTTCCTAACCACTGAAAATCGCATTGATGGTTCGACTTCGCTCACCATCAATCCTGAGCGAAGTCGAAGGATTGAAGTTATCGCGAGGCGATTTTCTTGTTTGAGGACGCAAACATGAGCATACCTAAACTATCGGTAAGCAGACCGGTAACAATATTAATGATTTTTACGGCTATTATACTTCTGGGGTTTATCTCCTGGGGGAGGCTTCCTCAGGAGCTGTTCCCCACCATTACCTATCCCCAGATAACCGTAGTTACCTCCTATGAAAATGCCGCGCCGGAAGAAATCGAAAGCCTGATTACCAAGATTATCGAAGAAGCGGTCGGCACGGTGAACAACGTTAAAAGAATCAGCTCCATATCCAAAGAGGGCTTATCCCTGGTAATGGTCGAATTCAACTGGGGAACGAATATGGACTTTGCCGCCTTGAACGTGCGGGAGAAAATCGATTTGATTAAAGAGAGGCTCCCCCGCGAGGCAGAGGAACCGATAGTAATGAAGTATAATCCTTTTGACCTGCCTATTATGAACCTGGCGGTAACCGGGCCCATGCCATCTTTAGAATTGCGCGAAATCTGCCGCAAGTACATCAAAGACGCTATTGAGAAGGTTGAAGGCGTCGCTTCCGCCACAATCAGCGGCGGAGACGAACGGGAAATCGTTGTAAAGATTGACCAGCCCCGGCTGCGCGCTTCACAGATATCAATCATTTCGGTCGTTGACAGCATAAAAGCGTCGAATCTCAATTATCCGGCGGGGACGATAAAGGAAAGCTTTTATGAATATCTGATACGCACCATGGGCGAATATCAAAAAATTAGCGAGATTAAAGAAACGCCGACGGCTCTTGAGCTTCCCGAAGAAGAAGCAAAGACAGTCAGGGAAAAAGAGAAAAAGGAAAAACAAGGCCGCAGGCTGGTATTTCTTAGGGACATAGCCGAGGTCCAGGATACAGTAAAGGAAAAGACAAGCGTTTCCCGCTACAACGGCAAAGAGAGCATCTCTCTGGTCGTAAGAAAGCAGTCCGGAACCAATACCCTGAACGTGGTCAGGAGAGCGCGCGGCGAAATCCAGAAAGTGCTGGCGGAAAAACTCCCTCCCGGAGTCAATATTGAAGTAACCTACGACCAATCCCAGTTTATACAAGAGGCGATATCCAATGTCCGCGACGCCGCAATTCAAGGAGGGATACTTGCTTTCTTTGTCCTGCTGTTTTTCCTGCGCGAGCTGCGCTCCTCGGCGGTAATCATTGTATCAATACCCATCTCGATAATGGCCACATTCTGCCTTATGTACTTCGGCAAGATTAACCTCAATATGATGTCTTTGGGAGGCCTGGCCTTAGGCGTAGGCATGTTTGTCGATAACGCTATCGTGGTAATTGAAAATATCTTCCGGCACCGGCAAATGCAAAAGGGCCTGCCACAGGCCTGTGCCGACGGAGCCCGGGAAATGACAGGGGCAATCACCGGCTCAACCTTGACTACCGTGGCGGTATTCCTGCCGTTTGCATTCGTAGTAGGGATTGCCGGGCAGATTTTTAAGCAGCTCTCTCTTACCATAACCTTTTCCCTGTTAACCTCCATAGTGATAGCCATTTCCCTGGTGCCGGTTCTGGTTTCGTTAGGCCACCGCCGGGGTCTCTTTGCCAGAAAGACCAGTCCGGCATATAATACCCCGAAACAGCCAGATAAACACAACCCCGCCGCTATTTGGAGAGAACGATACGGCGAATTCATTTCCGGCATACTCTCTTTCAAGGGCATAATTATCACCCTGGTTCTATTAGTCTTTCTAGGCAGCCTGGGAATCTTATTTCATCAGGAACGCCAATTCCTGCCTAATATTGACCAAAGGCAATTTATACTTAAAGTGAACCTGCCTCCCGGAACCCGCCTGGAAATAACCGACCGGGTGGTAAAAAAGATTGAACAATTATTACTCGGCCTCCCCGAAACAAAGGGGGTTACCGTTAATGTAGGCTCCAGCGAGGAAAAGGCTTCGGCAGAAACCGCTCTTCAGACCTTAGGCTCGCATCAGTCCCAGATTATGGTCGACCTCAAAAAGCTCAATCCCGGGAAAGGAATCCGCCTCTCAACCGAAGAAATTATCCAACACCTCAAATCCAATCTTCAAGACCAGAACCTCGAAGGCGCTCAGATTGAATACATTGCCCAGGAATCCTCCCTAAGCACTGCCTTAGAAGAAGGGGCGCCGATTGTGATAGAGCTCAGGGGACCTGACCTTAACCGTCTGGCTGATATCTCTGCTATAATCCAGAGCCAGCTCAATGACATACCAGGGCTTTACGGAATCAAAAACAGCCTTGTCTCTCCCAGCCCTGAAACAAAGCTTCACATCCTAAAGGACAAGGCTTCGCTTTTTGGTCTTACGGTCCGGGATATCGCTCTTACCGCCCAGGTGGCTCTTAAGGGATACGTGGCTACCAAGTTCAAAGAGAAAGAGGGCGAAGAGATAGACATCCGCGTCCGCCTGCGGCCGGAAGACTGCAGGGATTTGAGCAACTTAAGGAGACTCCTGATTCAAACGCCTTTAGGCACCACTATACCCCTTTCCCAGGTTGCTTACCTGACCATAGGCACAGGACCCACGGAGATCAAGCGGGTTGACCAGCAGAGGACTGTCTTAATCAGCGCCAATGTATTTAAACGCGCCTTGGCTGACGTAATTAAGGGTGTCAATACAGTAATTGATTCGGTAAAAAAAGAAACGCTCTCCCTTAATAAGGATTACTCCCTTCAGCTGGTGGGAGAGCAGCAAAGGATGGCCGAGTCTTTCCAAAGCCTGGCCTTTGCTTTGGCCCTGGCCTTTATCCTTGTGTATATGATTATGGCTGCCGAATTCGAATCGCTGTGGCAGCCGTTTATCATAATGTTCACCGTGCCGCTTTCTCTTATCGGAGTAAGCCTCGTCCTTTTTATTACCCGGACCCCTCTTAGCGTTGTGGCGTATCTGGGCATAATAATGCTGGGCGGCATCGCGGTTAATAACGGGATTGTGTTAATAGACTTTATCAACCGGCTGAGGAAACAGGGGTATTCGCCTAAAGAAGCCGCGGTTGTTGCCAGCAAAACACGCCTGCGGCCGATACTTATGACTTCTTTTACCACTATTTTAGGCCTTGTCCCTCTTGCCCTGGGCTTCGGAGAAGGGGCGGAGTTGCGCGCGCCTTTAGCCTTAACGGTTATCGGCGGGCTGAGCTCGGCTACATTCTTAACCCTGATAGTAATCCCGTGTTTGTATTTAATAGTGGCGGAAAGGCTCAAGCCGAAGGCAGAAGAAGCCGAGACGCCTGAGCCCGAAGAAGAAATCCCCCCGGAAGAAAAAGTTGAACCCGAGGAAAAAGTGGAAACGGCTGAAGTAAAAGGCAAACGGGAAATTAAGCCCGAAGAGAAGGCCGAACCCCAAGAAAAAGTAGAGGCAAAGCCTGAGGAAGAAAAAGTTCCTTCGGCTGAAGAAGAACAGGAACCTTCTCCTGCAGAAGGATTAAACGAGCGCCAAGCGGAAATATTAGAAAAACTAAAAACTGTTAAGAAAATAACCCGCAAGCAATACGCCAAGATGTTTTCGGTCTCCATTCCCACTGCCGCGCGCGACCTCAAAGAGCTATTGAAAAAGAAGCTTCTGTATGCCCGCGGCCCGTTGGGACCCGGGCGATGGTACGAACTGTGCGAGGAAGAGGAACGATGAACCTGCCCAATCTCTCTGTAAGAAGGCCGACAGCTATATCAATGCTCTTCACCGGAGTGATTCTCATCGGCGTAATCGCCTTTCGGCTTTTGCCGGTTGAGATGATGCCCAATACCAGCTTTGGCGATATTACCATTAACATCGACGTGCGCGGAGGCATACCCGCCTCGGAGATCGAAAAAAGAATTGCCAGGCCGGTGGAAGAAGCGGTGGGGACGGTTACCCATCTTAAAAACATCCTCTCTATCTCTAAAGAGGGAAACGCCAAGATAATTCTGGAATTTGAGCCCGGAACGAATATGGATTTCGCCGCGCTGGAGGTGCGGGAGAAATTCAACCGCATCAGGAATGATTTGCCCCGGGAGATTGAAAAGCCGGTAATCGCAAAATACGAATACATGGACGTGCCGATAATGATCCTTGCCATAACCAGCGACATCCGCACACCCGAGGAATTACGCAAGATAGTCGACGACAAGATAAAAGACCGCATCCAGAGAATCGAGGGCGTTGCCAGGGCCGAAGTAAGCGGCGGCAGAGAGGGAAAAATACTGGTAGAAATAGACCAAACTAAACTCCAGGCTTATTCCCTGCCGATAAACCGGGTGGTAGACATCATTAACCTCAACAATGCCAACCTCCTCGCCGGAGAGATTAAAAAGGTAAAAGACAAATTTCTGGTGCGGACAATCGGAGAATTCGAGTCGCTCAAAGAAATCGAAAATTTGGCTATTGCCACAACCAAACAGGGTTCGGTAATCCGGCTTAAGGATGTCGGAGAGGTCAAGGATTCGTTCCTGGAACCGACTGCCTTTGCCCGCGTAAATACTCAGCCGGTTGTCTCAATCTATATACAGAAGGAATCCACGGCAAATACCATCGAAATATCCCGGCTCATTGATAAAGAAATAAAAACGTTAAAAACGGTATTGGACAGGGACATAAGAATTCTCCCTACCTTCAACCAGGCCGAATATATCCAGAAGGCGGTAAACAGGGTTAAGCTCTCCCTGGGCTACGGAGCTATTCTGGCCACTCTGGTTCTGTTTGTCTTCTTAAGAGACTTCCGCTCGGTCGGCATCATTGCCGCAACTATCCCCGTCTCTATCCTGTCTACATTTAGCCTTATGTTCTTTGGAAAAATCACCTTAAACGTAATGACCTTATCCGGGCTTGCCCTGGGCATAGGAATGCTTCTGGATAACTCCATCGTAGTGTTGGAAAATACCTTTAAAAAAAGGGGTGAATTAATGAGCTCCGGCCAATGGCAGGCGATTAAAACTGCCGGTAATCACAGCCGGATACGCAAGAACCTCGCCATAGACGGAGCAAGCGAAATGCTATTGGCGATTGTTGCCTCAACCATTACCACGCTGGTTGTTTTCCTTCCCCTCGTGTTCATTAATCCCGAAATCAGAATGCTTTACAGCGGCATTGCCTTGACGATTACTTTCTCTCTGCTGGCGTCTCTGCTGGCTTCCCTGGCCCTGGTGCCGATGCTGGCCTCAAGGCTGAAATTTAAAGAGCCCCGGCCTGCTGAACCCAAGCTCTCCGAGTCCGGATTGTCCGAAGCAGCCGATTCGGAAACCCCGGCAGAGCCCCGGCCAACCGTTTTAGGGAAAGTTCTCGGCTATTACCAACAATTTCTTGCCCGTTGTTTAAGCTTCCGCTATCTGATATTAGTCCTTGCTCTTGTCGCCTTTGCGCTTATATTCCAACAGGGAAGGAAACTGGAAAAGGAATTTATCGGCGTAGCCGAGCAGAATAAATTTACCGTATTCATCGAAATGCCCACGGGAACAAAATTGGAGATTTCGGATAAAATTGTCTCAAGGGTGGAAAGTATCGCGGCCCAGCGGCCGGAGATAAAAACATTTACCGCCAAGATTGAGCCCTGGTCGAGCAAGATATACGTGGAGTTATGGCCGATAAACAAAAGGAAACTTTCCGCCGGAGAGATAATCGAAGAATTAAGGCCTCAGACAGACAAGATTGAGCCGGCGTTTATATATTATGAAGAACCGGAGGAAGTCGGAACGAAAGAAATACTCATAGAACTTTACGGATACGATTACGAAGTCCTGAAAAGCCTGGCTATACAGTCTGCGCAAAGAATGCAGCCAATCCCCAAGTTTACCGACGTTAAAATCAGGATGCGCGAAGGCCGGCCGGAGATGCGCCTCAATATAGACAAAAGGCAAGCCGCTCTTTTTGGCCTGACCGTTGAAGACATTGCCCTTACCCTGCATACTCATATGCGGGGACTTGTGGCTACGCGCTACCGGGGGACTACCGAGCCGCTGGTGCGGGTTAAGGAGGCAAGTTATTACGGGCGGGAGTCCTATTTTTCTCCGGAAGGGCAGAAGATGCTTGAGAGAAAATCCGGAGAATTCAGAGAGTTGCTCGGACCTGCCTCTGCCAAAACAGGAGAAGCCAAAGAGATTGAAACGATTGTCCGGCTGGAGGAAAGATTCCGCCGGACGTTTGAGGACCTGCGGCGGGTCAGCCTGGTCACCCCTGACGCTGAGCAAATTTATCTTTCACAGCTTGCCGATTTCAAATTCGATTTGGGCCCAAGCGAAATCTGGCGAAAAAACAAATCCCGTATGGTTCAGGTCAGCGCCAATACCGGCGGCACGGCTTTGGGAACCGCCGCGCTGAGGGTTAAAAAGGCGCTGGCCGACTTAAAGTTTCCTAAAGATTATTTTTGGCAATTCGGAGGAAATTATGATAAGATGATTCAAAACCAAAAAGAGCTAAGCTTTGCTCTTATCTTAAGCCTTGTGCTTGTGTATATGATTCTGGCCAGCCTGTTTGAATCGCTTAAACAGCCGTTCATTATCCTGTTTACCGTGCCTCTGGCGGCAATCGGCGCAATCGCTGCCTTACGGATTACCGGCAAGCCGGTAGGCACGGGCGTCTTAATCGGAGCAATTATGTTAGGCGGAATAGTGGTTAACAACGCAATCATACTGATTGACCGTATTAATTTTTTAAGGCGCAAAAGCAGCGCGCTCTATTCGGGCAGCGGCGGGATGCGGGACGCGATAATCGCCGCTTGCTGCGACAGGCTAAGGCCGATACTGATGACTTCTCTGACCACCATATTAGGGCTGCTGCCCATGGCCTTGGACAAAAGCGAATCCTCAAATCTCTGGGCGCCGCTGGCGATTACGGTTATCGGCGGATTGAGCGTATCCACGGCTTTGACTTTATTTGTGATTCCCGGCGTTTATCTTGTATTTGAGGATATAAGAATAAGAAAAAAATAGGAGGGTTTATGAAATTCAAGCCGCAGTCCATAATTATTGTTTTGATTATAGCCTGGATTATATTTATTGGCTGGGGCGCTGTTAAAACTACGCTTCAACTATCCAAACAGGAAGTTGTTTTCAAGGAACCTTCTTTGCAAGAAACAGAGGCGCCCAGGCCGTCAAAAGAAAAGGCTCCCGCCGAAAAAACGTCCCCCGAGAAAGCTCTGCAAAAACCGGAAATCGCCCCTATTCTGGTAAGAGCCTTTAAGGTCAAACCTACGGCCTTCACCGACATTTTGCCCGTTATGGGAACAATCAAGGGAGAGACCGAGATTGAACTCAGGTTCGAGAGAGACGGAATTATTCAATCTATCTATTTCAATGAGGGAGAGAAGGTAAACAAGGGCGATATTGTTGCCAATCTGGACCCCAAGGACGCCCAACTTAAGCTGGAATACACCGCAAATAAGCTGGCTTCCGCTAAGGCCGGTTACGGATCCAGCGTGAAGAAGCTGGAGGTTCACCGGAAGCTCTACGAAGCGGGAGCGATTATTAAATCGAAGCTGGAAGAAGTGGAATTGGAAAGCGAAAGCGCCAAATACGATTTGGAGACAATTAAAGTTGAAGAAAGACTGGCCAAAAACGAATTAGAAAAAACCAATTTCTACTCGCCAATCAACAGCGTTATGGGTCCCCGGGAAGAGGAAGAAGGCGAATTTGTTACCCCTCAGGACAAGGTTGCTTCGCTGCTAAAAATAGAAAATGTTCTGGTCGAGGTGGGAATCGTAGAGAGAGACATACATAAAGTAAAATTGGGGCAAAGGGCAAAGGTATATGTCGACGCTTACCCTAACATTGCTTTTGAGGGGACGGTCGATAAAATCTTCCCCATCGTAGAAGGTAAAAGCCGGACCCTTACCACCAAGATAAAGGTCGAAAATCCGCAGGGGCTTCTGTTGCCCGGCATGTTTTCCCGTGCAGAAATCTCGATTATAGAATTGAAGAATGCCTTCATCATCCCCTCCGTTTCCCTGATCTCTGCCGGCAAAGGAACAACGCTGGTTCCGGTAATACCTGCGCAATCTATAGAAACGGGGACGGAGGAACTACAAACCGGCGTTGTACAGCTGAGGCGGGTTAGCGTAGGGTATGTAACCAGCGATTATGCCCAGATTACCGAAGGCGTAAACGAAGATGACCTGGTAGTGCTTGAGGCCCAAGGCGAGCTGAAGGATAACGTTAAGGTGCGCATCAGCTCAATCGAAGAACCCAGCTTCTAAAGTTTACCCCGTTAGAGAACTTCGTTCTCTAACGGGGTAAAAATATAGCGCTAACGGGATTTGAACCCGTGTCTTCAGCTTGAGAAGCTGACATCCTAGGCCGAACTAGACGATAGCGCCAGTTTTCATATTTTAATAAAGAATGGTTGTAAGGTCAACTAATTTATTGACCCTACCCGAATATATGTTAAGATTTTACTATGCCCGTCTATGCCGGAGTAGGTATAAGCACCAACGAGGATTATAAATCTGCCGTAGCCGAAGCGGTCTCTCAAGCAAAGGTAAATTTAAATCAGGAAGAGATCTCTTTGGCTATCCTGTTTACTTCTTTTGAATTTGCCTTTTCTTATTTATTAAGGGCGATAGGCAACCTCATCGGCCCCGACGTGCCCTTGCTGGGAACGACCAGCAGCGCAATCTTAACCAAAGACGGGATTTTAAACCACGGTATAGCCATAGCGCTGATTAGCGCGAAAAACGCTTACTTTAACGTCGTCTCGGCAAAAAATGTGTTAGCCGACCTTTTCGCCGGAGGAGACCGCATCGGAAAACAGCTGTTGTTCGGAATGAAAGACGTCCAGCGTCGATTTTGTTTGATTTTTTCCGACGGACAAATCGTAGATAATGCCGCTTTTTTAAAAGGGCTCCAGCAAAGACTGGGCCGCAGCTTCCCGATAATCGGCGCAAACGCCGCATCCGACAACATATCCAACAAAACCTTTCAGTACTTCAATAGAGAAACCCTTACCAGAGGCGCCGTAGGCGTGCTCTGGGCGGGCAGGATAGGTTTCGGCCTGGGAATAAAGCACGGATGGAAACCCATCGGCAAACCTCATTTGGTAACGTCGTCGGATAATTTTATAATTAAAGAGATAGAAGAGAAACCGGCCGCGTCTTTATATCAAGATTATTTTGCCAAGGATATTCTGGAATTAAAAAAAGAGCTAAAGCGCATATCCTGCCTCTATCCTATCGGTATTAATATTTCCGGGGAGGAAGAATATTTATTGAGGAATATTCTGTTTATACGCGACGACGGCTCTTTGATCTGCCGCGGCGATGTGCCGGAGAACAGCCGGGTAAGATTAATGATCGGGACAAAAGAATCTTCTCTGGCTGCGACGGAAGAAGCGGCTCTTGAGGCAAAGCAATCCCTGAACATGCAGGCGTTCCCAAAGAAAGAGAAAGCGAGTATAATACTCGTATTTAATTCCGCTTCCCGGCTATATCTGCTGGGAAGACAATTTATGAAAGAATTGGAAATTATCGAATCCCATTTCCCGGGAACGCCGATACTGGGGCTGTGCACTTTAGGAGAACAGGCGCCTTTAAAAACAACCGATTTTGCCGGCAAGACCTATTGCCATAATCAAACTATCGCCATCCTGGCGATAAGCTAAAACGATGCCGAATCCGAACGCTATTTTATACTTATCGATCGCTATTACCCTGGTGGCGATTATCGTATTGGCCCTTATCAACATATTCAAAGCCGAAAGAATGCGGCAAATGCAGTTAACCATCGACCATCTGAAGAATTCTTTAGACCAGATGGACGAACAGGCAAAGTTAATCGTGCGCACCGACCTTGAGTTAAATAAAATCCAGGAAGAGCTGGATAAAAAGATTTCCGAGCTTTACACCCTGCAAGAACTCTCGCACGCCTTCACCACCACTTTGGACGAAAGAGAGATATTCAATCAGATTAAAACCGAGTATATAGAGGAACTGGGGATGCAGAAGGCCCTGGGGCTTATCTGGCAGGAGAAGGAACAAAAATTCCTGCTTTACCTGGCGCTCGGCTATCTTCAAAAAGACCTCGATAGAGTAACCGTCGAAGTCGATTCCAACGCAGAAACTTATCTAAAATTAATTAAAGAAGGCAAAACCATATCCTCCCGGAGCGCCGAAACCGAGCCTATATCCGGCCAGGAAATAAAAAGGCTCTTCGAAGTCAAGGCTTTCTGTCTTTCTCCGATTGTGCCCAAAGAGGGCGCTCACGGTTTTCTTTTTGTCGGCACCACGTCCGACGAGGTTCCGATTACCGAAGGCGACGAGGAGCTGATTACGATACTGGCTCACTCAATCGGGCAGGCCTTGGAGAACGCCCGTTTATTTGAAGCAACCTGGCGGGCCCAACAGGAATTAGAAAGAAGGGTTGAGCAAAGAACGCGGGAATTAACCGAGGTGGTGGAAGAATTAAAAAGAGTAAGCAAAAGAAAAAGCGATTTTGTTTCTGCCGTCTCTCATGAATTAAGGACCCCGCTCACCTCTATAAAGGGCTACGCCTCCATCCTGCTGGGCAGGAACCTCGGAGAGATACCCGATGCGATAAAAGAGCGGCTGCAGAGGATTAACCGCCATAGCGACGAATTGGTGCATATGATTAACGACCTCTTAGACATCAGCCGCCTGGAGTCGGGCCGGATTATAATGAAAAAACAAGCCTGCAACCTGAAAAGCATTGTAGAAAGCACGCTGGACCTGCTGTCCGTTCAAATAAAAGAGAAAGAGTTAAGGGTTTCAATAGAAATAGCCGCTAACCTGGAAGTCTTTGTTGATAAAAATCAGATTGAGCGGGTATTCGTAAACCTGCTTGGCAACGCAATTAAATTTACGCCTGAGAAAGGAAAGGTTTCCGTATCCATAATTCCGGCGGAGAAATTTGTCCAGGTGAATATTACCGATACGGGAATCGGCGTGCCCAAGGAAGCCCAAGAGGCAATATTCGAGGAATTTTATCGGGTGGATAACCCGATAAACGAAAAGACGAAAGGCGCCGGCCTGGGTTTGAGTCTGGTAAAAAATATAATCGAGGCGCATAAAGGAGTAATCTGGGTAAAGAGCCAGCCCGGAGCCGGCTCAACCTTCAGCTTTCTTCTACCTTTAGAAAAAGAGGTAAATCAAACGGCATTTGCCCGCAGGCATTAAGAGGTTACCGATGGCGGTAAGAATATTAATCGTTGACGATGACCCGGATATCCGGGATGTACTAAAGCTAACCCTTGCTGAGGAAGATTACTCTGTCTTGGAAGCCGAAGACGGCGAGGAGGCGCTTAAGATAATCAACAGCAAGCCCTTGGATTTGGTTATTCTGGATTATAAAATACCGAAGCTGGACGGCCGCCAGGTCCTCAGGCTGGTTAAAAGCGACTTGCTGTTAAGGCACCTGCCTATCATTATGCTCACCGGAAAGGGAGAGCTTGAAGACAAGGTTGGCGGCCTGGATGCCGGAGCCGACGATTACATAACAAAACCTTTTGAACCTCAAGAACTGCTGGCGCGCATCCGTATGACCTTGAGGCGCACGGAAAGGGATTTGGGAGCCAATCCGCTTACCAGGCTGCCCGGAAACGTCTCTATCCTAAACGAACTCTCCAACTGCCTGGAGAAAAATGCGTTATTCGCCGTGGCCTATCTTGATTTAGACAAATTTAAAAGTTATAACGACAAATACGGGTTTGAATGCGGGGACGAGGTTATTCGCGAGATGGCACGCATATTGATAAAAGTCCTCCAGGAGCAAGGAAATCCCGAAGATTTCATCGGCCATATCGGAGGAGATGACTTTGTGGTTATTACCACCCCGCACAAGGTAGACGCTATCTGTGAACAAATCATCGAGCAGTTTAAACAAGTCTCCTCTTCCTTTTACAACGATGAGGATAGAAAAAAAGGTTATATTACCGCTAGAGACCGCAAGGGCAATGAGGAGAAGGTTGCCCTGCTTTCCGTATCAATCGGCGTAGTTACTAACGAATCCCGCAGAATCTTGCACGTGGCCGAGATTGGAGAAATCGGAGCGGAATTAAAAAGTTATGCCAAGTCTCTGGAAGGAAATAACTATGTTAAGGATAAGCGCAAATAAATCCCGCCTTTACCTAATCTAATTTGCTTATAAACCCTTCTATCCGGTCAATGCCTTTGGCAATATTCTCCATCGAGGTGGCAAAAGAAAGTCTCACGTAGCCCTCTGTCCCAAATACGCTCCCGGGAACTACGGCCACCCGGGCTTGCGAAAGCAATATCTCGGCAAAAGCTTCGGTGCGCCCGAGCTTCTTTGCTTTGTAATGTTTCTTAAGAATCTCGGATACGTCTACAAATAGATAAAAGGCGCCGTGCGGTTTAAGGCAAGAAACGCCTTTAATTCTACCGAGCCTCTCTACCGCATAATCCCTGCGTCTTCTGAATTCCTCAACCATCCTCTTGGTTTCTTCCTGGGCTCCGCATATGGCGCTCAGCGCCGCCTTCTGCGAAATCGACGCAGGATTTGAAGTAGAGTGGCTTTGCAGGTTGCTCATTGCCTTAATAACCTCTGCCGGGCCGGCAGCGTAACCAATCCTCCATCCGGTCATTGAATAAGATTTGGAAACGCCGTTCACGACGACGCTCAGCTTTTTTATACCGGGGCCGAAAGAGGCGATGCTGACATGCTCCTGCTCATCATAAATAATCTTCTCGTAAATTTCATCGGATATGCAAAAGATGTTGTGCTTAACTATAATCTTAGCGATCTCCTCCAGCTCCTTTCTTGTATAAACCATACCGGTAGGATTGGAAGGAGAATTCAGTATCAGAACCTTGGTTTTGGGGGTAACGGCTTTTTTTAGCTGCGCGGGAGTAATCTTAAGGCTGTTTCCTCTGGTCGTTCTTAAAATAACCGCCTTTGCTCCGGAAGCCTTGAGCATCTCCGGATAGCTTAACCAATACGGCGAAGGCAAAATCGCCTCGTCCCGCTCGTCGCACAGAGCTAAGACTGCGTTAAAAAGAGAGTGCTTTGCCCCGCAGGAAACGAGAATTTCTTCCGGAGAATAATCAAGGCTGTTGTCGCGCCTGAACTTTTGGCAGATTGCCTCCTTCAGCTCCTTTATTCCCGAGGCGGGCGTATATTTGGTGAAACCCTCGTCCAGCGCCTGCTTTGCCGCCTCTTTGATGTGCCCGGGCGTATCGAAATCCGGCTCTCCGGCTCCGAAGCCGATAACGTCGATGCCCTCGGCCTTCATCTTTTTTGCCTGTGCGGAAATGCTCAGGGTTGCCGACGGCTCAATCTTGGCTATTCTTTTAGAAAGTCGCATCTTTTCTACCTCTCTTGTATCATACCACAAACATCGCGTCGCCGAAGCTGTAAAATCTGAACCTCTTGTTAATCGCGTACCGATAGGCCCGGCGAATGAAATCGATTCCGCCAAACGCGCTGACTAAGATTAAATTCGTCGAGCAAGGCAAATGGAAATTTGTCAGGAGAGCGTCGATGATTTTGAACTTATAACCGGGATAAATATAAAGCCCAGTTGAACCTTGCTGGGGCCGCAGTTGATAAATGTCCCCTCCCTTTCTAATCGCCGCTGTCTCCGCCGCCCTTACTGCCGTTGTGCCTACGGCAATTATCCTGCGCCCTAATTGCTTTGCCTTATTTATTATCCGGGCTGCTTCGGAACTCACTTCGTAAAACTCAACCCCCATAGGATGCTCGCGGATGTCCGGTGTTTTCACCGGCCTGAAAGTCGCCAATCCGCAATGCAGGGTTACGCAGGCAATCCGTACACCCCGGGCAGTCAATTGCTCAAGCAGCCCTGTGGTAAAATGCAAACCCGCGGTCGGAGCTGCTACAGCGCCGCTTTTCTTTGCATAGACGGTTTGATAGCGTCCGGGCTCTTTTAATTCTTTCTTTATATAATGGGGCAGAGGGGGCTGGCCGTATTGATTTATCAACCCTCTGGTATCCGGAGGGTTAAACCTCAACAAGCGCCCGCCCGCAGGAGTTCTTTCTAAAACCTCGGCGCAAAATCTGCCTTCGGCAAAAAGAAGATTGTCTCCCGGGCGTGCCCTCTTGCCGGGTTTAACCAGAGCCTCCCAAACTCCCGGCTCTGTTTCGCTTAACAGCAAGATTTCCAATCGCGCTCCGGTTAACTTTGCGGCGATTAATCTTGCCGGCAAAACCTTGGTATCGTTCAGCACAAGAACATCGTCTTTGTTTACAAGCTCGACTATGTCTTTGAAAACCGCTTCTTTTAAGCGCTTGTCTTTTCTATTCGCAACCAGCAGCCTGCTCTCGTCCCGCAGGCGGATAGGCTCCTGTGCAATAAGTTCTCCCGGAAGGCGGTAGTCAAACTCGGAAAGCTTCATCTTTTTGATTACAGCTCTCTCACGGTAAGCATCTTAAAGGCTTGTTTATACTTCTGGCTCGTTTTTTCGATTATCTCTTGCGGCAGTTCAGGAGCGGGCGGGGTTTTATTCCAATTAATACTCTCCAGATAATCGCGCACGAATTGCTTATCAAAGCTTGGTTGACTTCTGCCCGGCGCATACTGAGATTTCGGCCAGAATCGAGACGAATCCGGGGTTAATGCCTCATCAATAAGCATGAGCTCGCCGTTATGCCAGCCAAATTCGAATTTGGTATCCGCGATTATAATTCCTCTGGCAAGCGCATACGAACTGGCTTTCTCGTATATGGCGATGCTGAGCCTTTTTAACTTATCTGCGGTTTCATTGCCAAGCTCTTTTTCTACAGAGTCTTGCGTGACATTGACGTCGTGGCCCGTGTCCGCCTTGGTAGAAGGAGTAAAGATTGTTTGCGGCAGCTTAGCGGACTCCGCCAGGCCTGCCGGTAATCTTATTCCGCTTACGCTCTGCCGTTGTTCGTACTCCTTCCAGCCCGAACCCGAAAGATATCCCCTGACGATACATTCAACAGGAATGGGCCTGGTCTTTTTAACCAGCATTGAGCGGCTTAAGAGTTCCTCTTTGTGGCTCTTTAATGCTCCCGGATAATTATTCGCGTCGGAGGTTATGAAGTGAGTCGGCACGATATCCTTAATAAAATCAAACCAGAAGCGGGAAATAGCGGTTAGGATTTCACCCTTGTGAGGAATGCCGGAAGGCAGGACTACGTCGAAACAAGAGATTCTATCGGTAGCAACAATCAGAAGCTCCTCGTCTAAGTCGTAAACGTCTCTTACTTTGCCCCGCTTGAAAAGCCTTAAATCCTTAAAATCTGTGGATAACAAAACCCCTGCGGACATTTATGACTTCAGGTGTCTTTGAAGCGATTCATATTCCTGCCACAATTCCTGCGGCAGGTCTCTTTTAAACCGCATAAAAAATTTCTTTATATCCTTTAATTCCTCAAGCCATCCCTTCTTATCAACGGCAAAAAGTTTTTCCAACGCCCCTGTAGGCAACCCAAGGCCGGTCATGTCTATATCGGAAATCTGAGGAAGATATCCTATGGGAGAGCTCATTGCTCCTGCCTTGTTATTGTAGCGGTCCAAAATCCACTCCAGTATCCTGAGATTCTCGCCGTAGCCCGGCCACAGGAATTTGCCGTCTTCGTCGGTTCTAAACCAGTTCACGTGAAAAATCTTGGGAGGCTTGCTCATGCGTCTGCCCATCTCCAGCCAATGCCTGAAATAATCTGCCATATTATAGCCGCAGAAAGGAAACATTGCTATGGGGTCGCGGCGAACCTCTCCCAATTTGCCAACCTGGGCGGCTGTGCGCTCCGAAGCCATGGCTGCACCGATAAACACGCCGTGCTGCCAGCTAAGGGCCTCGTAAACCAAAGGTGCCAACCGGGCTCTCCGCCCGCCAAAAACAATCGCGGATATCGGAACGCCGTGGTGCTGCTCTAAACGAAAAGATGCGCTGGGACAATTTGTAATCGGAGCGGTAAACCGCGCATTGGGATGCGCGCCTAAAACTGGCTTTCCGTTTTCGTCCAGCCTGCCCGGTTTCCATGGCCGGCCCTGCCAGTCAATGCCGCTTTCGGAAACATCTCCGTCCGCACCCTCCCACCAAACTGTGTTGTCCGGTCTTAGAAGAACATTGGTGTAAATGGTGTTTTTCTTGATGGTTTTGAGCATATTAGGGTTGCTATTTGAATTGGTCCCCGGAGCAACTCCGAAAAACCCCGTCTCGGGGTTAATTGCCCAAAGCGAACCATCGGTGTCAATGCGCATCCAGGCAATGTCGTCGCCCACAGTCCAGATGCGATAGCCCTTTCTCTGGAGCCCCTCCGGAGGAACCAACATCGCCAAGTTGGTCTTGCCGCAGGCGCTGGGAAAGGCAGCGACAATGTACTCAATATGTCCGCTTGGTTCCTCTATCCCCATAATCAGCATATGCTCGGCAAACCAGCCTTCGCGACTGGCAAGGTAACTGGCAATGCGCAAAGAAAGACATTTTTTGCCTAAAAGCACATTCCCGCCGTAACCCGAGCCCACGCTCCAGATGGCATTGTCTTCCGGAAAATGAAGAATGAGCCTCTTTTTGATATCCAGTTCCGCCTTGGAGTGAAGGCATTTGGTAAATTTGGGGGTTCTCCTAAGCTGCTTTAAAACCGCCTCGCCTGCCCTGGTCATAATCAACATATTCAAAACAACGTAACGGGAGTCTGTTAGTTCTACGCCGATTTTACTGAACTCGGAACCCACCGGCCCCATTGAAAAAGGAATAACATACATTGTCCTTCCTCTCATTGCGCCTTTAAATATTGCCCTTGCTTTCTTATAGGCGGTTTCGGGGCGCATCCAATTGTTGGTAGGGCCTGCGTCGTGTTTCTTTCTTGTGCAGATATAGGTAAGGTGCTCCGTGCGGGCTACGTCATTGGGAGCCGTGCGGTGCAAAAAGCAACCCGGCATATGCTCCTGGTTTAAAGGGATAAGCTCCCCGGCTGAAACCGCCTCTTGCTCAAGACGCGCTTTTTGCTCAGCCGAGCCGTCGATCCAGACAATCTTGTCCGGCTGACACAGCTTAGCGCAGGAATGTATCCACGATTTTAATTCTTTGAGGTCGCTCATAATTTTGGTCTTGATTTGAGTATTTTGGCGGGGCCGATGGGATTTGAACCCACGATCACGTGATCGACAGTCACGGGACTTAAACCAGGCTAGTCGACGGCCCCAGTGGGCGATACAGGAGTCGAACCTGCGACCTTTGCGATGTAAGCGCAACGCTCTAGCCAGCTGAGCTAATCGCCCGAGTATGTGGTATTATAAAATATAAACATAGAATAGTCAACGAGATTTCAAGAAAAATCTGCTAAAAGCCTCTGCCGAAGGCAGATTTTTCTTGATCCTGAGGCGCTCTCTACTATTTCCGGCGCCGAAGGATCTT
>JBDRMR010000045.1:0-23617 GCA_043812035.1 Candidatus Omnitrophota bacterium
TATGCGGCAGAGATGGCTTAACGAGATTAAGGCGACGTTTCTCTTTGCGCTCGGAGTTATTATTGCGGCAAGCCTGGTTTCCTTTACTCCCGACGACCTGTCCTTTTATACTTCTCATCCGAATGTCGTGCCCCACAACCTGATTCGGGGATTCGGAGCAAATATGGCGGGATTCTTATTGTTCTCTATCGGATGGAGCAGCTGGTTGTTGCCTCTGTTTATTCTTTTCTGGTCAATCCGCCTTTTTAGACAAGAGGAAATCGATTTTAGATTTGTCCGGGTATTCGGATTCGCGGTTTTAATAATTGCTGCCGGCTCTCTGTTGGCGATGTTCGGCAACGGCGCTACCTGGCAGCAGTTTTCTCACGGAGGGTTGCTCGGTTATATCTTTTCCAAACTGACTATAACTTATTTTGGAAAATTAGGCGCCTACATAATTTTTCTCACTTTAGCCATCCTTTCTTTAGCTCTTGTTTTAGACATACTTGTTTCCACCTTCTTTATTAAAATAGCTCAGAAATTCGGGAGTTTAATAATAAAACCTGTGTTTAAGCCGAAGAAGCTCACCCTTTTCTTTAAAAAAGGGCCGGATACTAAACGCAAGGAGCCCGCTTTGGAGATTAAACCCGGCGTGCCTAAGCCTGAGGTTAAGCCGAAGATTTCACTCCTAAAACCTAAGGCTAAGGAGGTTTTCCGGGAAGAGCCTGTTTTACAAAAAGTAAAAGCGGTTTCTCAGGAAGGCAAAGCCGGTGCAGAGCAGGAGATAAAAGAATACCGGTTGCCGCCGCTGGACTTGCTGGAATCTCCGCCTCCGCTCGCCGAGAGAAAAATAAAGGAAGACTTAACCGGCTCCGCCAGAATACTGGAGGAAACTCTGTCCGACTTCGGCATAAGCGTTAAGGTTACCAACATTGAGCGCGGCCCGGTGATTACCCGTTATGAATTAGAACTTGCTCCGGGCGTAAAGGTAAACCGCATTGTTTCTCTGGCAGACGACATTGCCCTGGCGATGAAGGCACAGTCAGCCAGGGTGGTTGCTCCTATCCCCGGCAAGGGCAGGGTCGGGGTTGAGATTCCGAATATTCAGAGCAGCCTGGTTTATCTCAAGGAAGTTCTGGAAACCCCGGAATTCCAAAATTCCGTTTCAAAGTTAACTCTTGCCTTAGGCAAGGACATTGCCGGAAAACCGGTAGTGGCTGATTTGGCTCAGATGCCTCATTTATTGATTGCCGGCACCACCGGCTCGGGCAAGACCATTTGCGTGAATTCTCTCATCCTCTCTCTCTTATACTCTGCCACGCCCGATGAGGTTAAGCTTTTGATGGTTGACCCTAAGATGGTGGAATTGGCTCTTTTTAACGAGTTGCCTCACCTGCTATGCCCTGTAGTAACCGAGGCAAAAAGAGCAGCCGTTGCTCTGGCCTGGGCGGTTGGCGAGATGGAGGAGCGTTATCAGTTGTTTGCGCAAGAGGGGAAAAGGAACATAGAGGCCTATAATCAGACCAATGAGAAAATTCCTTATATTGTTGTTATTATCGATGAGTTAGCGGATTTGATGGCTATTGCTCAGGACCAGGTTGAGGGCGCTATTACCCGGTTGGTTCAGTTGTCCCGGGCGGTGGGCATACATTTGGTTTTAGTGACTCAGCGGCCGTCGGTAAACGTGATTACCGGCGTAATCAAAGCCAATTTTCCGGCGCGCGTCTCCTTTCAGGTCGCTTCGAAAGTGGACTCGCGCACAGTATTGGATACTAACGGCGCCGACAAGCTTCTCGGGCGGGGCGATATGCTTTTCCTAAAGCCCGGCGAATCAAAACTCATACGCGCGCAGGGAAGCTTGATTACGGATGAAGAGATAGAGCGGGTTGTCGATTTTATCAAAGCGCAGACGGAACCGGTTTATGACGAGGAAATATTGAAGGAGCAGCAAAGGGCCGTTTCCGTAAGCAGCCAGAGGGACGAACTTTTTGACGAGGCTGTACGTTTGATTATGGAGACCGGCCAGGCATCCGTCTCGATTCTGCAGAGGCGGTTGAGGCTCGGTTACACCCGCGCCGCAAGGATTATTGATACGATGGAAGAAGAGGGGTTAATCGGGCCTTTTGAAGGGAGCAAGCCTCGCCGGATTCTTGTGGATAGAGAAGAGTGGTTAAAAGAGAATACGCTATCGAAACCGGAGGCGAACATTGAGAAAGAAGGGTAACAAAGAAAAGGTTCCAACCCAGAACCGGGGTGAACGGTTAAAGAAATTACGGGAGGCCAAGGGCATAAGCATAGAGGAGGCTCATCGAAAGACTAAGATACACCCCGGGATTCTCCAGGCTTTGGAAGAAGATGAAGTCAGCAATATGTCGCCTGCATATGTCAGAGGACTCCTCAAAATTTACTGCGGTTTTTTAGGAGTTGATTACAGGGATTTTACGGAGGAGCAAGCCAGAGCCCAGCCGGCAGAGGAAGGTTTGTCCGAGCCTTCTAATATACGTCCTCGCCTTCATCTGGCTAAGCCCCGGATTGACCTATCGGCCGTCAGAAAAAAGATTAAATTAAAGCCGTTAATTATTGTCATTTGTCTATTGGCATTTGCCGCTGCCGCTTTTAAATTAGGTAAAACCATATCGGCTTACCGGGCATCCCGTCCCAAAAAGACCGCAACCAAAGCGATTGCTCCAAAGCAGGAAGCTCAAACCCCTTCGGTTAAGCCGATTGCAGGCAAGCCGGAGTTAGGCGTGCGCGCCAAGGAGGACTGTTGGCTGGAGGTCAAGACCGACGGTAAAGTGGTTTTCAGGAACGTCCTTAAAAAGGGTAGCTACGAGAAGTGGGAGGCTAAAGAAAGAATAGAGTTCTCCGTAGGCAATGCCGGAGGAGTGGATGTAGAGGTGAACGGAAAGCTGCTTCCTCCTTTGGGCAGACGAGGCCAGGTTGTCAAGAATATCAGGGTTACAAAAGAAGGCCTCAGCGTTCCGGAATAATAATATGGCGCAAAAGTTTGGCATACTAAGTCTTGGTTGTGCGCGCAACCTCGTGGATTCAGAGGTTATTGCGGGCAGATTAAAGCAAAAGGGCTGCGAAATCATTGACCTGGATTCCGCCGGAAATTCCTTTTTCGAAGGGAAAGCGAAGGCAGACGTCGCCCTGGTAAATACCTGCGCTTTTATAAAGGAGGCAAAAGAGGAATCCGTCCGGGCTATACTGGATTTAATCGAGCTAAAAAAACGGGGAAAGGTAAAAAAAATAATTGTTGCGGGATGTCTTAGCCAGCGCTATAAACAGGAGTTATTCAGGCAGCTTCCGGAGGTCGACGCCTTTCTCGGCACGATATCGTTAAATCATGCCCAGAGACGTTTCCGCCTTGTCCCTTCTCATTACGCCTATGTTAAAATCTGCGAAGGCTGCGTCGACAATTGCAGCTTCTGCGTTATACCCAGAATAAAGCCGAAGTTTACCAGCCGCAGCCCCGAATCGATTATTTCCGAAGTCAGAGCCCTGGACAGCCGGGGCTTAAGCGAGATTAATCTAATCGGCCAGGATATATCGGCTTACGGCTGGGATTTGTACCGGGAATTCAGATTAACCGGCCTTATAGAGCGGATTCTAAAAAATACCCATAGGATAAGCTGGGTCAGGCTGCTCTATCTTTCTCCCCGGCGGCTTAGCGACGGCCTGATTGACCTTATTGCGGACTCTGCGCGCATTGTAAAATACGTTGATTTGCCTCTGCAGCATATTAACGACCGTATACTAAAATTAATGGGCAGGGATGTCGGTTCATCCGGAATCCGGAGACTCATTGACAAGATTCGCAAAAAAATTCCGGATGCGGCTATCCGCACTTCTCTAATCGTCGGTTTTCCCACGGAAACCGAAAAAGAGTTTAAACAGCTTCTGGCATTTGTTAAGGAGGCAAGGTTTGAGAGATTGGGGTTATTTATGTATTCCCGCGAGGAGTCCACGAAGGCCTATGGTTTCAAAGGACAGGTTTCCCGGAGAGTCAAAGAAGAGCGCTACAATACGATAATGTCCTGTCAGCGGGAAATCGCCGGCCGGCTTAACCGGAGGTGGCAGGGAAAGACCCTGAAGGTGCTGATTGAAAAGAAGGAAGAAGAACGCTTATACATCGGCCGCAGCCAGCACGATGCGCCGGAGGTTGACGGTTTGGTTTATGTCAAGTCTGAGAAAGAATTGCCGGCGGGAAGCTTTGAGGATGTGAAGATTGTGGATACCTGGGAGTACGATTTGGTAGGGGAGGCGCAATGAATATCGCTAACCGCCTGACAATAGCCAGAATTATCCTGACCTTCGTTTTTATGTTTTTTGTTTTTTACAAAGGCATCGTCGCCAAGTCGATAGCGTTTTTGATATTTTCGCTGGCTGCTCTCTCCGATTTCTTAGACGGGAGAATCGCCAAGAAGAAAAATATTGTCAGCGACTTCGGAAAATTTATGGATCCCGTTGCGGATAAGATTCTCGTGTTGGCGGCGTTTGCGGCTTTTGTTCAGATGCATTTAATCGAAGCCTGGATGCTGGTGATAATCATTGCCCGGGAACTTTTGATTACTTCCCTGAGATTATTCGCTTTGAATAAGGGCAGGGTTTTGGCGGCAAGCAGGTCGGGCAGACATAAGACTGCCCTGCAGATGGTGGCGATATTCTTTATGTTGGGTTTTATTCTTTTAAAGGAAGTTATGCTAAGGTTTTTCACCTGGAATCCCGACTGGGAAACTTTTTTCCGCCACGGGATTAATGTTTTGATGTGGGTCGTTGTCGGCCTCACCCTCTATTCCGGCATATCCTACCTTTGGGAAAATCGCAAGGTGATTGCCAAAATCTAAAATTTGATTACGAAAGCCAACAATCACAATCCGGGCGGAACAAATTATCCGGTAATTTTTTTTGCCAAAATTATTACTACCTTCTTCTTTCTCGGCTACCTTCCTTTAATCCCAGGGACGTTCGGCAGCGCAGCAGGCCTTTTAATTTTTGCGCTTCTTGAAAGTAATTCTTATCTTCTGTTCCTGTGCACTCTCTTTATATTAACCCTCGGTTTTTTATTATCCGGAAAAGTCGCCGTATTATTTAAGCGCCGCGACCCTCCTCAGATAGTGATTGACGAGATAGGGGGTATGCTGGTAAGCTTCCTTGCTCTGCCTCCCGGACAGGCCGGCCCCTCCGGTAACGGCAAGTTGATTATGCTCATCGGTTTTATCGTTTTTCGCGTTCTTGACGCGGTAAAGCTCTTTCCCGCAAACCGGTTCCACCACCGCAAGGGCAGCCTGGGCATAATGGGAGACGACCTCGTAGCCGGGATCTACACGAACCTTATCCTTCGATTCCTTATTACGTTTTTGTTGTGAAATGAATTCGTATAGTATATAATCTATTGTGATGCCGGACAATCCCCTTGAGAATAATTACTCAAAATTCGCCTCCAGCCTCGCATCGACCATTCGCAAACTTAGCCTGTATCCTGCCAAGCACCCCGCCGTAGTTTATTCGGTTAAAAATTTAAATTCAATGCTTCAGGAGATATTGAATGCGAAGGGAGCGTTCAGCTTAAATCTGTCTTCGGATAACCAGATTCTTGTTGAGGGTCAACCGGTGGGCGAGAAAGGCTCTAAGCTTATCGATGACCTGGCCGCTGATTTTAGAAAATTGGATATCGAGAGTCTGACCATTAGCCCGGGAATCGCAGACAAGGAGCTCGAGGAATTTATAAGAGTCTTGTTGATGGAGCCCGAGGAGATTAAAAAGACAGGCGATTTAAATAAGATTTTCCAGGATAAAGGTATCCAGCACATTCAGACATCCCAATTTTCCTATGTTAAGGTCAAAAAAGGCAAGGTTGCAGTCGAGGTCGGCCAGGAGAATCGGCATCTCTTCGAGGAGCTGAAAACCAAAATCAAGGATTTCTCCAGGGGCAAGATTCAGGAGCCAGGCGAGATTCAGAAGCTGGAAAAGGATGTTATAGATACGGCAACCGCGGAATTTAGAGAGAGGAACAAGCTGCCCGCCGCTACAAAAAATATGCTTAAAAAATTTCTCATGCAGTCGCAAGACACGGCAGGGGTAATTTCAAGGCTCAATAGCGCTTTAATAGGCTCCGGCTGTCCCCCCGAAGAGGCGGAAAAATTAATAAACAAAATCGGCAGAGAGATTTCCAGAAAGCCGGCAGCAGGAATTGGGGCAGGCGGAATAAAAAAAGAAGAAGCGGAGGAGTTAATAAAGCGCAACCTTGAGCTTGAGTCGAGGGTTGGCCGGCTCCGGAAGGAATTAGAGGAGAAAGCCGCGGCTTACGAAGAATTGACAAGGGAGAGCAAGAGAGTCGCCCAGGAGAAAGAGAGGGTAGACAATATAGTCCACCATATGGCGGAGGGCCTGGTGGTGGTGGATTCTAACGGGAATATAGTAATGCTTAATCCGGTGGCCGAGAAACTGCTGGGCCTGGGCAAGGAAAATATAGGTGTACCTTTGAGCAATACCGTCAAGGACGAGCATCTCCTGACTATGGTCAAGAACATAATGCCCGCCAAAGACGGGACTATCGAAAAGGATATCGAGTTTCTAAGCCCCGACGAGTCCACGAGGAGAGTATTGAGGACGAGCTCCGCGGTAGTGGAGGACCATAACGGCAAGACCGTCGGTATGGTTACGGTATTAAACGATATTACCAGGCAGAGGGAGATTGAGAAGATGAAGTCCGATTTCGTGGCTAACGTTTCCCACGAATTGCGCACTCCCCTGGCCACGATTCAGCAAAATATATCCCTGTTAATGGAGGAGCTGCCCGGCGGCCTTAACGATGCCCAGAAGAAATTTCTGAATATCGCCCAGGATAATATAAAAAGGCTGAGGCGTTTGATAAACGACCTCCTTGACAGCGCCGCAATCGAAGCGGGGAAGTTCAGGCTGAGGCTCTCGAGGGCAGAAGTGAATGAAAGGATTAATAACGTGGTAACTTTTCTAAGCAGGTGGGCCCAGACAAAGAATATAGATATCCGCGCCCAGCTGCTTCCCGGCGCCGAAATAATAGAGATGGACAAGGACAGAATCGAACAGGTTCTGACTAATCTGATAAGCAACGCCATTAAATTTACGTCCGAAGGAGGGAAGATATTTGTCTCGGCGGTTAAAACGGAACCGGCCGGGGATAGTCCCCAGGGGGCAGTAGAGATATCCGTGAAAGATACCGGCCCCGGCATTGCCCCTGAAGACCTCAAGAAAATTTTTAATAAATTTGAGCGGGCCGGCGCGGTCAGTTCGGGCGTGGGCGGCACCGGATTAGGTCTGTCAATCTGTCAGGAAATATTAAAGTTGCACGGCGGAAGAATACGAGTTGAGAGCAGATTGAACGAGGGAAGCAATTTTTCTTTTCTTATTCCGATAAAGAAAGAGGAAGCTTCCGGGCAGGAACCCCGGGATTAACGGAGCGAATACGGAGGTATCGAATATGGATTCCACTGCGGCAAAAAAAGTACTGGTTGTTGACGACGAAAAGGATTTTTTATTTACTATGGAATACTGGCTTAAATCCAAAGGATATGAGGTCAGGACGGTGACCGACGGCTTTAAGGCTTTGGAGTCGATGAAAGCCTTCAGCCCCAATATTATTCTTCTGGATATCAATATGCCCGGGATGGACGGCGTGGAGACGCTTAAGCGAATAAGGGAGATTGACAAGGGCGTGCCGGTGATTATCATTACCGCCTATATAGGAGAGGAAAGGGTAGCCGAAGCCTCGACCTATCAGATATCAGGGTTATTCTATAAGGACAAAGACTTCAGGGAAGGGCTGTCGCTGCTTGAGTCCGTATTGAGGACGCACAAAAAACTGAAGGAGGAATAGTTTCGTAACTAGTAACTCGTAACTAGTAACTAGTAATTTTAGAAGAAATCCGCTCTTGCAATGGGCGGATTTTTTATTGACATAGGAATTATATCAAAGCAGATCCTTCGGCCTGCGGCCTCAGGATCAAGAAAAATCTGCTGACGCAGATTTTTCTTGACAAATCGTTAGTTTATATGATATATTTGGAAATACTTGTAATTTTGGTAGTTACCATAATTCTAGTAGAATTTAAATGGCAAATCAGCGAAAAAATAAAGGGAAAAACAATAAGTTAAACAATGTTGTGATTTCCGCCAGGGAAATTATGAACAGGTTCAATGTCTCTTACCAGACGATAAATCACTACACCGACTTCGGCTTGCTGAGGGTCGCTTTTAAAAAAGGAAATGTCCGGTATTACAACAAGAACGAGGTTAAATACAGGCTTTCCAAGATTGCCAAACTGGCAAGAGAGGGGTATTCCCTGCGGCTGATTCGCCGCAAGCTTATTGGCTGGTGAATTTTTCAGAGTATTAAGGATTAAGTAGTAAGTATTAAGTCAAAAAGATGAGCTATTATAAGGTATTAGGATTTGAAAAAGAGCCTTTTTCCACCAGTCCAGACCCGGAATTTTTCTATCTGTCCTGCGCTCACGAGACAGCCCTTACCAATATCCTGATCGAATTACGCCTTAAGCGCGGATTAAGCGTCATCTTAGGGGATATCGGAACGGGAAAGACCAGCCTCTCAAGAAAACTTATCCAGGAATTAAGACAGAGGGAAGACTTTATCTTCCATATGATATTAGAGCCTTCTTTTGAGAGCGAGAGCGTGTTTTTGAGTTACCTGCTGAGGAATTTCGACATCCCCGACCCCGGCCCGCAGGCGGCCATCCTGGACCTGAGAGGGACTCTGGAGCAGTTTCTGTTTAGAAAGGGCGTGGCCGAGAAAAGAACGGTCTGCCTGATTATCGACGAAGCGCAGAAATTAAACGAGATGTCCCTGGAAGTTTTGCGGATTCTCCTGAATTACGAGACCAACGAATATAAACTCCTGCAGCTGGTCTTGCTCGGCCAGCTGGAATTGCATTCCAAAATCATAAATATACCTAACTTTTTTGACCGCATCAGCTTTAAATACACCCTCAATCCCCTGAACTACGAAGAAACAAAAGAAATGATTGAATTCCGCATAAGGAAGGCGGGATACAAGGCTAATATGCACTTATTCCTGGATGAAGCGGCGAGAGAAATTTACCAGTATACCCGGGGATACCCCCGGCAGATAACCATGCTTTGCTACAAAGCCCTTAAGCGTCTGGTAATGAAGAAGGAAGTAGTGGTGAGCGCTAAGCTGATTGAACAGATAGTGCAGGATGAGGTGAGGTCAGGATGGCAGAGAAAGGATCTTCTACTCCAGAGAGAGAGCTTCTAAAATTAATTGAAGAGCCGGGGTTATCCGGCAAAAGCCCTTCGACCAAGGCAAGGCTTAAATTTTTAAGCTTATTCTCCCCGGCTGCCCTAAAAGCGAGGTTCTCATATCTAAAGCTGAAATTCAAAGGAGGGTTCAGCGTTAAGGCCCTGACCCATCTGGAGTTTGGGTTCGTCAACCGGGCATTGGAATTATTTATTTTTGTCTTATTATTTTACTTAATAAGCAATCTTATGATTTCGATAGTGAGTTTAAATAAGAAATCAAGTCTTGAGTTAGAGATTAAGAAAACGGCGGCTGCGGTTTTCCCCGAAACGTCTCTGCTTAAGGTCTCTTCCTATTATTTAGAAAAGGCACGGGCGCGCGACATTTTCAAAATGGGCTTAGGCAGCGTGTCTGAGGCGAAGGATGTAAGCCAGGCGCCGGTTTCAAAGTTGGCCGAAGCGGCTCAGAATTTAAAGTTGGTCGGGATATCCTGGTCGGAAGACCCGGATGTCATCATTGAAGACACCAAGGCGGGAAGGGCCTATTTTCTAAAAAGAGGCCAGACGATTAACGATTTTATTGTGAAAGCGGTCTTCAAAGACAAGGTTGTTCTGAGTTACCAGGGAGAAGAAATCGAATTAAGATGAGAAAGATATTGTCGCCGATAATTCTTTTCTTTTTATCCTTTGCTTGCGGGCCGTTTTTCTCTCCGGATAAACCTGCACAAGCAGAAGAACAGTATGCCCAGGACCCGGCGGCACAGAGTCCGCCCCCCGCGTATTACTCTGGAGGCGCTGCTGCGGCGATTCAGCCTGTTACCGGGGGGATGCAGGGCAGGATTTCTCTGGACCTGCGCAATATAGACGTGGTTGACGCTTTGAAGTTCTTGTCTATAAAGGGGGGCATCAATATAATTGCCACTAAATCCGTTACCGGCAGGGTAACTCTAAGAGTAGAAGACGTTCCGATTCAGGATGTGTTTGACATTATGCTGCGCAGCAATAACCTGGCTTACGATAAAAAGGGAGAAATCTATAACGTAATGACTCAAGAGGAATACAGGGCGCTCTACGGCGCAAGGTTTGCGGATGTCCGCGAGGTGTTTGTTACCCGCCTCAAATACTCTATCCCCGCGCAGATATTCGACCTTCTGGATGCGCTGAAAAGCGAAATCGGCGTAATTCACGTTGACCCGGAATCAGGCAATATACTTATTATGGACTCTCCGGGAAAAATCCAGGTAATGCAGGAGGCTTTAGAGCGGTTTGAACAGGAGTGTTTAGTGCGGGTTTTTCAATTAAATTATGCGGAGGCCAAAGATATAGAGGAGCAGCTTAAAACGCAGCTTGATTTAAAGAAAGTCGGCATGGTTAAAGCAGACGAGCGCAGCAACCAGGTAATCGTTCAGACCCTGCCCGAGCGGATGAAGCAGATAGAAAAGCTGATAAATCTCCTCGACCAGAAGACCAAAGAGGTATTAATCGATGCGCATATTATTAAGGTTAATTTATCGGATGAGTTCAGCAGAGGCGTGGAATGGGAAGGGTTATTTGATTTAGGGGTGGGATCCGGATTGTCCTATCTCGGCTCTTACCCGTTTAGCTGGATGATGCCTACTACTACTGAGCAGTGGCAGTCTCGGGAGCAGGCTCGCAAGGAACAGGAGCAAAGCGGTTACGGAGTCGGCTCCTATCCGTTTTCCGGTACCTCTTCCAGCTATTCTGCTGGTAAGAAGAGTATAGGTACCCAAGAAATGCATTTAGGTATAGTCGATAAAAACCGTGATTTCGACGTAATTATTAAATATCTTCGGACCGTGGGCGAGACCAGGATTCTCTCCAACCCCAAACTGGTCGTAGTCAATAACAAAGAAGCAAAGATTCATGTAGGCGAAGAAATACCGTATGTTATTTCTACTACCGTGGGCGCTGGAGAGACTACAGCGAGCGTAGCTGAGGAGGTAAAATTTGAGGAAATCGGAATACTGCTCTCGGTCGTGCCCACTATTAACGACGACGGATACGTTACCCTAAAGGTAAAGTCTGAAATTAGCAGTTTGATTGACTATTATATTACGCCTACGGGAAACAAGATTCCCATAAAAGATACCTCCACGGCGGAGACCACCGTATTGGTAAAAGAGGGCACAAGCATTATCATCGGCGGATTAAGAAAGGAAAGGAAAGCAGATAGTTCAGAGCATGTGCCCTTTTTGGGAAAAATTCCGATATTAGGAAAGCTATTCAGCAAGATAACAAAGACCAAGGAGCACACCGAGTTGATGATTATCCTTACTCCTAAGTTAATTACCGGCGACATCTTGTTTACCAAAGCCGGAGAAACGGCGGCCGGAGCGGAGGCAATTAAATCTATTAAGGATTACTCCGGACTGAAATCCGAGGTTTTTGTTCCGCTGGATGAGAAGGAATTGAAGACAAAAGGATTTAAAAAATGAGCAGTCAGAGAGTTTCTCCGCTGCTCATCCTGAGCGAAGCGAAGGATTTCAAGATGAACAGAAAGGGATGTCTTAAACGAAATTTGTTTCCGGGCGGTATGTTGTTTATTATTTTCTTGTTTTTATCGCCGTCAGCCTTTGCTCAAACAGAAACGGAAGTCAGCCCGGAGCAGAGCCAGGAATACTTTGATTTGCTTAGAGACGTCAGGCAGGAGCTGGTTCTGACTAAACAGGCTCTTGAAGAGCTTAGCCGGTTTAGGGAGGAACGGGAAAATGAGATAGTCCGGCTCAAAGAGCAAATTCAAAGTTTGTCCGAATGGTTATCAGCCACTAAAGACAGGCTGGGTTCTATCAGCGATTCCCGCCGCGAGCTTGCCCAGGAGAAAAAAGACCTGGTGGTTAAACTCAGGCGGAGCCGGGAGGACTTATCCCGGGCTGAGCAGGAAGACCAGGAATTCAGCGGGGAATACGTTGCCCTGCAGGCTGATTACCGGCAGTTATCCGAGCGCCTGACCGAATCCGAAGAAAGATACGCTGCGTTGGAGGAAGAAAAAAATACCCTGCTGGGGCAGTTAGAGGAGAATAAAAGCCAGATTGAGCGGCTGCGCCAGAGGCTGAATGAGGTTGAGCAAAGCCGGGTTGAATCCTCTGAGGAGTATCAGGGATTCGTGGATAGATATGATTCCCTGGCTCAAGAACTTGCGCGGTATAAACAGCAGCTTGCCGAATATGAATCGGAGAAATCCGCAATTGAAGAGCAAAAAGAGGAAATCAGCAATCTAAGCAGCTCTCTTGCTTTAACCCAAAACGAATTGGCCAACTTAAAAGACGCAACTGCGCAGCTTGAACAGGAGAAAGAAGGGCTTCGCACTGAACTTAATCAGACTTTACTGGAACTTTCCCAGGCTGATATTGAAAGCAAGCAGCTCAGTAAGGATTACCAGGCTCTTCAAACTGATTACCGAAAGTTAACCGAACAATTAGCCGACTCCCAGGAAAAATACGCCGCCATAGAGAAAGAAAAACAAGACCTCCTCGGCAAGGTAAAGGAAAACCAGGGCCAGCTGGAGCGGCTGAACCAGCAGCTGACTCAGGCCAAGCAGGCTGGCGACGAAGTCTCCCGGAAATACCAGGAGCTGTTAACTAATCAGGAGAGCCTGCCTCAGGAACTTTCCCGATACGAAGAGCAGTTAGCCGGACTCCGGTCGGAGAAACAGGAAAAAGAGCAGGAGCTTACCCAGTTAACCGGGAAGCTTGTCCAGGAAAAAGAGCAAAGTCAGCAGCGTATCGCTCAACTTAACGAGCAGATATCCCAGCTAAGCGGTAAATTAGAAAGCACCCAGTCAGACTACAACAAGCTCAACCAGGAGAAGCTCGCCATTCAGGAACAAAACCAGCGGCTCACCGCTCAGATTGAGGAGTTAACCAAGCAGCAGGGCAGACTGACAAAACAGAGCCAGGCCTTGAGCAAATCCCTGGCAGCCGCAGAAAAGAAATTAGCCCCTCTCAGCAAAGTCCGCCAGACATTCAATCAGGAGAAAAAAGGACTCCTGAACGAGCTTAATAAAATCAAGGATGAATTATCCCAGGCCAGTCAAACAAAAGACCGGCTCGACAAAGACCGCCAGGCTCTTCAGGCGGATTACCAGAAGCTTACCCAGCAGCTTACCGCTGCCCAGGAGGATTACGCCAGCCTCCAGAAAGAGAATCAGGATCTGCTTGGCCGGCTAAAGGAAAACGATTCCCAACTGAAAGCCTTGCAGTCGCAGTTAGAAGAAGCCAGCCAGACTAAATCCGGGCTCAGCCAGCAGCTTACCCAATCCCAGCAGCAGCTCGCCCAACTCCAAGCCGAGAAAGAGCAAAGACAGAAGCAGCTTGACCAGCTTAACCAGGAATTCACCCAGCTGAAAATCAGCAAAGAACAGGAGCATACCCGGCTTAAAACTGAGCAGGAAGACCGGATCGCCCAGCTGAACAACAGCATAACCCAGTTGACCCGGCAACTGAAAGATTCCCAGGCAAGTTATAGCCAGCTTAGCCAGGAAAAGCAATCCCTGGAGGAAAAAATTAACCAGCTTACTAACCATATTGCCGAACTAAGCAAAGAGCAGCTTAGCTTAAACAGGGAAAAGCAGGCCTTAAGCAGCCAGCTGGAATCCATGCAGAAGCTGTCCGAACAGCTTGCCGACTCCCGGAAAAAATACGCCGCCCTGGAAAAAGAAAAACCAGACCTCCTCGGCAAGGTAAAGGAAAACCAGGGCCAGCTGGAGCAGCTGAACCAGCAGTTGACTCAGGCCAAGCAGGCTGGCGACGAAGTCTCCCGGAAATACCAGGAGCTCTTAGCCAGGCAGGAGGGATTAACCAAACAGCTTAGCGAATCGCAGCAGGAATTGACCTCCCTGAAAGAGCAAAAAGAACAACAGATTACCCAGCTTAACGAGCAGATATCCGGCCTTAAAAATCAATTAGAAAGCACCCAGTCAGACTACGGCAAGCTCAACCAGGAGAAGCTCGTCATTCAGGAACAAAACCAGCAGCTCACCGCTCAGATTGAGGAGCTGAGCAAAGAGCAGCGCAGCTTAGCAATAGAGAACCAGCGCCTGGATAGGTCGCTTGCATCTGCCGAAAAAAGATTAGAATCTATCAGCAAGGTCCGCGCCAGGTTCAACCGGGAAAAAGAAGAACTTTTAACCAAACTTGAACAAACCCAGCAAGAGTTATCCCAGACTAAACAGGTAAAAGAGCAGACAAGCAGGCAGTATAAGGCCCTGCAGGATAAGTATCAGGAAGTATTCGAGCAGCTCTCGGAGTATAAAAATAAATACGCTGCCCTGGAAAGAGAAACAGAAGAGAAGGAACAAGAATTGGCTTCTCTTAAAGAAGGAAGCAGGCAGCAGTCAGACCGGTTGAACGAACAAATCGCTCAACTCCAAAATAAATTACAGAGCCTCCAGGCAGATTACGCTGAACTCAATCGGGAAAAGCTTGCCCGGGAAGAAGAAAACCGGCAGCTTAGCGCGCAGATAGAGGAGCTGAACGAGCGTAAGGCCGCTCTCGACGAAGAAAACCAAAAATTAACCAATCAACTCGCTACGGCCTCAGATGAATTGGAGCGGCTCCTTAATATTTGCCGTAAGTCTTATGAGAAAAGAAGAGAATTGGTAATCAGGCTTAAACAGGCCCAGGAGGAAGTAGCTCAGGCAAAACAAGAAACCGGTCAGCTCAGCGAAAAATATACCGCTTTACAGAATGAATATCAACAGCTGGCTGAAAGATTAACCGGCGCCAGATACAGCTATTCTCTGATTGAGAAAGAAAAACAGGAACTCCTTGATAAACTTCAGGATTATAAAAACCGGGCTAACCAGCTTGAAGCCGAACTTGCCGAAGCAGACCGGGTCAAGAGCCGGTTTTCCCAGGAATACCAGGCACTCCAAACCAAATACAGTCAACTATCCGAACAGCTCGCCGACTATAAAAACAGATATGCCGGGTTAGAGGAAGAAAAGCAAAACCTGCTCAGGCGGCTACAAGTAAATCAAGGCCGGATTGAGCAATTGAGTCAACAGTTGACTCTGGCGGAGCAGGGCCGCGCAGAACTCTCGGACAAGCACCAGAAGCTTTTAGCCGAGAAGGGGGAACTAACCGGAAGGCTCGCCGATTTCCAGAGGGAATTAACCGTGCTTAAAGAGCAGAAAGGGCAGCAACTCGCCCGGGTAAACGAACAGATATCCCAGCTAAGCGGTAAATTAGAAAGCACCCAGTCAGACTACGGCAAGCTCAACCAGGAGAAGCTCGCCATTCAGGAACAAAACCAGCGGCTCACCGCTCAGGTTGAGGAGCTGGGCAAAGAAAAACAAGACCTCCTCGGCAAGGTAAAGGAAAACCAGAGCCAGCTGGAGCAGCTGAACCAGCAGTTGACTCAGGCCAAGCAGGCCGGCGACGAAGTCTCCAGGAAATACCAGGAGCTCTTAGCCAGGCAGGAGGGATTAACCAAACAGCTTAGCGAATCGCAGCAGGAATTAACCACCCTGAAAGGGCAAAAAGAACAACAGATTGCCCAGCTTAACGAACAGATATCCCAGCTAAGCGGTAAATTAGAAAGCACCCAGTCAGACTACGGCAAGCTCAGCCAGGAGAAACTCGCCCTTCAGGAACAAAACCAGCGGCTCGCCGCCCAGGCTGAGGAGCTGAGCAAAGAACAACAAAGCCTGCAGAAAGAAAACGAGAAGCTGAGTAAGCAAAATAAGTTCCTTAAGGATGATTACGTTTCCGTCACTCAGCAGCTGAGCCAATTGAAGGACCGGTTTGCCTCTTTGGAGAAAGATAGGGGTTCGCTTACTGCACAGCTGCGGGAGACGGAAAGTTCGGTAGCTGAATTAGACTCCGCCAAACAGGCTCTGCTCGAGCGAGTGCAGGCTTGTGGCCAGGAGTTAGAGAAATATCAATTAGAAGTAAAAGATAAAGAGCAAATAGAGGAACAGAACCAACTCTTTAAACAACAGGTTGCCGAACTCAACCAGGGGTATAACCAATTGGAACAGGATTACAAAAAGCTTCGGGATGAAAACAGCTCCCTTAAATCCCAATACGCCCACCTTCCTGAGGAGAATGCTGTCCTGCATTATAACCTCGGCGTTTTTTACACCCAGAACAGGGACTTTAACAGGGCGATTTCTGAATTCGAGAAAGTCCTGGAGGTAAAGCCGGGCGACGCCGAGGCTCTTTATAATCTCGGCGTTATTTACGGAGAATATATGAACGAGAGAAAAAAGGCGATAGAATATTTCAAAAGATATCTTGAGCTGGCTCCTAACGACAGGGATGCTGACCGGGCGAGGAGATACATAGTCACCTGGCAGACTTTTGAGCAAAAGCAGTGATGGATAAATCCATTTCGGCAAAAGATATAGCCAAGAGATACCGCATTTCTTATCAGAGGGTAAACCGTTATACCAACGCAGGTTTGCTGAGAGTAGTGTTTAAAAGGGGCAATGAAAGGCTGTATAACCGTCAACACGCACACAATCGCCTTAAGCGGATATTGTCTTTATCCCGGGAGGGTTATTCTTTAAGGCTCATACGAAAAAAGTTAGTGGGAATATAAGGTATGAAGCTATTCAAAACCATTCTCTTGTCAATGTTTCTGCTTGGCCGGGCGGTGATTCCGGCGGGTGCCCAAGAGGCCGATACCATTTCTTTGGATTTGCGCGGCATTGAAATAACCGACGCCCTGAAATTCTTTTCTACCAAAGTAGGCTTGAACATTATCCCCACAAAGGAAGTTTCCGGGCGCATTACCCTGATGGTGGAAGGCGTGCCGGTTAAAGACGTGTTTGACATTATGCTGCGCAGTAACAGCCTCGCCTACGAAAAACAGGGAGATATTTATAACGTGATGACAGAAAAAGAGTACAAGGCCCGTTACGGGAAGAACTTTTCCGACTTACGCGAGGTCCGGGTTTTTCGCCTTAAGTACGCAATTCCCGATAAGGCTACCGAACTTCTGGATACCCTTAAGAGCGATATCGGAAAGGTTCTGGTGGATGCGGATTCCGGCACCGTATTGGTTATGGATACCCCCGGCAAAATCAACGAGATGGAAGAAACGATGAGCGCAATGGAGGATAAGCAGGGGATTATCCGCATATTTAATTTAAAATACGCTTTGGCTGAGGACGTTGAGGAGCAACTCAAACAGCAGCTGGATGTAAAGAAAGTCGGCTCAATAAAAGCAGATGAGCGCACCAATCAGGTAATCGTGCAGACCCTTCCGGAGCGGATGAAGGATATCGAGAAGCTTATTCAGGGACTGGACCAGAAGACCAAGCAAATACTTATAGACGCTAAGATTATTCAGGTTAAATTATCGGATGAGTTAGGCAGTGGCGTGGAATGGGAAGGGTTATTTGACATAGGTAATAAATTCGGCTTCACTTATCTCGGTTCTTATCCGTTTAGCTGGATGATGCCCACTACTGTTGATGAGTGGCAATCCCGGGAGCAGACGCGCAAGGCGCTGGAGGAGAACAAATACGGGGTTGGTTCTTATCCATTTACCGGCACTTCTTCCACTTATTCTACAGGCAAGAGGAGTATCGGCACTCAGGAGATGCATTTAGGTATAGTAGATAAGAAACGCGACTTCGACACAATAATTAAATATCTGCAGACCCTGGGTGAGACCAGGATTGTTTCCAATCCCAAATTAGCCGTAATCAATAATCAGGAGGCAAAAATCCACGTAGGCGAAGTCCGCAAGTATGTCATTACCACTACTACGCAGGGAGAGGCGACTCAGACGGTTTCTGAGGACGTTAAGGATTTAGAGATCGGAACCAGGCTGTTTATAACGCCGACTATAAATGACGAGGGTTTTGTGACGATAAAGATTAAACCGGAGATTACCAGCATAATCGACTACCTGGAGACCTCCCAGGGGAATTTGATTCCCAATGTGGCGATTGTAACCGCAGAGACTATCGCAATGGTCAAAGACGGAACCAGCCTTCTCATCGGAGGTCTGAGCCAGGAGGAAAAGACGCTGAGTTCCAAAGGGACTCCGATTTTAAGCAAGCTGCCTTTGGTGGGAGGGGTATTCAAATCAAGGACGACAAAGACAACCCGGTCCGAATTATTGGTTTTGATTACCCCGCATATTATAACCGGGGATGAATTAACCACCGGTTATGCGCGCGACTTTGGCTTTCGGCTTGATAAGGAATTTCAGAAATATCGGCCTTTTGCAGAAGAGGCTCCCGAAATCGGGCTCAAAGGCTATCAGGGTTATCCGTCTCTGGAGAAACCCGAACTCTTGCCGCAATTAAAGCCGGCAAAGAATCTTTAGGAAGGGAAAAATGAAGAAACGTCTTTTGACAATAACTTTATCTTTAATTCTAATCTTTGGTATCTATCCCGCCGCCCGAGCGCAAGATAGCGAATACGAGAAGCTCAAGAAGGAATACGAGGCGCTTTTGATAGACCGGAATAACATTCTTGCCCAGGCAAAGAACCTGCTGGAATACAAGGAAAAATACCTGAGCTTTCAAAAGGCTCTCGAAGAGCTTCAGGCGCAGAAGGAAGAATTGACCCGCCAGCTTGACGGAAGGATTTCTCAGATTCAGCTGCTTCGGGAGAAAATCGAAGGGCTGGAACAAATCCAGGCTCCCTTAATTGAGGAGAGAGACGCGCTTAAGAATTCGCTTGAGAAATTAAAAATTGAGTATAAAATATTACCAGAGACAAGGAAGAAGATTGCTGAATTGGAAAAGAAGAGCAACGGGCTGCTAAACGACATTGGGAGGTCAAGAAAAGAGGTTAAGCGTTCGCAAGAAAGAGAGCTTGACGCAAAGGCCCAGGCCGAAATTTACCGCCGCCAATTAAACGATTATAAAAAGAGATACGAGCAGGCTCTGAAAAAGAACCGCACCCTGGAGAAAAAGATTGCCCAGATGCCCAAGAAATTTGCGGAATTGGCGCGGGAGAACAAGGTTTTAATAAAACAGACGGCGCTGATGCATTATAACCTGGGCGTTTTTTATACCGAGAATAAGCAGTTTTCGCGGGCCATTGCCGAATTCGAGAAAGCGATTGAGCTGAATCCCGACGACCCTTACGCCCATTATAATTTAGGATATATTTACGCAGAGTATATAGTTAACCGGGCAAAAGCTATCGAGCATTTCCGCCAATACCTGAGATTGGCTAAGGTAGAAGATAAAGACGTGGATTGGGTAAAGAAATACATCCTGACCTGGCAGACCTGGGAGGGGAAAAAACCGATGCAATAAATCCCGCCCCTTTTGGCGGGGTATTAAAAGGGGCGAAATAAGCATCGCATGAAGGAGGAAGGGGCAGATGAGAAGAATAGTTTTTACAGTATTAATTCTATGTTTTTTAATTTCTTATGTTTCAGAATCTGAGGCTTTCTGGGGCAAAAAGAAAAAGGCAGAGGAGCCGGCCAAAGTCGAAGAGGTAAAGCCTGAAGTCAAAAAAGCAAAGCCGCCGGCTGAGGAAAAAAAAGAGGCTGAGAGAAAAGTCGAGGTAGTCCCTGCAACGGCAGACGCTAAACGAGCTTTATTAGAAAAAAAGCAAAAGCTGTTGAACAACACCGAATGGGAGATTGAATTAAGCCCTTTAAGCGGCAAAGGCAAGAAGGAAAGCGATACCTTGACCTTCAGCAATAATCAGGTATCGTCTAAGGATTTAATCCGGAGAGGATTTTCCGCTTCAAATTATACCCTGAGTATGCAGGACGACGGAAATGTGGTCTGGGAAACTATGCAGTCATCCGAGAAAGCGGGCATTGCCTTTTGGCGAGGGGAGATTGACCCGAATGTAGAGAGAATGCAAGGCATCTTAAGCCACCGCATCGACGACAAGACCACCCGGGACAATACCTTTGTGAGCGTGGGCAAAAAAGCAATCGAAGCCGCCGGGAATAAATAAAATAATGTACGAAGCGCATTGGGGCTTAAAAGAGAAGCCGTTCGAGAATACGCCTGACCCCCGATTTATCTATTATTCCCAACAGCACCAGGAGGCTCTTTCGAGGATGATGTATGTTGTAAGCGAACGAAAGTCAGCCGCTCTTTTAAGCGGCGAGTACGGCAGCGGCAAAACCCTGTTAAGCCGGGTTCTGTCCCAGCAACTTCAACAGGAAGATAAGTATAAAACCGTATCCATCTTTAATCCCCGCCTTTCGGATCTGGAGTTTATCAAAGAGATTGTATATCAGTTGGAAAGTGGCAAAGAGGTTTCTCCGGACAAGATTGGTTTACTTCACGCCTTGCATAAAATCTTGTTGTCCAATTACGACTCCGGCAAACACACCGTCATTGTTATCGATGAGGCGCAGGCAATCACTGATAATGAAATTTTCGAGGAGTTGCGCCTGCTTTTGAATTTCCAGCTGGATAACGTCTTCCTTTTAACCATCATTCTCCTCGGGCAGCCGGAGCTGATAGAGAAAGTAATCAATTTGCCTCAGTTAAGGCAAAGGATAGCGGTAAGATTTCACCTGCGGGCTTTAAGCGAGGCCGAGACAAAAGAGTATATTCAGCACCGCTTGAAGGTTGCCCAGGCAAAGCGGGAGATATTCGAAGAAGAGGCCTATAAAGAGATTTTTACCCGTTCCGGCGGCATGCCCAGACAAATTAACAGCATCTGCGATTTGGCTTTACTGGCAGGCTACGGCAGCGGGTTAAACAGTATTAATAAAGAAACGATTATACGGGTGAGCGAGGACTTGGAGGGTTTGCCCCCTAAGTCCGAGCAGAAGCCCGAGCAGCCTTAAAGAATCAACCCCAAATGGAAGATAAATTCAGAATATCGGATATTTTTAAGAAATCTAAGGAGCAGGACAAGGCTCAAAACTACGGAATAGATTTCTCCAAGTTCAAACCCGGCGGGAAAAAAGAGCCTGAAAAGGAGCAGCCGCCTGAGGTTGATTTTTCGTCAGCTGTGGGCAAAGAACAACCGAAGGAGCCGGAAAGCCGGCCAGTAGCATACGACAGCGCGCTATATTCCGAAGCGGTAGCGCTTGCCCGCAAGATTTATAACAACCAGGCAGAGGAAGCAGATATAACCGGCGGCGTTTATTCGCTAGCCGGCAGGATGATTGATTTAATAGCCGCAGGAGAGAATAGGGAGTTATTAAAATCTGCCATCGCCGAATATTTACAGCCGCAGCATTACCTTTATTATCATGCTGTAAATGTCTGTATATTTTCCCTGTACATCGGTCACGGATTGGCTTACGATTCTTCTCGCTTGAGCAGCCTTGGGGTTGCCGCTTTTCTTCACGATATCGGTCTATCCAGGTATACGGACATTATAAGCCAGCCGAAAAAACTAACTCTCCAGGAATTTAATCAGGTTAAGCAGCATACCGTTGCCGGGCCCGAAATAATCAGCGAGATTGTTAGAAACGTGGACATAAACATATTCGAAGTAATGCAGCAGGAACATGAGCGCATTGACGGCTCGGGTTATCTTAAAGGCTTGAAGGACGACGACATTATCGAAGATGCCCAGATAGTCGGCCTGTGCGACGTATACGAGGCAATGATCCACCAGCGCCCTTACCGGAAAAAATATTCGCCTCTTGAGACAATCAAGATAATCCTGGGTAACAAAAATACCTTTGCCCATAAATTGGTTAAGTTACTCATCGATAAAATCGGCATCTTTCCTATAGGCACATTTGTAGAATTGAATACCAAAGAAGTCGGCGAGGTTCTTGAGGAAAATCCTGATTTACCCTTGCGGCCGGTGGTCAATATCCTTTTTGACGGTTCGGGCAGAAGATTAAAACAATCCAGGAGAATCAATTTAGCCGATAGCCCTACAGTCTATATTTCAGAGACATCCTCAAAGCCAAACGACCCTTTATGTTGAGAACGTTTCTAACAATTCTGCTCGTATTTTTCTTTGTGCTGTTTGCTGTTTTTGCCGGGCGTCAGATATCCGAACTTAATCAGAACTTAGAGCAAGCCGGAGATTTAAACACCAGCCTGAATAACCGGTTAAGGCAGACTCTGCAGGATAAAGAGTTGACCGCGGAGGAGCTTCAGCAGACAAAGGAAAGAGTTGTCGAGCTGCGTTCCTCTCTCGAGGAAAAGAACAGTCAGATAAATCAACTGCAGGAACCCGAGAAGCTCAGGCAGTCTCTGGTTAAGGCGCAGGCAGAAGCTGAGCGGCTGGATAGAGAATTAAATCAGGTAAGAAACGAAAAAGCCGGTTTAAAAGAAGCGAACATAAATATCAGCAACCGACTTCAAAATACAACCAACGAACTAATGAAGGTAACGGAGGAGTTAAAAACCGCGAAGCAACAAGTCGCCGAGGTCGAGAGAAGGCAGATTTCTCCGCTCAGCAGCGAAATCGAAGAGCTGAAAAGGTCCGGTGAGAGAAAAAGCCAGGAACTGAGCAGATTAGAAAAGAATTTATCCGAATTGCAAAAAGAGCGCTCCAATTTGACTAATAACAACCGCGAATTAGAAAAAACAATTAGAAATTTAGAAACAGAAAAATCCGATTTGGAGAAGAACCTGGCCCGGATTGAGAGGAGAATGGAACGGGAGGCGGAGCCCGCCAAAGCCTTGCAGAAGGACTTGGAAAAACTTAAATCCGCATTATCCGAAAAAGAAAAAGAGATAAAATTCCTTGAATCAAGATTGGCTCAGTCGAATTCAGCGAAATCTTCCCAGGAGGAAAGAATTATTCAACAGCAGAAGAGCATCGACGGACTCAACCAGGCTAATAAAAATCTAAAAATCCAGATATCCCAGCTTTCCGACGAGCTCTCAAAGAGAATGTGGGAATTGGAGAGGGAGAAGAAGAAAACTCCGCAGTTAAGAGAAGAGGCTGCGCAGCTGCAGTCGAGAATCGATAACTCAGAGAAGGAATTAGCATCTGCCCGGGAAAAGACAAAGGAGTTTGAGCAGATAAAGATAGACAGGGATGCTTTTCAGGAAAAGCTCAAGCAAGCCGAAGAAGAACTTAAACAGCAGAATGCAAAGATATCGCTTCTGGAGAAGGACAGAGAAGGCCTTCAGGAGCAGCTCGTTGAGCTAAGCGCGCTTACGCAGGAGAGCACCCGCCTAAAAGAAGAAGTTAGCCGGTTGCAGGAAAGGATAGCCGGTAAAGAATTAGAGCTTGAATCTGCCCAGGGTGAGGCAAGAAAAGCCAGGCAGCTGCAACAAGAACTCCAGGCGCAGGTAAGCCAGTTAAAAACGCTTCAAGATACGGCTTCCCTTTACGAAAACGCCAGGGAACAGGTTAGGCGCCTTTCCGAAATCCTGGTGAAGAAGGAACTGGAATTAGACAGGGCAAAAAAGGATTCCGAGCGCGCAAAGGAAGAGGTTAACAGCCTGCAGGCAAAATTAGTCAAATTTGAGGATGAACTCGCCAAAACTCAACGG
>JBDRMR010000046.1:0-3918 GCA_043812035.1 Candidatus Omnitrophota bacterium
TATCCTCCGCCCTTAATCACGCTTAACATTCCCCACATCGGCAAAAATATCCCCAGAGCCATACCCATAACCACGATGCCCAAAACAGCGGTCATTATCGGCTCAATCAGCGTGGTCAAATTTCTTATGGTAGTCCTAACCTCCAGGGTAAAATATTCGCACAGAGAATCTAACATGGTGGGAAGAGCGCCGCTCTTCTCGCCCACGGAAACCATATAGCCGACCAGGCGGGGGAAATATTTACTGTTCAAAACCGCTCCCGATATCCCTCTGCCGTCGGCTACGTCGCGCTTTACCGCGTCCAGTTCCCTGGCTAATACGACATTGCCGATGGTCATTTTTACTATATCCATTGTCTTAAGCACCGGCAGGCCCGCCTGATAAAGAAGGCTTAACATCGAGGTAAAACGCAGCATGGTTATCTTTGAATAAATTTTACCGACAATAGCCAATTTAAATTTAAGGCCGTCCCAGAAGAATCTGCCCTTTTTAGTATTAATAAACCAGCGGAAAAGAAAAGCCGAACCTATTAAGGCGGGAAAAGTTATATACCAGTACTTGCGCACGAGATTGCTGACCAGAATCAAAACCTGAGTAGGCAAAGGGAGAACCACCCCCATATCCTTATAAATCTGAGCGAAATTAGGAACCACAAAAACGGACAGAATAAAAACAGCGACAAACAACGCGCAAACCACCATAATCGGATAGCGTAAAGCCGCCTTTATATTGGTGCGCGTCTCCTGGTCGTCTTCGAGCATATGGGAAAGCCTGAGAAGCACCTTGTCCAGCACCCCTGCGCTCTCTCCCGCCACTACCGTATTAACGAACAATTCGGAGAACGCGCCCGGATGCTTGGACATTGCCCCCGAAAGGCTGGAGCCCCCTTCAATATCATGGACAATCTGATTCAGAGCCTCTTTTAAAACCGGGTCTTCCGATTGCTCGGCTAAAACCCCCAAGCCTTCGACAATAGGGACAGCGGCTTTAATAATGGTGGCGAACTCGCGGGTGAAAATAACCAGACTCTGCTGATTTACCTTTTTGCCCTTTCTTAATAAACCTTCGAGAAAACCCTCTTTCTTTCCCTCTTTAAAGCTTATGCTTACCGGCAGATATCCGATTTTCGCCAGCTGGGTAGAGACGTCTATCTCGCTGGCTGCCTCTAACTCTCCCTTTATTACTTTACCTTTCGAATCTACCGCCTTGTATATGTAAACTGGCATACTAAACCTTTACCTCTTTTGTTAGCTGAGGTTAAAATCTTTAATTACTGACTTTATAAAATCTGCGTCGATGTCTTTCACCTTTTTGGCAAATCCGGACATCAAAATTAAGTCGCCGAGAGTATTTATCCGGCGCGGTATGCCGCCGCTATGCTGGTATATGACCTTGAGCGCGTCTTTATTAAAGAATGAATTGTCGGAAGAACCCTGCCATCCGGAGACTTTCAAACGGTGATTGATGTATTTGTCAACCTCCTCCTCTTTTAAAGGGTCTAAATGACAGCGCACCGCCACCCTTTGGTCTAAAGACTTAAGGGCCTCGATTTTTTTCTTCAATTCCGGCTGGCCGAGAATCAAAAGAGTAAGGAGAAATCTGTTCTCGGACTGAAAGTTTAAAATCAGGCGCATTTGCTCAAACAACCTCATATCTTCTATGACATGGGCTTCGTCTATTATTACTATGTTCTCTTTGCCGTCGCGAACATTGTCGATAAGTATATTATTTAATTTCTCGAGCAAAGGGTCGAGTAACAGCTCTGTTTTTTTCTCAGGCAAAGATTGAGGACTCAATGAGCGCACTACAGCCCTCAACAACTCCGCAGGCTCCGAAACGCAAGGATTACTGACGTAGGCGCAGCGATATCTGTTTTTGCCTAAATCATTTAATATGGCTTTGCCTAAAAGCGTCTTGCCGCAGCCGAATACCCCGCTGAGCATTCCGCAACCAAGCCCTTGAGCTACAACGTAAGTGAGCTTCATTAAGGCGTCTTCGTGCTGGCTGGACAAATACAGATAACGCGGATCGGGCGTGTTCTGAAACGGCTTTTCTTTAAGGTTCCAGAATTGTTCATACATCTATTTTTTTCGGCTGAGCCAGCCGGCAATGCGCTTCTGGTACTCATGCAGCTCCGAAGCCTCAACCGAAACCTCTTTGGACTTTGGCGGAACAGCCTCTTCTTCCTCCTCTTTGATCTCCATACTCGGCTTTAGAACGGCTCGACCTTCTCCTCTTTGCTGACCGGTTTAATCTCGATCTGCTCTTCGCAGACCCGGGCTACTTCTTCTATCGAGGTTATGCCGGTCAATGCCTTCTCTAACCCGTCTTCGCGTAAAATCCGCATTCCTTTTTCCTGAGATTTTTTTCTTAAAGCAACGGTAGAGGCATCCGATATAATCATTTCTCTTAACTCGTCATCGATAGCCATCAGCTCGAATATCCCGGTGCGCCCCCGGTACCCTGTGCCCTTGCACGCTTCGCATCCCCGCCCCCGGAATAAACCAACGTCACCCTGGTCTTTTAACCCCCATTTTTCCAAGATTGCCTTTGACGGTTCGTAAGCCTCTTTGCAGTCCTCGCATACCACCCTCACTAACCGCTGAGCCATTACGCCGGCGAGGCTGGCGGCAATCAGAAACCCCTCGACGCCCATATTTACTAATCTCGTAACCGCGGACGGAGCATCGTTAGTGTGGAGGGTGGAAAAAACCAAATGACCTGTTAAGGCGGATTGGACCGAGATTATGGCTGTTTCGAGGTCTCTAATCTCGCCGACCATAATTACGTCGGGGTCCTGCCGCAGGATTGCCCTGAGGCCGTTGGCAAAGGTAATCCCTGCCTTGGGATTAACCTGAATCTGGCGTATAAGACCCAAACGGTACTCGACGGGATCCTCAATTGTAATAATATTCCTGTCAATCGAGTTTATTCTCATCAATGCCGAATAAAGAGTCGTGGTCTTTCCGCAGCCGGTGGGGCCGGTTGATAAGATTATCCCGTATGGTTTGGAAATCAGAGCTTCGTACCTTTTTAGTTCCTCATAGGTGCTGAAGCCCAATCTCTCCAAACCGATCAGGACGGAGCTTGTGTCCAAAAGCCGCAAGACTAGATTTTCTCCGTAAATGGTGGAGATGGTAGAGACGCGGAAGTCGATTATTTTATCGTCGCTCTTTGCCTGAAAATGGCCGTCTTGGGGGACCCTGCTCTCGGCGATATCCATACCGGCTAAAACTTTCACCCGGGAAATAATCGCCGACTCCCATTCCTTGGGAGGAGAAGGAATTTCGTGCAGTATCCCGTCAATCCTGAATCTGATTCGGGTAATATCCTGCTCCGGCTCGACATGGATGTCGGAGGCCCGGTCTCTTACCGCCTGAGCGATGATTAAATCTACCAGTTTGATTACCGAGCTGCCCTCGCTAAGCGCTTCTTTAGCTTCGGCCGGGGTTTTGCTTAAACCCTCCAATAAATCCTTGGTAATCGCCTGCTGAGAATAAATCCGGTTTATCGTCTCGTCAATCTCCTGGGGGCTGGAGAGATAAATCTCCAAAGGATAGCCGGTGTATGCCTGAATCTGGTCAATCGCGTATAGATTTGCAGGTTCGGCCATAGCGATATGAAGAACGTTTTTTTCTATCATCACCGGCACTGCCTGGGTCTGCCGGGATAACTGCTCAGGCATAATCTTGACCAGTTCTTCTTCCTGCTTAACGTTGCTCAAATTTACGTAATTGTAACCGATGTGCTTTGCAATGGTTTCATAAAGGGCGGTGCGGGACAAAAGGCGTAAATCTATGATGACTTTCTCAAGAGGCCTCTTTAATTTTTTGGTCTCGTCGATAGCTTTCTCAATCTCTTCTTTTTTTAGCAGCCCCGAGCTTAACAATAAGTTCTCTAATTCCTTGTCTGTCACTG
>JBDRMR010000047.1:0-19468 GCA_043812035.1 Candidatus Omnitrophota bacterium
AAAGCTGCCTATCGCCTGGCTCTTAAATATAAAGTAGATATGCCGATTACCAGAGAGGTTTATTTCGTTCTTTATAAAAACAAGAAACCCAGAGAAGCCGTCAAGGATTTGATGACCAGAAGCCTAAAAGAAGAATAGGGAACGTCCCTAAAAAATAGACGGGGAGTAGCGCAGTTTGGCTAGCGCGTCTGAATGGGGTTCAGAAGGTCGTGGGTTCAAGTCCCACCTCCCCGACTTGTTTAGTTGCCGGTTACGGGTTGTCAGTTGGCAGATTAAGACAAGAAAGGTGGCGAATGAAACCGACTCAACCAGGCAGGCCGGAGAAAAGGCAGTTCACGCGCATAAAAAGGACTCTGTTTGTGCAGTGCCGTCCCCACGAAACAACCGGTTCCTGGAGTAGCGTCACCTTACAAGACATCAGCCAGGGCGGAATGAGCTTCTTCTCCGGAAAGGAATTTGCGATTGGAGAAGTATTGGACATAAACATCATTACTTTTATCAGGAGAGAGCCGATATACGTAAAGGGCAAGGTTGTAGGCGCACAGAAGGACAACGAAGGGAAGAACCGGATTAGCCGTATTTCCATAGTTAAAATTAACGAAGAAGACTCAGCGGTTTTTCAGGAGCTTATCAGGATATTTTTAGATTCCATAAAATCCAAAGAAGAGTAACGCTATTGAAGCTTCCCCTGGCTGCATAGGCGAAGTTTGGATAACCGGGAAGGTGCGGAATGAAAAAAATTTATTTAGGTCTTTTAGGTTTCGGGAATGTCGGCTCGGGAGTAGTAAAGGTATTGAGAGCCAGGCAGTCCTTATTGAGAAAAAAGCTCGGTTGCGATTTAGTTCTGAAGAAGGTTTGTGATAAGAACTTAGTGTCGAAAAGAGACGTTCGCCTTCCCAGGGATATGCTTACTTCCGACGCAAACCGGATATTGAATGACCCGGAAATAGATATAGTAATTGAGTTGATAGGAGGGGTTCATCCGGCTAAGGAATATATTACGCAGGCGTTGAATAAAGGCAAATATGTCGTGACTGCCAACAAGGCGCTTTTAGCCGAGCACGGCAAGGAGATATTTAATTTAGCCAGAGAACACGGCAAAACGATTTATTTCGAGGCTTCGGTAGGCGCGGGTATCCCTATAATAAAATCGTTAAGAGAAGGGTTGTCGGCAGACAGATTCACCCGTATCTTCGGCATTCTCAACGGGACGTCAAATTTCATCCTGACTTCGATGTCCGAGCGGAGGCTGGGTTTTTCTCAAGCTCTGGCTCAAGCGCAAAAATACGGTTTTGCCGAGAGACAGGCGAGTTTAGATATTCAGGGAATCGACTCCCTGCACAAGCTGGTAATCCTGGTTTACCTCTGCTTCGGAAAACTCGTGAACTTAAATGACGTTTTTGTCGACGGGATAGAGCACATTTCCTTATCAGACGTAATTTACGCCGAAGAGATGGGCTATCAGATAAAGCTGTTAGCCATTGCCCAAAAGGAAGGGCCTGAATTAGAATTGCGCGTGCATCCTACCCTGATCCCGCTGGGCCATCTTTTAGCGCAGGTAAAAGGGATTAACAACGCGATTTATGTGTCCGGCGATTTAGCCGGTGATTTACTGTTTTTCGGACCCGGAGCGGGAAAGGCCGCTGCGGCTTCAGCCGTAGTTTCCGATTTGCAGAATGCCGCATTAGACCTGCAGGCCGGGCTGTTCAGGAGAAAAATCTTCCCGATAGAAGATACCTCGATTAAAAGAATCCGCCAGATTGACCTGACCCAGAGCCGCCACTACATTCGCTTTATGGTGGTGGACAAGCCGGGGGTTCTTGCGGCTATTTCGGGTATATTAGCCAAATTCGACATAAGCATAGCCTCGGTGACTCAGAAAGAAAGAAAGAAAGCGAAAGTCGTTCCGATAGTAATGATTGTTCACCAAGTTTTGGAAAAGAATTTACGGATGGCTCTGAACAGAATCGAACGCTTGGACGTAGTTAAGGAGAGACCGGTAACCATAAGGATAGAACAAATATGAGCGTTAAATCGCGGCAGGTTACTTCGGGATACCAGGGAGTAATACAGAGATACAGGGAGTATCTGCCGGTAAGCAAGAGCACGCCGATAATTACTTTGCTGGAAGGCAATACCCCTTTACTGCGGGCTGGCTACCTCGATAAAATATTGGGAAAGAATTTTCAGGTTTATCTAAAATACGAAGGCCTGAATCCCACGAGTTCGTTTAAGGACCGCGGTATGACCGTAGCGGCGTCTAAGGCTAAAGAAGACGGCGCCAAAGCGGTGATTTGCGCGTCCACGGGAAACACCTCCGCATCGGCGAGCGCTTACGCGGCAAAGGGTAAAATGAAATGCATAGTAGTGATTCCCGAGGGAGCAATTGCTCTGGGGAAATTGGCTCAGGCCCTGATTCACGGAGCTTGCGTTCTGGCGATAAAGGGGAATTTCGACGACGCGCTTGGCATCGTAAGAGAAATCTCCGAAAAATACCCGATAACTTTGGTTAATTCCATTAATCCTTACCGCATTGAAGGACAGAAGACGGCAAGTTTTGAGATTTGCGATTTTCTTTCCGGGGCGCCGGACTTCCAGGCGATGCCGGTGGGCAACGCCGGAAATATAACCGCTTACTGGAAAGGTTATAAGGAGTATAACCGTTCGGGGAAGATAGAAAACCTTCCCCGGATGCTCGGGTTTCAGGCCGAGGGAGCCGCGCCGATTGTGCGGGGCCGGCCAATAAAGAATCCCAGGACAATCGCTACGGCGATCCGTATCGGAAATCCGGCGAGCTGGAAAGCGGCTGAACTTGCCCGCGACGAATCCGGCGGTTTGATTGATATGGTCTCCGATAAAGAGATTATAGACGCCTATAAACTCTTAGCCGAGAAGGAAGGCGTCTTTGTTGAGCCGGCTTCCGCGGCTTCCGTAGCCGGACTATTAAAATTAGCCGGCAAAGGATACTTCGAGCGGGAAAGCGGGAAAACGAAAAAACGATTTACGAGAATTGTCTGTATCCTGACCGGACACGGCTTAAAGGACCCGGAGCGGGCGATAAAATCGGTAAAGAAGCCGAAGATTGTCGCGGCGAACGTAAAAGCAGTATTGAGAGAGATAGGATACTGAGATTTGTGTAATGTGTACAGAATAATAGTGACTTATTAATGAATTTAAAAAACAAGAGGATTCTAATCACTGCTGGGCCGACGTGGGTTCCTATTGACGATGTAAGGGTTATCAGTAATGTTGCTACGGGCGCAACGGGGGCATTATGCGCAAAGAAGTTATCGGCTCGAGGAGCAAAGGTAACGCTACTGCTGGGTCCGTGCGGTAAGCATAGTCTAAGCAATTCAATTCGCTTGATTAATTTCCGTTTTTTTAACGAATTGAGGGATATTTTAAAGCGTGAACTTAAAAATAATAAATACGATGTAGTTATTCATTCCGCAGCAGTTTCTGATTATAGGCCTTCGGTAAAATATGCCCAAAAAGTAAATTCGGGCAGAAAGACCTGGACGGTTAACCTGATGCCCACACCGAAGATTATAGACCTGATAAGAAAAATTGATAGAACCTTGTTCTTGGTGGGTTTTAAATTTGAGCCGGGAGCAAGAAAAAAAATACTGATTGATAAAACAAAAACTCTCATAAATCGCGCAAGATTAGATTTAGCAATTGCCAATACCGTATATAAGAATAAATACCGGGCTTATATTATAAACCAAAACAAGGCATTCGGCCCTCTAATGAATAAGGATGCTTTGGCTGAGAGGCTGATAAACTTAATAGGAGAGAGTTTATGAAGCAATTAAGTTTACCAAAAAAAATTAAAAATATTCTTGATGATTTTATCCAAAGTCTTAGAAATATTTACAAAGAAGACCTTGTTAGCGCTATTCTTTACGGAAGTGCTGCCAGCGGAGAATTTACAGGCAAATACTCCAATATAAATTTATTAATCATCCTGAATAATACAAGTTTAGATAATCTAAACAAAATGTCTAAAATAATAAATAAGCATAAATTTCAACTAGTAAATCCGCTATTTTTTACCGAAGATTACATTAAGAGCTCATTAGACGTATTTCCTATAGAATTTCTGGACATCAAGGAAAATTATGTTGTTTTATATGGCAAGGATGTTTTGACCGGCTTAGAAATTGATATAAAAAACTTAAGATTCCAATGCGAACAGGAATTAAAATCAAAATTGCTGAATTTAAAAAGAGTTTATTTAAGAAGCAAAAATAAATATGCCTTAAGGAACTTATTGTTTAAGTCCTTTACCTCAATTATGCATATTTTAAGGAACTTAGTGAGATTAAAAGGTAGAAGGCCGGCTTATCAGAAGGGAGATGTTTTAGTCGATATTCTCGAGGAATTCAATATAGATACTGCCAACTTCAAGAAAATATTAGAGGCAAAGCAGAAGAACCCCAAACTTAAATACAAAGAAATAGAATCATTATTTTTTGCTTTAGTAACAGACCTGGAAAAAATTATTGATACAATAGATAAGCTTTAATTGCTTTTATGCACAGAAGATGGTTAGTTGTTTTATTAGGGATATTTCTTTTTTCCAAGGTTCTGTTTGCCGAAAATGTACCCAAGTTTTACGGCTGGGTAAACGATTTTGCTAATGTTGTATCCAGGGAATACCGCGATAAACTAACTGCTTTAATTCAAGAATTAGAAGAAAAGGCTTCCGTAGAAATTGCCGTTGTTACGGTAGAATCGATTGCTCCTTACGATGAAAGAGGTTATGCGAGGCTGCTCTTTGACAATTGGAGGCCAGGTAAAAAAGGAAAAGATAACGGCGTGTTAGTGCTTCTCGCAATTAAAGAAAGACGCTGGCGTATTGAGACCGGTTACGGCGTAGAAGGAATATTGCCCGATGGGCTTTGCGGCGAACTCGGTCGCAAGTATATGGTGCCGTATTTTAAGAAAGGCAAGTACGGCGAGGGTCTGTATTATGGCGTGGCTGCAATTGCAAAAGTAATTACAAAGGATGCAAAAACCAGTATAAGCAATTTAAAGAGAGTAAAATTTAAAAAGACGACCCAAGGAAAACCTATATTTTTATACTTTTTTATTCCATTATTTTTCTTTTTTTGGAACTTACCATGGTCCTTTATTATTGGACTTCCTTTTACTTTATTGTTCGCTCTTGCTTTATTTTTGGGTTCACCTATTTTAGGTATTTTGGTTATAGCGGGATATTTGGCGGCGCTGATAGCCAGGTATAATTATTGGAGTAAATTACCGTCCGATAAAAGAAAAAGCTTCTTCGGACCTCAGAGTTATGGCGGCACGTGGTCAGGCGGTTATGCCGGCGGCGGCTTTGGCGGAGGCGGGTTTGGTGGCGGATTCGGCGGCGGTTGCGGAGGCGGCGGTGGCGCAGGAGGGGGATTTTAGACAGGAGGAGAGATGAGAGGATTTTTAATTGGTTTAGGAGTGGTAATATTAATAATAATCGTATCTTTTGTTTCGGTCTATAATGGAATTGTTTCAAAACATGAGAACATCACCGCAAAATGGGCGCAAGTTGAGAATCAACTACAGAGGCGCAATGATTTGATTCCTAACTTGGTGAATACGGTCAAAGGTTATGCTACTCACGAAAGAAACGTTTTTGAAAATGTTACAAATGCGCGCTCGCAATGGGCAAAAGCAAATACTCTGGAGGACAAGGTAAAGGCTGCGGGAGCTATAGATGCAGCATTAGCCCGATTACTTTTAGTCGTCGAGAATTACCCTAATTTAAAAGCAGACCAGACATTTTTGAGACTTATGGATGAGTTATCCGGCACCGAGAACCGCATTGCGGTAGAAAGAATGCGGTATAATGAATCAGTCAGGGATTATAATATTGCCGTGCGGAGATTTCCGGGTAATTTAGTTGCCGGTAAGTTCGGCTACAAGACAGCCACAGAATATTTTAAAGCCGAAGAGAAAGCAAAAGCGGTTCCGGAGGTAAATTTTTAATATGAAATACATTATTCTCGTCGGAGACGGAATGGCGGATTATCCGGTGGAGGAGCTTGGCGGCAAGACTCCGCTGGAAGCGGCAAAAACTCAGAACATGGATTTTATAGCCCGCTGCGGCATTCTCGGGCAGGTTAAGACCATCCCGGATAAAATGGCGCCGGCTTCCGATGTCGCTAACATGTCTATTTTAGGTTATGACCCGGAAAAATATTACACCGGACGCGGCCCGCTGGAAGCCGCCAATTTAGGAATCGAATTAGGCCAGAAAGATATTGCCTTTCGTTGTAATTTTGTTACCGCAAACAGCGATACATTAGTAGACTATAGCGCCGGCCATATCACTACCAAAGAAGCAGGCATACTAATCGATTCTCTTAATCAAAAATTGGGGACAAAGAATTTAAGGTTCTATTGCGGCGTAAGTTATCGCAATCTTATGGTTATAAGAGACGCTCCGGAGGAATTATTAGATATTCGCTGTTTCCCCCCTCACGATATTACGGGGAAAAGAGCTTCCCGCCATCTTCCCAAGGGTAAAAGCGCCGAGCTGGTGGTTAATTTGATGAAGGAGTCCTCCAAGATTCTGGCTTCTCACGAAATAAATCAGGTTCGCATCGATTTAGGAGAGAACCCGGCAGATATGATATGGCTTTGGGGGCAGGGAAGCAAGCCAAGCCTGCCGTCGTATAAAGAAAAATATAATCTGAGCGGCAGCGTAATTTCGGCAGTGGACCTGATTAAAGGGCTGGGAAAGATAGTCGGCTTAGAGGTTATCAACATACCCGGAGCGACCGGATACTATAATACGGATTACGAAGGCAAGGCCAGGGCCGCTATAAAGACTCTGGAGGACAAGGAATTTGTGTTTTTGCACGTTGAGGCTCCGGATGAAGCGGGCCATAACGGGGATTTAAGGGAGAAGATTACCGCTATCGAGCGGTTTGACCATTTCGTTGTGGGCAGAATCCTGAACGCATTTAAGCGAAAGAAAAATTTCCGTATTTTAGTTATGCCGGACCATCCTACGCCGCTATCGGTCAGAACTCATACGGCCGAGGCCGTCCCGTTCGGAATCTTCGGCCAGGAGATATTCGGCGGAGGATTTTTGTGTTACAGCGAAAAAGAGGCGCAGAAGAGCAATTTATTTTTTGAAAAGGGCCACAAGCTTATCGACTATTTTTTAAAATTAGAACGATGAACGCTTTGATTATCGCTATAATCAGCTGGATATTCTTTTATGCGGGGTACCGGTTTTACTCCCGGAGGCTGGAAAATATATGGCAGGTCGACCCTTCCCGGCCCACGCCGGCCTTTACCAATTCAGACGGGGTCGACTATTTGCCGGCAAAACACTGGACTATTCTTTTCGGTCACCACTTTGCTTCCATTGCGGGAGCCGGGCCGATTCTCGGGCCGGTGATAGCGGTTATGATTTGGGGATGGTTGCCCGCTCTGATATGGATAATATTCGGGTGCATCTTTCTCGGCGGGGTCCATGATTTTGTCGCTTTGATGATATCCATCAGGCACGGAGGAAAATCGATTGCCGACGTTGCCCATAAGGTGCTGAATTTCAGGACAAAAATATTTTTTGCCATTTTTATTCTTCTGAGCCTGCTGCTGGTTATGACTGTGTTCGCGGTTGTTACGGCCAAGACACTAATTAGCGAGCCGAAGCTGGTCATCCCTACTTTCGGGCTCGTTCTGGCGGCAATTTTGGTGGGTCTTATGATATATAAGTGGAAGTGGAATCAATTAATAGCTACAATAATAGGAATAGCCCTCCTTGTTTTATTATTAATTCTCGGTAACCGCTTCCCCATAGTTCTTAATACGTCGAACCCGTTAAATGTCTGGGTCCTCACTCTCCTCACTTACGCCTATATCGCTTCGGTATTGCCGGTGAATATTATTCTTCAGCCCCGCGATTATCTGTCTACCTTTATCTTATTTTTTGGCCTGTTTTTCGGCTACCTGGGGTTAATCGTTACTCGTCCGCAAATGCACGCTCCGGCGTTTGTTGCCTGGAGGGGCGAGCAAGGATTTTTATGGCCGATGCTCTGCGTAATTATTGCCTGCGGGTCAATATCCGGATTCCATTCTCTCATTGCCGGCGGCACGACTTCCAAGCAGATAGCTAACGAGCGGGACGCAAAAAAAATCGGATACGGAGGGATGGTGCTGGAGGGAATCTTGGCAGTGCTGGCGCTGTTGTGCGTGAGCGCGGGGCTATACTGGACGAAACAGCAGGGGAATCCGGATTTAGTATATCCGGAATTGATGAAGACAGGGGACTGGATAGGCACTTTTTCTGCGGGCTTCGGCCGGATTACCGGTCCGCTCTTAGGCTCCTTCGGGGCTTCTGTCGCAGCAATAATGCTGAACGCTTTTGTGTTGACTACGCTGGATTCCGCAACCAGAATAAACAGGTACATAACCGAAGAGCTTTTCGGAGAGGGGTTAAATTTAAAGATATTCAGGAACCGGTATTTTTCCACGCTGGTCATAGTAGGTTTAGCGCTTTGGCTGGCGCTCGGTAATTGGCAGGCAATCTGGCCTATTTTCGGGGCATCTAACCAGTTGGTGGCGGCATTGGTGCTGGTTATAGTTTTTGCTTACTTGACAAGTATTAAAAAACCGGCAAAGCATATTCTGTATCCGGCTGTTTTCATGCTGGCCACAACTCTGACCGCTCTGGTCTGGCAGGGGATTAAGTTCTTCAGGCAGCAGAGCATGCTTCTGTTTACAGTCACGGCGTTATTATTCGTATTAGCCCTTTTCGTGATAAGAGAGGTTATTTTATGGAGAAGAGGAAGCTTATTGTTCAAAAATACGGCGGAACTTCGGTAGCCAACCTGAGAAGAATTCAAAACGCCGCCAGGCGCGCAGCCGGCTATAAAAAAAGAGGGTTCGGCGTGGTGGTGGTGGTGTCTGCGCTGGGAGACACCACCGACGAACTTATCGGGTTAGCCCACAGGATTAGCTCCGAGCCGCGCGAGCGCGAAATGGATATGCTGCTTTCTACCGGAGAGCAAATATCTTGCGCGCTAATGGCCTTAGCGTTAATAAAACTTAAGGTCGAGGCAATTTCTTTCACCGGCGCTCAAGTCGGCATTATAACCGATTCAGCCCATACCCGGGCGCGGATTATCCGCATAGATACGGATAAAGTTTCGGAGAATCTGAACGAAGGCAAGGTTGTGGTGGTTGCCGGATTCCAGGGAAGGACTCTTAAAGAAGATATAACTACACTCGGCCGCGGCGGCTCGGATTTGACCGCCGTAGCTCTGGCCAAGGCTCTTTCGGCGGATGCCTGCGAGATTTACTCGGACGTAGGCGGAGTCTATACCGCCGACCCCCGCATCGTAAAAGACGCCCGAAAATTGAGCGTTATAAGCTATGACGAGATGCTTGAATTGGCTTCGCTGGGAGCGCAAGTAATGCAGGACCGCTCTATCGAGGTAGCTAAAAAGTTTGACGTAATAATTCATCTGCGTTCTTCGTTTAATGATAAAAGAGGGACTATAATTTGTGACCCGGTAAAGTATTTTCGCAACAGACACAGAAATAGGGAGGCAAGGAGAATGGAAGAAATCGTGGTCAGCGGGGTTACTCTTAACAAAGCGGAAGCCAAAATAACTATTTGCGACGTTCCCGATAAGCCCGGACTGGCGGCAAGGATTTTTAAGGGCATATCAAATCACGGCGTAAACGTGGATATGATAGTTCAGAATACCAGCCGGGACAGAATAACGGACATATCCTTTACCGTTCCACGGGAGATGTTGAAGGCTGCGCTCGCCGCGACCCGGAAAATCGGTCGCCAGATTAAAGCCGGCGCGGTTTTTGCGGACACGGACATAGCCCGCGTTTCCATCGTCGGAGTGGGGATGCGGACCCACCCGGGCGTAGCGGCCAAGATGTTTGAGGCTTTGGCAAACAGCAGGATAAATATCGAGATGATTTCTACATCGGATATCAGCATATCCTGTATCATCAAGAAAAAATACGCCGAAAGGGCGGTTAAAACGATTCATAAAAAATTCACTTTGGAAAAGAGGTAAGGTTAAGTACGTATCCGGAGGAGTAAATGCGAAGAATTAAATTGTACGATACCACTTTGAGGGACGGGGCGCAGAGCGAAGGAATCACTTATTCTCTCGTCGACAAGGAGAGGATTGCGGAAAAATTGGATTATTTAGAGATAGATTATATTGAAGGCGGATGGCCGAGCTCTAACCCCAAAGACATGCAATTTTTCAGGCGCATGGTTAAGAAGAAATTAAGGCATGCCCGGTTAGTCGGTTTCGGCTCGACGCGCAGAGCCGGAATAACCGCAGCCCGGGACAAGAATCTGCAGGGAATTTTAAAGAGCGGGGCGAGAATCGTAACGCTTTTCGGCAAGACCTGGCCTTTGCACGTCAGGAGCGTTTTGCGGACGTCGCCTCAGGAAAACCTGAATATGATTTCCGACAGCGTTCGGTTTCTGGTAAAGCGCAATCTGATTGTTTTTTACGATGCCGAGCATTTCTTTTACGCTTATCAAGAGGACCCGGCTTATGCGCTTGATTGTCTTCAGGCTGCCCAGGAGGCAGGAGCAAGCTTTTTAGTTCTTTGCGACACCAACGGAGGAACCCTGCCTCAGCAGATTAGCAAGGTTATTCACGAAATTAAGCCTAAGCTGGGTGCGGACTTAGGCATACATTGCCATAACGACGCCGGTTTGGCGATAGCCAATACCCTGCTTGCCGTAGAGGCAGGCTGCGATATGGTTCAGGGTACGATAAACGGATACGGCGAACGCTGTGGAAACGCCGACTTAATCCCGATTATCGCAAACCTTAAACTCAAATCGGGTTTTGGCTGTATTCCCGACGACAAGCTCAAGAGTTTAAGGGAGGTTTCTTATTTTGTCAGCGAAGTAAGCAATATGAGACATATGAGCAATCAGCCCTATGTCGGCGACTCGGCGTTTGCGCATAAGGGCGGAGTGCATATTAATGCGGTAATGAAAGAACCCCGCTCTTACGAGCATATAAATCCGGAGTCGGTCGGCAACCGGCGCAGGATTCTGGTTTCCGAATTAGCCGGGAAAAGCGGGATTTTGATCCGGGCTAAGGACCTGAGATTGGGCCTGGACAAGAACGACCCCAGGACTAAAAAAATATACAAGCTGCTTCAGTCTCTGGAGCTAAAAGGCTATCATTTCGAGGCTGCCGAAGGCTCTTTCGAGTTATTGTTAAAGAAGGCGTTAGGCAAGGTAGGAGAGTATTTTCATTTAGAGGGATTCCGGGTAGTGGTAAACAAAGAGAGGAACAAAAAGATTGCTTCAGAGGCGATAATTAAACTAAGAGTAAAAAATAAGCTCGAGCATACCGCAGCGGACGGCGACGGACCCGTAAATGCGCTGGATAACGCGCTTCGAAAAGCGCTAAAGGATTTTTATCCCACATTGGCAAAGATGCATCTTACGGACTTTAAGGTGCGGATATTGGACGAGAAAGCAGGCACCGCCGCAGTGACCCGGGTAATTATCCAGTCTCAGGACGAGAAGGACTCCTGGAATACTATCGGAGTTTCGGAAAATATCATTGAGGCGTCCTGGCAAGCCCTGTGTGATTCTATCGAATACAAGCTGTTGAAGGACGGAATTACTTAAAAATGGACCTCCCCACCCGTTATAATCCGAAAGAGACCGAAGATAAATGGTATAAAGTCTGGGAAGAGAGAAGGTACTTCCGTTCCAGCGTAAACCCCGATAAAAAGCCTTTTTGTATAGTTATTCCCCCGCCTAATGTTACCGGCATCTTGCATATGGGCCACGCATTAAACAATACCGTCCAGGACATCCTTATGAGGTATCATAAAATGAAAGGGGAAGAATCTCTTTGGATGCCGGGAACAGACCACGCCGGTATTGCTACTCAGAACGTAGTTGAAAAAGCCATTTCCAGAGAGGGGCTTAAGCGTCAGGATTTGGGAAGGGAGAAATTTCTTGAACGGGTATGGCAGTGGAAAGAGCAGTACGGGTCAACCATAATCCACCAGCTTAAAAAATTGGGCGCTTCCTGCGATTGGTCGCGGACCAGATTTACAATGGACGAAGAGTATTCCAGAGCCGTCAGAGAGGTTTTTGTTATCCTTTGGAACGAGGGCCTGATTTATCAGGACGACAAGGTTATAAACTGGTGCCCCAGGTGCCAGACCGCCCTTGCGGATGAGGAAGCCCCGCATCAAGAATTGCAGGGAAGCTTATATTATTTGAAATATCATTTTAAAGACAATTCTAAAAGCTTTGTCGTGGTTGCGACAACCAGGCCGGAGACTATGCTGGGAGATACCGCGGTGGCAGTAAATCCCGGAGACAGGCGATACAAAAAGCTCGTTGGTAAAATATTAATTTTGCCCCTGATTAACCGGGAGATAAAAATAATTGCGGATAAGATGGTGGATATGAAGTTTGGCACGGGAGCGGTTAAGGTAACTCCCGCGCACGACCCTAACGATGAAATATTAGGAAAAAAACACAACCTCGCTTTTGTAAATATTATGCATTCCGACGGCCGCCTTAACGAAAATGCCGGCGATTATAAAGATATGGATAGATTTGAGGCAAGGGAGGTTGTTTTACGGGATTTAAAAAAGAGAGGTTTGCTGGAAAAAGTAGAATCGCATAAGTTATCCGCAGGACACTGCTATCGATGCAACACCATAGTTGAACCGTACTTATCGAGGCAGTGGTTCGTCAAAATGAAACCTTTAGCTAAGCCGGCGATTGAAGCGGTTAAGAAAGGAAAAATAAAATTCCATCCTAAGCGTTGGACTAAGGTTTATCTAAACTGGATGGAGAACATACAGGACTGGTGCATATCGAGGCAGATCTGGTGGGGTCACCGCATCCCGTTATGGTATTGCCTTGACTGCAAGAAAGAAGCTTTTGCAAGCGTAGATACTCCGGCGTCTTGCAGGAATTGTAAATCTACAAATCTAAAGCAAGACGAAGACGTTTTAGATACCTGGTTTTCTTCCTGGCTCTGGCCGTTTGCTACTTTTTACTGGCCTTTTACAAGTCACAAGTCACAAGTCACAGGTCACAGGTTAGAGGAGAAAAATTTGAGACCTGAGACCTGCGACATGCGACAAACTGAACTGAATTACTTTTATCCAACCTCCGTTTTAGTTACCGCTCCGGAGATATTGTTTTTTTGGGTGGCGCGTATGGTTATGGCGGGCCTAAAGTTTATGAAAGATATTCCTTTCAGAGACGTTTACATACACGGGACCGTGAGGGATGTCAGGGGTAAGAAGATGTCCAAATCCTTAGGCAACGCCATAGACCCTCTGGAGATTATTTCGGAGTTCGGCACCGACGCTTTGCGGTTCTGTCTTGCCTCCTGCGCAGGGCAGGGAGACCTGTTTCTTTCCAAGGAAAAATTCGAAATGGGCAGGAATTTCGCCAACAAAATCTGGAATGCCTCACGTCTTGTGCTGATGACTTTAAACCGGGACAAAGCGAAGGCTGACCTCTGCGTATTTTTTCAAAAAGGAAATCTGAATCTGTTCGACCGCTGGATTTTGAGCCGGTTCTACAGCACTCTAAAAGCCGTCAACCGCAACCTAAGCGGCTATCGCTTTAACGAAGCCGCAAATCTGCTGTATGCTTTTTTCTGGCACGAGTTCTGCGATTGGTATCTGGAGATTGCTAAAAACCATTTGGAAGAAGAGAGTTGCCGGCTGGTAACGTATAAAGTTTTAGAGAAGACGCTGAGGACGCTGCATCCGTTTATGCCTTTCATCACCGAGGAGATATGGCAGAAGCTGCCTCACGAAGGCGATTCGATAACTATTCAGCCCTGGCCGCACGTGCAAGAACAGATAATCGATAGAAAATCCGAATCCCAGATGGAGTCGCTCATCGAGATAATTAAATCCATAAGAAACCTGCGAAGCTCAATTAATCTTAAGGTCGGTCAGGCCGTTCCGGTTTCCGTTTACCCTTACAAGAGTAATTTCCGGCGGCTAATCGAGGAGAATCGCGGGTTAATCGCTAATCTGGCAAGATTAGAAGCGCTGGATGTCCTGGAAAAAAGCGGGAGACCGAAAGATACAATCAGCGACGTAACCAGGAGCGCAGATATTTATCTTCACTTCCGAGGACTGGTTGATATCGATAGCGAACGCAACAGAATTAAGACAAACTTACAAAGGCAGGAGCAGATTCTGAGAGCAAAAAAAGAGAATATCGGCAGAAAGGATTTCTTAAGCAGGGCTCCCGCGGAAGTGGTGAATAGGGAGAAGGAGAGTATCGCCGAAATCGAGAATGCGATAAAGTGTCTCAGGCGGATGAGCGATGAACTACGCTGAGAATTTAAGAATAAGAAATATAATTAAGATTGCGCTGGCCGAAGATATTGGCAGGGGCGATATAACGGCCGAGTTGCTGGTTCCCCGCGGCGGAAAGGTTAGCGCTGATATTCTGGCGGGCGAAAAAGGCATAGTTTGCGGAATAGATATCGCCGGGATGGTTTTTAAATCGTTAGATAAAAGTATAAAATTTATCCCCAAGGTGAAAGACGGAGACAGAATAAAAAAAGGCATGGTCCTGGCCAAGTTGAGCGGGAAGGCCTCGAGCATACTTATGGGCGAAAGGGTGGCTTTAAATTTTTTGGGCATGCTCAGCGGCATAGCGACAAGGGCGGGGGAGTTTGTAGATAAAATCAAAAATTATAAGGTTAAACTAATGGATACGCGCAAAACTCTTCCCGGTTTAAGAGAGCTACAGAAGTATGCGGTAAAAACCGGAGGCGGCTATAATCATCGGTTCAGGTTAGACGAAATGGTATTGATTAAAGATAATCACTTGCGAGTTACGGGTTTTGGATTAAGGGCGAGGGAGTTAAAAGATTTAATAAAAGGAATAAGGAAGAGAATCCCTCCGGGAATGAAGATAGAAATCGAGGTAAGGAATCAGGAGGAATTTAAACACGCCCTGGAAGCAAAGCCGGATATTATAATGCTGGATAATATGAGGATTGATAAGATAAAAAAAGCTGTTATAATGAGAAATGAAGAGAATCCGATGCCGAAAATTGAGGCATCGGGAAATATTGAGCTCAAAAATATAAGCGAATACGCTCACAGCGGAGTAGATTTTATTTCCTTAGGGACCCTTACCAAAGATGTCCATTCTCTGGATCTGTCGTTAGAGATTGAATAATCTCTGTTTCATCGGGTTGTTTATTCCGGGCAGAATGGCAAGGGCACTATCAAAGGGGGTAAAAAGATGAGAAAAATAGCAACATTAACGTTTATCCTTATTGTTATAGCCTCCTTATCTGCAACGGCAAGGGCACAGGAAGGCGGCCACGGCAGGAGTGACGACAGATACTCAAAAATAATTGTTACTACCAAAGTAGTGGAGGCCTTGGGCAAAATCGGCGACCCGCAAACGCGCGATGTCCTGACCAAGGCTTTAAAGAGTAAGGAATTTTTTATCAGAGCCTCTGCCGCGCAGGCGCTGGGCAGGTTGCAGGATAAAGAATCTATTCCTTTATTGAAGCCGCTAACGGCAGATAAAAATTATTTAGTAAGGGTTTTAACTGTCGTAGCGCTTGTCGACCTGGGTTACAAAGACGCAGAGGAAACGCTCTTTGCTTCTTTAAAAGACGAAGACCCCGCTGTTAGAGCGGTTGCGGTGGATGAGACGGGACGGTTAGGAGATAATTTTTTGGCGGCGATGAATGAAATGCTGCCTAAAGAAAAAGAAAATTCCGTACGAGCCAAGATAATCACGCAGTTAGGAGCACACAAATACAAGCCGGCTTTGCCTATGATTCGCAAAGCGCTGAAGGACGAAGATGCTCAGGTGCGCACAGTAGCTTGTTCCGCCATAGCCGCGTTCGAGGATAAGGAAAGCATACCCAGGCTTATAGAAGGATTAAGCGATGAAGACGTTCTGGTGCGCGCTGCCGCAACCGGAGCGCTTGGCATTTTGGGTGATAGAGGCCAAATAGGCCTGTTCAGGAAAGGAATGGACGAAGAAGATTCCATACTAAAGGCGAGTTCTTACTCAGCCTTAGCAAATTTAGGCGAATTAGATATATTGCCGGTTCTATTGGAGAGAATTTTAGACCCCGGCAGTCCCACGGTCATAAGAACTGGGGCAGCCCAAGCGCTCGTGACGCTGAAGCCGCGAATTTCCGGCCTTGTCAGGGAAGCCTTGGAAGAAACCGAAGTTTTATACGATATTTCGTTACTGGAGAATTTACAGTTCGACTATCAGGTAAACGGCAGAAATTTGAAATTAATAATTACGGAAGCTTTAAAAGACGGCGGAAATCCGCTCCACCTGGACGCGCCGTTAATTCTTTACACCCTGGGTGCCGAGATGTCTTTGCCGGCTTTACGGAGCGCCCTATCTCAAGAGAATGCCGAGTTTGTGGCTACGGCGGCTTATTCGCTGGGAGAGTTCAGGGACAAGGAAGCAACCAAATATCTTATACAAGTCTTTGAAAAATACGGCATCTGATGCCCTCTTTCGATGTCCAAGGGCTTATTCAGGCTGAAAAGTAGTTTTAAACCTTGCGGGGATCAGCCTCAGGCAATCCGGTCCTTAAGCGAGAATATTATAAAAGGAGAGCGTTATCAGACGCTTTTAGGCGTAACCGGCTCGGGTAAGACCTTTACTCTGGCCAATATCATTGCCGGAGCCGATAAGCCCGCTTTGGTTATTTCCCACAATAAAACTTTAGCCGCCCAGCTTTACAGCGAATTCAAGGAATTCTTCCCCGATAACGCAGTCGAATATTTCGTCAGCTACTACGATTATTACCAGCCCGAAGCGTATATACCCCAAACAGACACCTATATCGAAAAAGACGCCTCGATTAACGACCGGTTAGACCGCCTGCGGCTTTCCGCTACCTCCAGCCTTATGAGCCGGCGCGACGTTATCATCGTCGCCTCGGTTTCCTGTATTTACAATCTGGGCTCTCCGCAAGACTACGAGGGCTTGATTTTATTTCTGGAGAAGGGGCAGTCGGCCGATAGAGATAGTTTGCTTTTGCGCCTGGTGCAGTTGCAATACGAGAGGAACGACTACGAATTTATCAGGGGAAGATTCCGAGTAAGGGGAGAGAGCATCGAGATTTTTCCGTCTTACGCGACCCGGGCTATCAGGATAGAGTTTGACGGCGACTTAATCAAAAATATTGCCGGCGTCGAACCGGCGAGTTTGGAAGTTCTAAATAAGATAGATAAATTAGCTTTATATCCTGCCAAGCATTTCGTAGTTAGCCAGGACAAGGTGCAGACGGCGCTTAAGTCCATTGAATGGGAATTAGAAGACCGGCTCCGCTTTTTAAAAAAAAATAATAAGTTGCTGGAAGCCGAGCGATTAAATACCCGCACCCGTTATGATATGGCAATGTTAAAAGAGATGGGCTATTGCCACGGGATTGAGAACTATTCCCGCCACCTATCCGGCAGGGCTCCCGGCTCGCGCCCCTATTGCCTTATGGATTATTTTCCCGAAGACTTTTTAACCGTTATCGACGAATCGCACGTGACCGTTCCCCAATTGAGAGGAATGTACGAAGGCGACCGCGCCCGCAAAGAGGTGCTGGTAGAGTATGGATTCCGCCTGCCGTCCTGTTTGGACAACCGGCCTTTGAGATTCGACGAGTTCGAAAAGCTCGTAAAGCAGGCGATATTCGTATCCGCAACTCCTGCGGAATTCGAGATTAAAAAATCCGACGGCAAGGTTGCGCAGCAGATTATCCGTCCCACCGGATTGGTTGACCCCCAGATTATCGTTAAGCCGACGGCCGGCCAGGTAGCGGATTTGGCTGCCGAAGTCGAAAAGCGCGCCAGAAAAGACGAGCGGGTTTTGGTTACCACTTTGACCAAGAGAATGGCCGAGGATTTGGCCGATTATTTGCAGGAAGAAGGCTTGAAGGTAAAATATCTCCATTCTGAGATAGAGACAATCCAGCGCGCCAAGATTATCCGGGAATTGCGGCGCAAAGACTTTGATTGCCTTGTAGGCATTAATCTTCTCAGGGAGGGCCTGGATTTGCCCGAAGTTTCTCTGGTAGCGATACTCGATGCCGATAAAGAGGGTTTTTTGCGTTCCGCTACTTCGCTTATACAGGTATCCGGCAGGGCGGCCAGAAATATTAACGGGACGGTATTTATGTACGCAGACACGATTACCTATTCAATGAGAAAGGCAATAAATGAGAGTAATCGCAGGAGAAAAATCCAATTGGATTTTAACCGGAAAAACCGCATCAGCCCACGCTCGATTCAGAAGTCGATAAAGAAAGGAATTGAAGATTTACAGGAGGCAGAAGAATTTGTCCAGGATTTAACGGGCTTGGAGCGCGAAGAATTCGAGTTGAATAAGTACGTTTCCGAGTTAGAATATGAGATGGAGCTGGCTGCGCGGAATCTTCAGTTCGAAAAGGCGGCGGCATTAAGGGATAAAATTAAAGAATTGAAAGTAACCACTTAATCCTTAACGTTTTTCTGGTTTTTTAACATGTTATTAGCAATTGATATCGGTAATACAAACATAAGTTTCGGAGCCTTCGATAGTAAAAGGCTGGTTAAGAGATTCGATATTCCTACTTATGGATATTCTTTACGCTCGCTGAAAAAATCCTTAGGTAGAATTGAGATGGAGGATTGCATTATTTGCAGTGTTGTTCCCAAAGTATCCCGCATCCTGAAGGCAGATTTAAAGAAACTTTTGGGTAAGAGGGCTTGTGTTGTGGGAGAAGATGTTAAAGTGCCCATAAAAAACCTTTACCGCAAACCTCGGCAGGTGGGAAGCGACCGTTTAGTTAATGCATATGCGGGAATTGTATTATACGGAGCTCCGCTAATAATCGTCGATTTCGGCACAGCCGTTACATTTGACGTGATATCCAAGCGGAGAGAGTACCTCGGCGGTATGATTTTGCCGGGGATGGGCATTTCTTTGGATGCCCTTACTGAACGCACCGCATTGCTGCCTGAAGTAAAATTAAATAAACCCGCAGAGTTAATCGGCAGGGATACAAAGAGCAGCATGTTGAGCGGAATCGTTTACGGCTTCGCTTCGCTTGCGGAGAATTTAACCAAAAGAATAAAAGAGAAGATAGGCAAAGATGCTAAGGTTGTTGCTACGGGAGGCGACGTCGGCATAATCGGAAGATATTTCAAGGGTATTGATAAGATAGATAAGAATTTAACATTGAAAGGATTAATACTGGTACTGACAATTCCAAGGAGCACGAGATAAACTTTCGCCTTTATCCCGCCCAGATTAAGCACGGCCAGATTAAGTACCTGGCTGAGCGTATGAAGATAAGCGCGGAAGCAAGTAAGAAAATAAAAAATTCCTCTTGACAAAAAATGAAAATATCCGTATAATATTTTCTTGACAAGCGGAGAATCTTGTCGTATACTTTTATCGTTGTGGAGAATAAAAAAG
>JBDRMR010000048.1:0-15461 GCA_043812035.1 Candidatus Omnitrophota bacterium
CTCTATGTTTTCGATGTCATTAGAAGATACTTGGAATACAAAGGTTTTAAAGTAAATTTTGTGCGCAATATTACCGATATAGACGACAAGATTATAAATCGAGCCAAGGAATTAAAGAAGGACTGGAAAGAGCTGGTTGATGAATATATCAATAGCTATAAAAAAGATCTGCGGTTATTAGGCGTTCGATTAGGCGATGTGGATGAAGACGGAGAAGAGCCGCGGGCCACTAAGAATATATCTGGAATGCTCGAGTATATAAGGGCTTTAATTGATAAAGGCTATGCCTATGTGACCGACAGCGGAGTATATTTTAGTGTACGCAAATTTATAGGTTACGGAAAACTATCGGGTCAGAGCATTGACCAGATGCTAACCGGCGTAAGGAAAGAGCCGGATGAAACAAAAGAGGACCCCCTGGATTTTGCTTTATGGAAGATTTCCCGGCCGGATGAGCCGTCTTGGGATAGTCCCTGGGGCAGGGGTCGTCCCGGCTGGCATATTGAATGCTCGACGATGAGTTTGAAGTATCTTAAGACCGAAACTTTAGATATACATGCCGGTGGTAGAGATTTGATTTTCCCCCATCATGAAAATGAAATTGCACAGGCAGAGGCGTTGACAGGTAAGCCTTTTGCAAAATACTGGATTCATCACGGACTGCTTACTATCAACGGCCAAAAAATGGCAAAATCCTTAGGGAATTTTGTGACCATCAAGGATTTTATTGAGAAATACCGCGATGCAGATTTGTTAAAATTATTCTTTTTGTCCGCGCATTATTCACATCCTATAGATTATACTGAAGAAAAAATGGAAGACGCAAAAAGGACATTGGAGAGAATCTTGATTTTACTAGATAAGATAGAAAGAAAGCTCTCGGTTGTCGGCACTCAGCTTTCAGGAAAAAAATATGAAGAAATAGAAAATATAAAGAATAAATTTATTGCGGCGATGGATGATGATTTTAATACGTCGCAAGGATTAGCTGCGATATTTGAATTAGTGAATATAACGAATAAAAATATAGATGATTTAGATTTCATTTATAATGCTAAAGCTGTAATAAAAGAATTATTGGATATTTTCGGTATTTCTCTAAAAATTGAAAATAAAACTATGGAAATCAGCGATGAAGCAGTCAACGAGAAAATCGCAGAAAGAAATAATGCGCGCCAAAGCAGGGATTTTGCGTTAGCAGATAAAATCAGGAAGGAATTAGAAGAAAAGGGTGTTATATTGGAAGATACTAAAGAAGGCACGGTCTGGCGAAAGAAGTTGTAAAGCAGGGACGTTTCTTGCGCCAATCCCGAATGTAGCGACTTCTCGAGAAAAACTTCGAGATGCCGAAGCGATACTTCGAAGAAACACTACATCCGGCATCGGAGAACTGTCCCTAAAAACTAAGAAAGATGAGAGGTAAATTTATTACATTAGAAGGGCCGGAAGGGAGCGGCAAGAGCACGCAAGGCAGGTTGTTGGCGCGATACTTGAAATCCGAGGGATATAAGGCAATTTTTCTGCGCGAGCCCGGAGGGACAAAGCTTAGCGAAAAAATAAGGAGGATACTCCTTGACAAGTCCAGTCCCAAAATCTGCCCGATGTCGGAGATGCTCCTGTATATGGCAGCCCGCGCGCAGCTGATTCGGGAAGTAATAAAGCCGGCTCTAAAAAGAGGTTATTTCGTGGTCTGCGACCGCTTTTTGGATTCTACCGTGGCTTACCAGGGTTACGGATTAGGGGTTGATTTGTCGTTAATTGAATATCTGGGGAATTTTCTCGTCTCCGGGGCAAAGCCGGACCTGACCATTTTCCTGGACGTGGCTGTTAAAAAGGGATTGAGCTTCCGGGCGAAAAAATTAGACCGCATCGAACAAAGGCCGCTTACTTATCACGCGCGGGTCCGCAGAGGCTATCTTGAACTGGCAGCCAAGCATCCCGAGCGGTTCGTGATAATCAAGCCGGATAAAGACAAAAGAATTACGCAGGCCGAGATTCGCAAGGTTATCCGCGATTATGGATTCTGAGTTAATCAAAAACGCCTGGGAGAACAAAAAGCTGGCTTCCTGTTATCTTTTTTTCGGCCCCGCCGGAACCGGCAGGCTGGCGCTTGCGCGCAGCCTTGCCAAGTCGGTGAACTGCGAAGCCGGTTCGTTCCCCCCGTGTTTAGCCTGCGCCTCCTGCCGCAAGGTAGAAAGCGGCAATCATCCGGACGTTCATTACATTGAGAAAGAAAATTCCAGTTTTATCAAGATAGAGCAGATACAGTTGATGCAGAGGCAGATTTCCCTGCGTTCCTTTGAGGGCGGACGCAAGGTTTTTATTATCCTTAACGCCGAAGACCTTACCGAAGAAGCGTCCAATTGCCTGCTGAAGATTATCGAGGAGCCGCCCGCAAACTCTTTAATCATACTTATCGCTTCTGATTTGCGCCGGATGCTTCCCACGATAGTCTCGCGCTGCCAGAAGATAAGGTTTTTTTCTTTGGACAGGCGCAAAGCCGAGGCTGTGCTGAATCGCGATTATCATTTAGACGAAGGGTTGAGCCATTGGCTTGCTTTCGCTCTCGAAGGGCGGTTGGGCGAGGCTTTGAAGCTCAAAGACAGAGGCGTATTAAACGAGAAAAATCAGGTAATCAGATATTTTACCCGGGGTTCCGATTCCGCGACTGACAAATATGTTTCCGTCGACAGAGACAAGCTAAGCTGGATATTAAAGATTCTAATCGGCTGTGCCCGCGATTTGTATTTGCTTAAAATCGGAACGGGAGAAACCGGGTTAATTAACCGCGACGTCACCAACGACCTGCTGAACCTTTCGCACAGATATACCTTTGAAGATTTAGACTGCATACTTGGGCAGCTCTGCGAGTGGCTTTATAATGTCAGGCAGAACATAAATCCGAGATTGCTGGTCGATAATCTGCGCTTGCTTTGGAAAAAATAAAAACTTAAGAGGCGAACGATATGGAAAAAACAGTGGAGATAAAAATAAGAGAGCACGGCCCTATCGCGTACGCCAAGGTTGATACCGATGATTTCAAAACGGGCGACTACCTTATTTTAGAGCAGGACCGCGGCCTTGACTACGCCTGCATCGTCGGAGTTTTGGATGCCTTCCGTAAAATGTCGGAGGGCAAGAGCGTAAAGAAAGTCGTCCGCAAGGCGAACAGCGAGGATATGAAGCAGATTGAAAAGAACCGGAATAAGTCAAGGGAGGCATTTTGCACCTGCCTTGCCAAAATCCAGGAACACAAGCTTCCGATGAAATTGGTGGGCGCGGAGTTTTCCTTTGACGCAAGCAAGGTGATTTTTTATTTTACCGCCGAAGGCAGGGTGGATTTCCGCAATCTTGTTAAGGACCTGGCAAAGATTTTCAAGGTCAGAATCGAACTGAAGCAGATTGGGGTAAGAGACGAAGCAAGGCTGTTCGGCGGCATCGGTCCCTGCGGCCGCAAACTCTGCTGCGCCGCCTTTCTTAAGAATTTTGAGCCGGTGAGCATAAAGATGGCCAAGGAAGAAGGCCTGCCGCTTAACCCGCCCAAGATATCCGGGATTTGCGGAAGGCTTATGTGCTGCCTGAGTTACGAATACGAGACTTATAAGCAGCTCTGCCGGGGGCTGCCCAGACAGGGGGAGCGTATTCACACCCCGCAGGGCAAAGGCAAGGTAATTTCGCTCAATATATTCAAGCGGACCGCCCTGATAGAGTTGGAAGAGGGCAAGCAGATAGAGGTAAGTTACGGATAAACATGGCCGAAAAATTTTATATAACCACTCCCTTATACTATGTTAACGCGTCTCCTCATATCGGGCATTCCTATACTAATATCGCCGCCGATTGCGTGGCGCGATATATGCGCCGGATTTTGGGAGACGGCAACGTCTGGCTTCTGACCGGCACGGATGAGTACGGCCAGAAGATACAGAAGGCAGCCGAGGAGGCGGGCTTAGAGCCGCAGGCATTTACCGATAAGATGGTTTCGCAGTTTAAAGGCCTATGGAAGGATTTGAATATTTCCTACAACGATTTTATCCGGACTACCGAGCAAAGACACATCGCGGTTGTGCAGAGAGTATTGGAGATTCTTCACGCCAAGGGCGATATCTATTCGGCGAAATACGAGGGCTGGTATTGCACGCCGTGCGAGACCTTCTGGACCGAGACGCAGATTCAGAATCAGAGCTGTCCTGACTGCAGAAGGCCTTTAGAGAAGATTTCGGAGACAAATTTCTTTTTCAGATTATCCAAATACCAGGATTGGCTGATTGAGCACATAAAGAATAACCCGGATTTCGTAAGGCCGCAGACGCGCCGCCAGGAGGTTTTAAGCTTCCTGGAGATGAACCGGCTGAACGACTTATGCATCTCAAGACCGAGGGAGCGGCTTAAGTGGGGCATACCCCTGCCTTTTAGCGCGGAGCATGTCTGCTATGTTTGGTTCGACGCTTTAATAAATTACATAAGCGCCGTCGGCTCGTTTGACCGGGAGGGAAAATATAATTCCCGGTGGTGGCCGGCGGATTTGCATTTAATCGGCAAGGATATCTTAAGGCAGCATGCGATATACTGGCCGATTATGCTGCGGGCTTTGAATATCGAACCCCCGAAGACGGTTTTTGCCCACGGCTGGTGGCTGATAGGCGAAGGTAAGATGTCCAAATCAAGAGGAAACGTGGTTTCTCCTTCGGATATGGTTGATAAATACGGCATAGACGTGTATAGGTATTTTCTGCTGCGCGACGTTCCTTTCGGCCAGGACGGCAACTTTTCGGAAGAGGCGATAATAAACAGATTTAACAGCGACCTGGCCAACGATTTGGGCAACCTGGTGTACCGCGCGCTTACGATGATAGAGAAGTATTTCCAGGGAAAGGTTCCCGAAATCAGAGACGCACAATTTGACGAACAGGGAGAAAAAATAAAACAGAGATTAGAATCCCTACTTAAAGAGGTTGCCGGCCTTCTTGTGCCGGGACACAATTTCAATTTTAGTTCTGTTTTAGAAAAAATATGGGAATTGATAAATATGGCTAATAAATATATTGAAGATACAAAACCCTGGATATTATTCAAAGAAAACAGAATAGATGAGCTTAAGGCGTTTATATTTTTATTGGTCAAGGTAATAAAAACGGTCTCAGATAGTCTGTTGCCTTTTATGCCTCAGACTGCGGAATCCATTGTCCAACAATTAGGGAAAGAGAAGATTAAAAAAGGCAAACCCTTATTCCCTCGCATTGATATTTCTAAGGTTTAATATAACTTCTATCTGCTGTCCGCTAAATACTATACGCTAAACGCTCTACGCTATCCGCTATGTTAATAGACACGCACTGCCACCTTGATTTTCCCGATTACGATAACGACAGGCCGGAAGTAATTCAAAAAGCCCGCCGGGAAGGCGTGGGTTGTATAATTAATATCGGCTCAAGCCTGCGCGGCTCCCGGGAAGGGGTTAAGCTTTCGAAAGAATATGATTTCATTTACGCCAGCGTCGGGATTCATCCTCACGAAGCGGACAGGACAGATAAAGAAACCATAGAGAAGATAAAAAGATTATCCCAGGAATCCAAGGTTATCGCAATCGGCGAGATAGGCCTTGATTATTACAAAGGTATATCTTCTCCCGAAAATCAAAGAAGGCTTTTTTTGAGTCTTCTGGAGTTGACAGAACCGGAGTCCTTGCCTGTAATAATCCATTGCCGCCAGGCCCAGGCGGATATATACGAAATATTAAAGAACAACAATATCCATAACGGCGTTGTTCATTGTTTCTCCGGGGACGAGGATTTTCTCAAGAAGTGTCTCGGTTTAGGCCTTTATGTTTCCTTCACCTGCAACCTCACCTATAAAAAGGCAGGAAGCCTGAGGAATCTGGCAAAATTAGTTCCTCTGGAGCGCTTGCTGCTGGAGACGGATGCGCCGTTTCTTCCTCCCGAGGGTTTTCGGGGCAAGAGGAACGAGCCGGGCTATGTAAAGTATCTGGCTGAGGAACTCGCCGGAATAAAGGGCGCGGGCATAGAAGAGGTTGCGCGGATTACCACGGATAACGCCCGGAAACTCTTCAAATTAAATATTTGAGCAGCCGGGGAGTTTTTTATAATGTCGACTGCTCATCCTGAGGAGCGAGATTCTTCGCTGCGCTCAGAATCGTCCATCGAGTCCTGAGCGAAGCGAAGGACGAAGCGACGAAGGATCTCCCTGATGGAATCTGAAGTTGCGTTAGTAAAGTGCGCGGATTATTCGGCTGACTATGTTGAGCAGGCAATAAGGCAGGCAGTGGGGCTGTTGGGAGGAATAGAGAAATTCATCAAGCCCGGTAGCAGGGTCCTGGTTAAGCCGAACCTTTTGGCGGCCAAGGAGCCGGACAGCGGTATTGTCACTCACCCTCAGATTGTGCGGGCGGTTATCCGTATTTTAAAAGACATCAATGTCCGTATTTATCTGGGCGATAGCCCCAGCGTCTGGGTTGACGAGTCAATGGACGAGGAGTTTCTCTGGGAGAAAACCGGAATGAAGCGGGTAGCGGAAGAAGAAGGCGCAGAGTTAGTAAAATTCAACCGCTCCCGCTGGCACGGAAGATTCCCCTTAACAACCTGTTTAGATGAGACGGATTATTTTATCTCCCTGCCGAAATTCAAGACGCACGATTTGACTATTCTTACCGGAGCAATCAAGAATCTTTTCGGGCTGATTCCCGGCAGGTACAAGGTAGAGCTGCACAAGATGCATTTTGCGCCCCGGCTGTTTGCCCGGATGCTGGTTGACCTTTACGAGACTGTCCAGCCGGCCTTGACGATTGTGGACGGGATAACTGCTCTGGAGGGAGAGGGTCCCGCAAGCAGGGGTAAGACCAGGAGCCTGGGGCTAATCGCGGCCGGGGTCGATTGCGTCGGCATAGACAGCATTCTGGCTTCTGTTATGGGGCTTAAGCCCGAAGACATATTAACCACGCAGGAAGCGGCAAAGAGAAAATTGGGCAATGCGCGGATACAGAATATCCCGATTCGCGGAGAAGGGTTAAGCGCATTCGCCGGCGAGCCGTTCAAGCTTCCGGTAACCACTTTTAAATATAGAATACCCGGCCCGGTTATAGAATTAATCAAGAAGCTTGTCCGTTTTTATCCGTACGTTGATGCCGGGCTTTGTTCGGGGTGCGGAGCTTGCGTGAGTGTTTGTCCCGTAAATGTAATTGACCGCAAAGACGGCAAGGCAACGGTTGATTACTCCGGCTGCATCGCTTGTTTTTGCTGTCAGGAAGCCTGCCCGGAAGGAGCGATAAGCGTAAACAGGAGTTTTATCGCCAGGTTAATAAAGCTATGAAGATTCGGACCATTGACTGGAAGAAAAACCGGATAAAGATAATAGACCAGACAAAACTGCCCGGAGAATTCAGATACGTTTACATTAAAAATGTCAGGCAGCTTTTTGACGCTATAAAATCAATGAAGATACGCGGGGCGCCGGCTTTAGCTGCCGCGGGGGCGCTGGGCGTGGTTCTGGCGGCTCATAGGAGCCGCGCCAAGAACGGAAGGCAGCTTAAAAGGGGACTGGAGCAGGTTATCCGGTATCTCGGCAGTAGCCGGCCGACTGCCGTAAATTTGTTCTGGGCTTTAGACCGGATGCGCAAGGCGGTCGATGATAATAAGAATGATTCTCCGGCTCGAATAAAGTCCGCTTTACTTAAAGAAGCGACGGATATAATGGAGGAAGACCGCCTCGCTTGCCGGAAGATGGCTGAAATAGGCTCAAGGCTGATTAAGGACGGAGATAGAATCTTGACTGTCTGCAACGCCGGAATGCTTGCGACCATAGATTACGGCACGGCGTTAGGAGTGATTTATAAGGCAAAAGAGAAGGGCAGGAAGTTTAAGGTATATGCCTGCGAAACGCGGCCGCTGTTCCAGGGAGCCAGACTGACTGCCTGGGAGCTTAAGAAAAGCGGAATCGATGTAACGCTAATCTGCGATAGCCTGGCAGCGACCCTGATGCGCAAGAAACAAATCACCAAGGTCCTGGCGGGGGCGGACCGTATTGCCCTCAACGGCGATGCCGCTAATAAAGTGGGAACCTATAATTTGGCCGTTCTGGCTGACTGGCACGGCATTCCTTTCTATATAGTTGCTCCTTTATCCACTTTTGACCCGGCAATCAAGACCGGCAAGGACATTCCCATTGAGGAGAGGCCCGCTTTGGAAGTCACTCATAATTTCTTTAAAAGACCGATTGCCCCGTCCGGGATAAAGGTTTTAAATCCCGCCTTCGATGTTACTCCCCGCCGGCTAATCACGGCCATAATTACCGAGAAAGGAATACTTAAAACACGATGAATGTCGGAAAATTAGACGAGTTCGGGCTGATTGATTTGATAAGCAGGATGGCGGGTTCTCCACCCGGCGTCATTAAAGGCATTGGGGACGACTGCGCTGTTTTGCCGTTTGACAGAGAGAATTACCTGCTGCTTACCTGCGATATGCTGGTTGAGGGCGTTGATTTTACCCGCCGGGATAGAGCGGATTTGGTCGGACGCAAAAGTTTGGGGGTTTGCTTAAGCGATATTGCCGCCTGCGGGGGCGTGCCTCGCTATGCCCAGGTTTCGCTGGGTTTGTCTCCTGATACGCCGGTCAGCCGGGTAAAAGATTTATACCGGGGTATAATCTTTCAGGCGCGAAAATTCAAAGCGGCGGTTGTCGGAGGCGACATTAGCCGCTCGGATAAGTTGATAATCGATGTTAGCCTGGCCGGATTGGTAAAAAAGAGGAATCTGGCTTTAAGAAGCGGGGCAAAGAAAGGAGACATTATTTTCGTTTCCGGAGAGCTGGGAGGCTCAATCTACGGCAGGCATCTTGTGTTTAGCCCGCGCATAAAAGAAGCGGATTATTTAGTTAATAATTATAAGGTAAGTTCGATGATTGATATCTCCGACGGCCTGCTTCAGGATTTGGGCCACATTTTAAAACAAAGCAGTCAGGGAGCGGTTATTTTTGAGGATTTAATTCCGGTAAGTCCGGATGCGCGAAAGCCCGAAGAGGCTCTGTATATGGGCGAGGATTTTGAGCTGTTGTTTACCCTTCCCCTCAGCGAGGCGCGGAGGCTGCAGAAAAAGTCAATGAGGAATCTGGCGAAATTTTCCGCGGTCGGCGAGATTGTCGGCGGGCCCTGCGGATTGGTTTTATTCAACCGGCAGGGCGAAAGAGTAAAGGTTAAGGCCGGCGGATTCAGGCATTTCTGATGTCAAGCAAAATCGCCTTCGGCGAAGCTTTTGGCGATTTTGCGCAGACCCTTGACATTTTGCACAAAAAATTATTCAGGAACAAAATGTCAAGGGTTAATTCGCACAAATAATTTATGTCGCCAAAATTTTTATTACTGCTCCATAAATTATGTGCTCATTAAAGATAATTTCCCGCTCGGAAAAAGAAACGATAGATTTTGGAGCGAGGCTTGGCCGCCTTTTGAAACGCGGAGACATTGTCTGCCTTTTCGGAATTCTGGGCGCGGGCAAGACAATCCTGGTAAAAGGAATGGCAAAGGGCCTGGGTATAAATAAAAACGAAGTCATAAGCCCTTCCTTTGTTTTGATTCGCGAGTATCTGCCGGTTAAGAAAAAAAGAGCCGGGATACCTCTTTATCACTTTGACCTGTACCGGTTAAAAAATCTTAGAGAAATATTGAGCTTAGGATGCGAGGAGTATTTTTACGACCGGGGTATTACGGTGATTGAGTGGGCTGAGAGAATGGGAGGATACCTTCCGGCGGAATTCTTAAAAGTAGAAATAGAGATTAAGGGCGAGAGCCAAAGAGCCATAAAATTGACGGCTAAGGGTCAGCACTACCGCAACATACTTAAGAGGCGGGGACACTTTTCCGAACAGCGAGAGAAACGTCCCTGAATGACAGCGAGAGAAACGTCCCTGAATGAAATGAATATATTAGCTATTGATACCTCGAGTAAAAGGCTTTGCGTCGGCCTGATGAATAATAAAGGCAGAATTGCAGGATACGACCTTGATTCAGGAATCAGGCATACAGAGTTACTTCTGCCGACGATAAAAAAGGCGTTGGCGCGCGCAAAGCTTTCGCTTAAACAGATAGATTACCTTGCCGTCGGATTAGGGCCCGGCTCTTTTACCGGTTTACGGATTGGTTTAGCTACGATAAAAGGTTTTGCCGCGGCGCTGGAGAAACCGGTTGTCGGCCTGCCGGCTCTCGATATTCTGGCCAGAAATGCCTTGCCGGCAAACGGCGAGATTGTCTGTCCCGTCATTGATGCAAGGAGGAACCTTGTGTATTCGGCATTATACAAAGTTACCCCAAACGGCTTGAAACGCAGGGGTGCTTATCTTCTGGTAAGTATCGAGGACTTATTAAAGAAAATAGGCGTGCGCACTTGCGTGACTTTTTTGGGCGACGGGCTCCGAATGCATCAACAGAGATTAAAGCAAAAGCTGAGAAACAGTTCATTCTTAAATGAGGGAGCCTGGTATCCCGAGGCGCAAACACTGATTGAGCTGGCCAAAGAATTAATCGATAAAGGGAAAATCGGCGATGCCGGGAGTCTGAGGTCGATTTATCTTTATCCCAAGGAGTGCCAGATTAGGAGGCTTTAACATGCGTTACTACAGGCCGACATGGGCGGAGGTGGATTTATCAGCGCTCGATTTCAATTTTCGACAGGTCAAGAGGATTATCGGCAAAGAGACCAGGGTAATGGCGGTAGCCAAGTGCGATGCCTATGGTCATGGATTGTTGCCTGTGGCTGAAAGATTAGTCCGGCTTGGCGCGGATTATCTGGGGGTAGCCAGTATTGACGAAGCGGTCATCCTGAGGAAGAATAAAATCAAAGCGCCGATTCTAATTTTGGGAAATATTCTCGGCAGGGATACCGGGCCGATTTTTGATTACCAGCTCAGCCAGACCGTATCCGAATACGGACTGGCGGCAAGGCTTAATCAAGAAGCAAGGCGCGCCGGGAAGGTTGTTAAAGTGCACATCGAAGTAGATACGGGCATGGGCAGGTTGGGCGTTCTTTACAGAGAAGCTTTCGATTTTGTCGGGAAGGTTAACCGGCTCAGTAATCTTAGCATCGAAGGTCTGTTCACGCACTTTCCCTGCGCAGACTGCGACCCGGAATTTACCCGCTACCAGATTGAAATCTTTAGCCAGCTTATCAGGGATTTAAAGAAAAACGGGATAAGGGTTCCTTTGTGCCACGCGGCAAACAGTATGGGCGTTATCGGTTACCCCAGGAGCCATTTTAACCTGGTCAGGCCCGGCCTTATGCTTTACGGGCTTTATCCGAAAGCCGGCCTTAACATAAAGCTTAAGCCGGTTATGTCTCTTAAAACCCGAATTATCCATTTGAAACATATGCCTCCGGGCCAGGGAATAAGCTACGGCCGTAACTACATAACCAAGAAAGAAACAAGCGTAGTAATTCTGCCGATTGGCTACGGCGACGGCTATCCGCGCAATCTTTCCAACCGGGCGGACGTTCTGATTAAAGGAAGGCGCTTTATGATTAGCGGCGCAATATGTATGGACCAGATTATGGTGGACGTGGGGGATTTGCGGGTTAAGGTCGGCGACGAGGCAATCTTTATCGGTTCTCAAGGCAAAAATAGTATAAGCGCGGAGGAGTTGGCAAGGCTTTCCGGAACTATTCCTTATGAGATTGTCTGCGGCATCGGCAGCCGGGTGCCGCGAGTCTATCTTAAATAATAAGGACCGTTACTCTATCTATATAAGTCAATGGGTTAAAAGGAAACGGTCCTAGCTATGTTGATGGATGAGATAAAGCCCGAGACTTAAAAACAGGATGTGGCTTGAAGAGGTAGCCAGGAGAGGAGGCAGGAAACCGGCTTTGCCGAAAGCTATTGATACCGCATTGACCACGTAGTATAAGAATCCCACCATAATTGCGATTCCCATAGAGGAAAGGCCGGTGCTCCGGCGGCGCATTATTAACGCGAAGGGAATTCCGGCAATAACAATCACCAGGCTGCTCAGGGGCATAAAGAAACGCTGATACAAGTCGACTTTAAGGTTCCTTATTACCGCTTTTGCCTTACTCATCGAGAGTTTAAAAATGTATTCGTTTAATTGGGCTACGCTCATAAATTCCGGATTCTGCATTTGTTTCAAAAAGTCCTGGGGAGTCTCGGCAATATCCATAATTTGCTCCGAGAAATATTGCGGCTGGCCGCTGAGCCTGCCGTTTTCGTCAAAGAAATAGGTCACGCATTCGTAAAAATGCCAAAACCCTTCTTTATAAATTCCGTTGGAAGCCACGATCTTTTTGCGCACGTTAGCGGATTCGTCCTGCTCTAAAATCGTAATTCCTTCCATTTTATTTTCGGACGGGATAAATTTATTAATAAAAAAGAGGCGATTCTTCAAGCCGTAAATGGACAAATTGGTAATAGCCTGTTGCTCCTTTCCTTTATACTTATTTTCCATCTTAATTTTTACGTTCTCTTTTGCTATTTCGGACCGGGGCACAAGCCTGTCGTTAACTGCGAATACCGCGACGCTTATCAGAGCCGCAAAGATAATCAGAGTCCTGGTTATATGAAAGATGCTTAATCCGGAAGCGCGCATGGCGATAATTTCATTGTTGCGGTTTAAGGTTCCTAAGGTATAAAGGCAACCGAGCAGACAGGCAAAAGGGGAGACCTGAACGAAAATCAGAGGCAGGAAATTTAAATAATACATAGCCAGGAGCAGAATGCTCGGCTTTTGTTCCAGGATTTCGTCAAGGTGGCTGAAGGCGTCAATGACTACATAAAGCATCAAAAATACCAGAACGCAGCCGATAAAAATCCTGAGCATTGAGCCGAATATATAGCGGTCTAGTATACGCATACCTTAACTGTTAGCAAAAGCGCTATGGCCCCGAGGACGATATTCGGTAGCCACATTGCCAGCGTCGGCGCAAGATACCCCTCTAGCGATAGAGCGTTTGTCGCCAGAAGCAGCAGGTAATAAATGACCGCGATAGCGAAGGCCATCGAGAAATTTATTGATTTTTCCCGCCTGCGGGTGAGCATCGCCAGGCCGCAGGCGAGGGGGATGAATATTATTACCGAAAACGCTAAGGCAATTCTTTTATGCAGTTCCGTGAATAAAGGGAACGTTTCTATGCCGGATACTTTAAATTCTCTTATCTTTTGCTTTATTTCCTCAAAAGTCATATCTTTGGGCTTTTTGCGGATTTCGCCCTTGTCGGTTTCGGCCAGGCTAAGATTTAAAAACAAAGTTTTGAAATTAAGTTTATAAAATCTTCCCGGATTGTTAAAGTCAGGTTCGTCCGAAGTCCCGTCCGTAAGCTTCAATTTTACCATTCCCGTCTCGGGCAGGGAGACGAATTCTCCCTGCTTGGCTACGATGGTGCGGGAGGGTTTGTTGCCGGGCTGAGGCTCGTATATGCGCACTTGATAGAGTTTGTTTCCTTCGATTCGGTAAACAAAGAGGATATACTTGTCGAAGGCGTTAATAAACGTTCCCGCTTCAAAAGCGGCGGCCGGGTTTTTTATTCCGATTGAACCCAGGGTTCTGCGCGAAGCAAAATGGGCGTAGGGAATGACCCGGTCGTTGAAAAAGAACAGAATCAGGCTTAAGATTAAGCCGACAATCAATAAGGGGACAATTATTAAACGCAACACGCTTACCCCGCTTGACCGTAAGGCAATGATTTCGTTGTCGCTGGAGAGGCGGCCGATAGAAAGAAGCACTGCCACCAGCACGGCAAGCGGCAGGGTATAAGTAAGAAGAGCCGGCATAAGGAAAATAAACAGCTTAGATACGCTTAAGATGTCAACGCCCTTATTTATAATCAGGTCGGCCAGGCGGACAAGATTGCCCAGCAGCATTACCAGGGTCAGCACTGCCAGGGAAACGAAAAACGGCCCGAAAAACTCCTTTAGAATGTAATTCCGCAGTATCTTCATTCTATTCTAATTTGCCAGGGTCAACACCCATACGCTGAATGCTCCCGCAGCTTTCAAGACCGAAGCGGCTTCCGAACAGGTTGCGCCGGTGGTTAATACGTCGTCAACTAAAATTATGTTCTTGCCTCTTACTTCGGCAGGGTTGCGCAGGCCAAAACAGCCCTGGATGTTTTCCTTGCGCTTTTCTTCCTTAAGTTCTACCTGGGGTTTCCGGTATTTTTTGCGCCAGAGATTAGACGTAGAAACAGGTAAGGAAAACTCACGGGCAATCTGGCGTGCCAGAAGCTCCGCCTGATTAAATTCCCGCTCTCTGAGTCTTGCATTGTGCAAAGGAACCGGTATTACTAAGTCGCAGAAGCTCAAAGTGATATGCTCTTGACGGATGAAATCAATTATAATCCTGCCCAAAGTCCGGCTTAAATAATCCCTGTTTTGATATTTAAACTTGTGAATGAGTTCACGGGTTATCCCTTCGTAAACGCAGGGGCTGAAGGCGCGGTCAAAAGAAAAGTGCTGCCTTTGACAATCAGGGCAAACACTTTTATAAATCTGGACTTTCCGGATTTGCCTTCCGCAAATAGTGCAAAGCGGAGGCACGTTTTTCTTAAGACTTGACCAACAATCCGGGCATATAAAATCTCTTATGTCGTTATCTTTCAAAGACCTATGGCAGGCCAGACAGGTTTTTGGAAAGATAACGCTTAAGAGAGAGCCCATAAACGTCTTCAGCATAAATCATATAATACCAGCAAATAATTATTTGTCAATCGGCGCTTCGGCGAATGTGTTGACACCCGCTTATTCTCATAGTAAAATATTTGCTTAAGATGAGCAAAAACAAAACCGAACAATACAGGAAAAGATTGTTACGGCTCCTGAAAAGAAAGGCCCTTAAGCGGGGGAAAGTGGTTTTATCTTCCGGCAAGGTAAGCGATTATTATCTTGACGGCAGGCTGATTACCTTAAGCCCCCAAGGGGCGTATCTCGCCGCAAGCGTTATCCTCGATTTAATCAAAAATAAAAAAATCGCCGCTATCGGAGGGCCTACTTTAGGCGCTGACCCTATAGTCGGAGCAGCTATGGCTATTGTCAGCGAAAAAGGCAGAAGGCTCAGCGGTTTTATTGTCCGAAAAAGCACAAAGAAGCACGGAATGCAGCGTTTAATCGAAGGCCCGCCTCTGCCGAAAGGCAGCCGGGTTGTTCTGGTGGATGACGTGGCAACTACCGGAGGGTCTCTGGTGGAGGCCAAAAAGGCTTTGAATAAGCAGGGAGTTAAAGTAGATTGCGCGATTGTCATCATTGACAGAGAAGAAGGAGCTGCCGAAAATTTAGCCAGGGCCGGCTGTAGCCTCGTCTCCCTATTTAAAAAGAGGGACATCCTTTAGGGACGTTTCTTGCGCTGAATACAGAAGTGTCCCTTCTAAAATATGAAAGTTCCGTTTGTAGATTTAGGTTCACAGTACAATCAAATAAAATCTCAGGCTTTGCGCCGCCTGGATAAGCTCTGCG
>JBDRMR010000049.1:0-21957 GCA_043812035.1 Candidatus Omnitrophota bacterium
ACCTCGCTTTGATGCTTATCCCTGTATCTTATTCTATAAATAGGAGCTCCTCCTTCCCATTTTAATTCTATCCTTTTAAATTGCTCTTTTTTTCCTAAGGCCTCCCATCCCAGAGAAAGAGCCTTATCAATAGAAATACAATCTTGAGGGAAATCTAAACTATGTTTAGGATGTTTATAATTACCCCAATGGTGGGTCATTTCTCTTATAGTTTCTCGATTGGCTAAAATCATTCCCCAGATTATCATCCAGAGGAAAAATACCCCCATAATCTTGCCAAAAATACGGTGAAATTTAATAATTTTCACTCTCTATCCTCCTGACTTAGCTCTTCTTACCTCCTAAATCAATTTTAAATTTCAAACCGATTACATTTACCTCATCCCAGTCTCTGCCTGCCCTTTCGCTCTGGATGCGATAGAACAGACTTGCCTTAATTTGTTTAGCAATCTTCCTTTCAAATCCTACTTCAAGGCGATTCTGACAGAATTCATCAGTATTAAAATCATAGAATATCTCATCGGAGATATACGGGCTAAATTCAAACTCACCTAATTTCAGATTCTTTTTTACCTTCAGTTTATTCCGATAACGCCAGCAATCTTTATCCAAATCAAAATAGCGATACTCAAAGCGAAACTGGTTGCTGAATTTAAACTCAGAAAGCTGCCAATTAACAACAGGGTCAATCAATAGACGGTGTTCATCATCCCAGATATCTTTGCCTTCCTTTGCTTTTTCTTTTTTGATATAACGATAACCGAGTCCAAGATCAAAGAAATCACTTATGTGACAGGTTATACCGGGCTGAAAATGGTAATAGTAAAAATTACCGGCATCATTATTCAACCTGCCTTCTATAAGAAGCCCTAAGTCAACCTTTTCTGAGAGAGCATACTCGAAGCTATAGTTATTATTAAACTGCCAGTCATCTCGGCAAAAAGCTCGTGGTGAGAAATAAAAAATCCCAGAACAGATAAGCAGTAAAAGAGATAAATAACTAAGTTTGTTTTTTAACAAACTCGTCTCTTAACCTCCTTCTGGAAGTAGATGCGAGAACTGTTTTCTTCTATGGGATAAAACCTCAAATAAGGCAGGATAAAGGATTTTCTTACGATGAGAGCTGGATGGGCTGAAAAATTCTCAGTATGGCAGCTGATTGTTTCTGGAAGGCGCTCTCTGAGCATTAAAGATTAGTCTCTAATAAGGTGAATAAAAAGCCAGGCACCATTCCATTCAACTTTGCCTTGAGTATTCCATGTTCCTCCCGGCCCGTCTAAAATCTGATCTACCCTTTGGGCAAGATTGGAAGGTATGCCGGAATAGCCTAAAAGAGCCCCTGTTGTTGTCTCTGCAGACCCATTTCTGTCTAAATCAAAAGTTGCAGCGTTCCAGGCAAAATTCTTGCATTGACTGCTCACCGGATTTATACATCCTATATCTGTATCCTGATTAACAACGTTATCGCTGTAATTCCAGGGTTTGGGTAGATATGGTCCCTGCCAACCAGCGTAGGTTTGATTCATCGAAAGGGCGTGGTAATAAGAACCCGGCGATTCAAAATAATCCCACTCGGTAGCAAAAAAACCCGTATCGTTATAGTGAGCCAGCTCTGCGGTTTCCAAATTCTTAACTGCGCTCACTATTTTTGCTGTTTTTCCCCGGTCAATAAGACTGCCGACCTGGGGGGTTAAAACTGAAGCTAAAAGTCCGATGATAGCCATAACCACCATTAACTCGATAAGGGTAAATCCTCTATTATTTTTCATTGCAATCACCTTCCCTTCGTTTTTGTTATATTATTCTCCTTCTTTTCTATAAAACTCTCCTTTTACGTTTGTGGAGCCGCATACCGGACAGCGAACGAGGCTGCCCATCTTTGCCCTTTCCTCGGCAGGTAAAAACGCTGCCTCTTCTCCGGGCATTGCCTTTGCGGCACCGGGAAGAAGTGCCGGGCTGGCTGGCTTAAAAAATTTGTGCCCCTTCTCGCAGGTATATTCAACAGCTAAATATGCTGTTTTTTTGCCCGAATCAGGACAGGTAATTGGAAATTTCGCATCTGCGGGTAGATTCTTCTCAAACACAGTTCCGGTATCCTCGCAGATAAGGCGGGTTACGTATTTCGGCTCTTGAGACATAAAAATAACAATAAAAACTACAGTGACTGCGACTATGATTCCTGCTATGATTCCGACTAGCGGCGACCTTCTCCAATCCATATCCGCACCTCCTTATTTTTTGGTTTTCTAATCAAAGGATATCACGTATATAAAAGGCTTTCAAGATAAACTTTGCTTACAGCGACGGCGTAACTGTCCCTTAGAAGCCCGCCTCTTGGGTTACTCTGATAACTTCCTCTGCCGAAGTTACTCCGGCGAATAACTTTTCGATTGCTGCTTCCCTCAGTAAAGTCATCTCTTCTTTCTGAGCGGCCTTTCTTATCTGGTCAGCCGAAGCCCTTTGCAAAACCAATTCCTGAACAGCGGAAGTGTTGAGAAGCAACTCAAATATTGCGATTCTGCCCTTATAGCCGGTCTGACTACAAACAGAGCAACCTTTACCCCGGTTAAACCTTACTTCATCTGGATCCACCTTTCCTTCTAATCCTAAAGTCATTAACAGCTCTTTTGAAGGAGTATATCTCTGTCGACATTTATCACATACCTTCCTTACCAGCCTTTGAGCAAGCACGCCAAGAAGCGATGAAGAGACTAAACACGGCTCCACTCCCATATTTATTAAGCGGGTAAAGGCAGTGGGAGCGTCGTTGGTATGAAGGGTGGAGAAAACCAGGTGCCCGGTCAGCGCTGCCTGCACGGCAATCTGGGCAGTCTCTAGGTCTCTGATTTCTCCGACCATAATAATATCCGGGTCCTGCCTCAAGAAGGAACGCAAAGCAGTAGTAAAGATAAGCCCGGCACGGGGATTTATCTGAACCTGCCGCATTTGCGCAAACTGATACTCCACAGGGTCTTCAACCGTCATTATATTTACGCCCTCCCTGTTAAGTCTATGCAAAGCGGAATATAGAGTTGTGGTCTTGCCGCTACCAGTCGGACCAGTAACCAAGATAATTCCGTAAGGTTGGCTTATCAAGCGTTCAAATTTTTTTAAATTTTCGGCTGGAAATCCCAAATTCTCCAGGCCCAATACCAGGCTGCTTCTATCCAGAATCCGCAGAACCACATTTTCGCCGAACACCGTGGGGCAGGTGGAGACGCGAAAATCTATTTCCTTGTTGCCGATTCTCATTAAAATGCGCCCATCCTGAGGAAGGCGCTTCTCTGCGATGTCCAGGCTTGACATAATCTTTATGCGGGAAATAATCGCCGGCTGCAGTTCCTTAGGCAGTGGTCTCTGGCGATGAAGAATCCCGTCAATGCGGTAGCGCACGCCCAGAAATTTCTCTTCCGGCTCAATGTGAATATCCGAAGCTTTTGCCTGGACCGCCTGGATGATCAAGAGGTTAACTATCTTGATAACAGGGGCTTCCTCGCCGAGCTTTTCACCTTCGGCCAGTTTGTCTTTATCTATTGAAGCGACGATTTCCTGCATGGTTCCTGAAGTTCCGTAAAATTGATCCTGGGCGCGGCGGATATCCATCTCGTTGGCTAAAACCGGCTCAATTACGCAGCCGGTTCGGCGCTGCAGTTCGTCGATTATGAAGACGTTGCTGGGGTCAACCATCGCCACGGTAAGGGTATTCTCTACTTTAAATACCGGCATAAATTTATATTTAACCGCTAAATCTTCGGGAACCAGTTTGACTATATCGGGTTCGATAATGTATCCGGAAAGGTCAAAGGTAATTACCCCGGACTGCTTTGCCAGAACCCGCTCAAATTCCTCGCGGGCAATCCACCCTTTGCTGACCAGAATCTCTCCGATTTTCTGTCCGGTAAGCTTCTGCTCTTCCAGTGCCTCATTGAGCTGATGTTGGGTGATAAAACCCTGTTCAATGAGCATCTCTCCGATTTTTTTGTACCTAGGCGCTTCCGGCATAATGGCTTAACTCCGCTTATATTCTAATGAATAAAAGCCGGGGGGTCAATAAAAAATCTTTGCATTATTAAATATGTTATAATATAATTAGTTGCATAACAAGAAAATCGCTTCGCGATAACTTCAATGCGATTTTCAGTGGTTAGGAAAGTGTTCTATACTTTCCTATACCAGAACAAAAAATATATTCTTAAAATGCCCGAAAAACTAAAAAATATAATCGAGGACGTTGCACTGGATTTTCTAAACATCGTATTGGCTCTAAGATACGACATATGCACCTGCGATATGTGCAAAAACGATATGCTTGCCTATGTCCTCTCAAGGGTCCCCGCCAAATATGTTACCACGGAGGAAGGAAGCCTGCATACGATTATCGACCAGACAAAGGTAGAACATCAGGCGCAGATAGGCCGGGAAATTATTAAAGCCATAGAGGTGATTAGCAAGAATCCCCGGCATGAGGTTAAAGAAGACAGGGAAAAATCCTTTGAGCTGCTTCTTGATAAAATATACCAGGACAGGGGCCTGGATTTCCGCCACTATCGGCGGGAGCTTCTGAAAAGGAGGATTGCCGTCCGCCTGCGCGCAAACAAGCTCGACCTCTACTCAAATTATCTGAGGCTGCTTATAAAAAAGCCGGAGGAGTACGATAAACTATTCGAGGTCTTAACCATAAACGTATCGGAATTCTTCCGCGATTCAGATGTCTGGGTAACGCTTAGGATAATCCTGGAAAATCTGATTAAAACTAAAAAGCAAAATCATGATTATTCGATAAAAATCTGGTCGGCCGGATGCGCAAAGGGCGAAGAGGCCTACTCCTTAGCTATCTTGATGAGTAATTTATTGAAAACCAACAATCAACTTTCGTTCAAAGTCTACGGAACGGACATTAAACAAGAATGCGTGAGAGTCGCCAGGATAGCCGAGTACGGCAAAGATTACCTTAAGAATGTCAACGCCGATTATCTAAACGCTTATTTCGAGCACGCCGGCGGCAAATACCTGGTCAAGAAAGAGATTACAGAGCTGGTAGAATTCAGGCAGCTCGACTTAATCAACACCCCCCATCTTGAAAATATGGACGTCGTGCTCTGCCGGAATGTGTTTATATATTTCTCCCGCAGCCTGCAGGAAGCGCTGCTTATGAAGTTTTATAAATCGCTGGTCAAGGGAGGATACTTAATTTTAGGCAAGGTTGAAACCATTCTGGGAGAAGCAAAGGAAATCTTCCACGAGATAAATTACGGCGCAAAAATCTATCAGAAGCTATAAAAACCTCCAACTATGTGAGGATAAATCCCTCAGTGCCCCATACAGGGCCGCTTTCCTTTGTTGGCCCGTTTAGAACGCCAGTTTAGCTTTCCCCTTCTCTTGCGCTTTGACATGAACTCTCTCCTTTAATGAGCAGACCCTTGACAAAATGAACATTTTGTCAAGGGTAGCGAAGCGTCTGCGAATTAAACCCTTGACACATAGTGTCAAGGGTCGTGGCCTCACTTATTTGGCTTTAATTGCCAAAACCCGTATAAAATCGGCAGAGTCCTCAACTTTATCAGCGACATTCTCCATGGATTCCGCCAACTGATAAGTAAGCAAAAGGGCGGGGGCGGACAACCCGGAGTGGATAATAGCCTCCACCGTCATCCTTTTTTGTTCGTCAGCCCGCTCTTCTAACTCTTCAACGCTGATACAATCAGCCAGAGTTTTTTTAATGTCATTCTTGGCTAAGGAGTTCATGGCATCTTTCAGCCTCTCTACAGCCATAGTAATAATTTCCGCGGTCTCAACGAGCTTTCCCATGATACTCTCGGGAAGCCGCTCCTCCATAAAATCAAGCAGCCTGCCGGAGCCGTTAGCGTGGTCGGCGATAGCGTCGAGAGATTTCGTAAAGTGCATAAGGTCTTCTCTGTCCGGGGGGGCGATCAACTCCTCGGTAAGGGTGTCCATAATTGAGCGCCTGATCAAATCGGCTTCGTGCTCCGAGGTCTTTATCTTCTGGATGCTTTCCGCCTTGCCGACCAAATCGTTTCGCCCGAAGCAAGCGATTGCCTGCTGCAGATTGCATACCGTCTCATAAACCTTATCGATATGCTTCCTGGCCCGCTCAAGCGTCGCTCTCTCCTGCTCTCTGCCCAGCCATCCGAATATATTTCTTGATTCCTGCATAATTATCCCTCCTTCAATGACGACACAAGTTACGGAGCCCAAAGGGCAACATAACTTGTATGTCGGAATTGAATCCCCTTCATTATTATAAACGAAATAAAGCCGCTCATAAAAGGCGTCAGTGTCCAGGCAACAACCATATCCCTGACTACTCTTTTATTTACTGCTCTTACGCCTCGGGCAAAGCCGACGCCGATAACCGCACCCACCATAGAGTGGGAAGTAGATACCGGAATCCCCAAGTTAGTGTAAATTTGAACATTCACAGCCGAGGCTACCTCAGCGACAAAACCCATTAAGGGAAGCATATTGGTAATCCTGAAGCCCACTGTCTCAATAACCTTATACCCCCAGGTAGTTACGCCGAAAACAATAGCCGCTCCTCCTATCAGCGCTGCCCAAAAAACGGAAAATATGCCCGAGCCGACCATTACCCCGGTAACATTAGCGACGTCATTTGCTCCCCAGATGAATGCAAGGTAGATACTGCTTAAAATGAGGAGCCAGCGGGTAACTATAAATTCGGATTTTCTGGGCACCAATCTAAAAAAAATCCTTCTTATAACCGGGTAGCATAAAAAAGCCAAAAAACCGGAACCGAAGGGGGTCAATATCCAGGATAAAAATATCTCTCCGATTTTTTGCCAATATATCGGGGTAAAAATTGCCAACCCCGCTCCGGCAACCGCGCCCACAATGGAATGTGACGTAGAAACGGGCAATTTCCGATATGTTGCAAGAAGAACCCAGAGGCCCGCGCCGAAACAGGCAGCTAAAGCAATCAGCATTGCCGCCTGGGGCTCCAGCTTATCAAGAGGGACCACGCCCTTGCCGACTGTCTCGATTACGCGCGAACCGAAAAGGGCCGCTCCCAAAAATGAAAACGCACAGGTAATGATTATCCCCTCTTTAATAGTTATCCTGCGCGAGCCGATATCGGCACCTACGCAGTTTGCCGCGTCATTGGCGCCGATATTCCACCCCATGAAGATTCCCGCAACGACGATTAAAACAGGTATAATAATCATAGATTAATTATATCCTCGTGATGAAAGACCGCGAGGAACAACAACATGTATTCCTTCAGGTGGCGCGTCAGTAAAAAGTTCTGGCGGACGTGCTCTTTAGCATTCTGGCCCAATCTTCGGCCGTAGTCCGGATTATTCAATACCTGGCGCATCAAATGGGCCGCTCCCTCAACGCTGTGACAAAGGAGCCCGCTGTAGCGGTGTTTTATCTGCAAGGGTATTCCCCCTACGGCAGATGCCACCACCGGCTTTGCCTTCCAAAGGGCTTCGCTTACGGTAAGGCCGAATCCTTCTTTTAAAGATTTCTGAATAATTACGTCCGAAGCGCGCTGCAGGGCATTTATCTCCGTATCGCTTCCCGGCGGGATAAGAAGTACGTGGATGTCGGGTTCATTTTTTGACTCCTGGCGCACCTTCTCTAAAACCTCCAGACCCTCGGGGTCATCCGTGGCTGTGCCGCCGGCAAGGACGAGCTGACATCTGACGTACTTCCTCGCTAATCTGAAGGCTTCGATCACCCCTAAGGGGTCCTTAAGATAATCGAAGCGGGAGACCTGGGTAATAATCGGACGGTCATGGACAATGCCGTATTTATCCAATACCGAATTGATAAATTCTTCCGGCAAGTCTTTGTTCTTATCGCTTAGCGGGTCAATTGAGGGAGACACTAAAAACTGGCGGATAGGAAGCTTCTGGGAGAAAACCGGAGCGGAAAAAACAGCCGCATCATATTGGTTAATGTAAGGCGTCAGGAAATTCCACACGCGGGAATCCGGAGAAGATAAGTCAATGTGACAGCGCCAAATCCATTTACTTTGCATTTCCGATTTTCTTTCAACCAGTATGAGCGGCTGGGGGTCGTGAACAAAAACAATGTCTCCGTAAAGACTCATCTCTTTCTTATTCTGCTCGCTGGTTTCTAAAAATGCGGTAAAATCATCGTCGGTCACTCCGTCGGACTTTCCGTGGAGAGCGTTGTGAAAGCGCTTGGTGGCCTGGAAGAACCTCTCTCCTCCTTTTATGACGTCCCAGCGCGCATCAACTCCCAGCTCCCGCAATAAAGGCACCATGCGATTGAGAATCTCCGCAACGCCGCCGCCTACCGCAGTGGAGTTAATATTCTGGATGGTCTTGCCGGACAATCGGCCTGCCAGAAGCCGGAGTTCCGCGATGATATTTTTACCTGCGATGGGTTCGTAATCAGCGACTTTGGACATCTTTCAGTCTCTGGTCAATCAATTTAATAATCTTTGTCCTCAGGCCTTCCATTGTATAAGAATACGGGTCCAGGCCGGCGATTTCCGTAGCCAGCTCTAAATCTCCCAGGTTTGTCTCTATCCATAAAGAGAAGTCGTTGGTTTGCTTTTCCAGACGCAGCCGCGCTTCGAACATATGAAAATACATGACGTCTATGGTAATCTTCTTTAAGATATTGCGGAATTCCCGCAAGGTGTAGGCAGTATAATCCGTAGGAATAACGAAACTGATAGATTTGACAAAATAGAATTCTTCGCCTTCGGGAGCAAACACCTCTTTTCTCTTGCTCTTTTTTATATAGCTCTCGATCACTTCGATTATCTTTTCGCGCAGGCTCCGGATTGTTCCGTATTCCTGTATGTCGATGCTGGAAAGCCTCTCGGCCAGAGCATCTTCGTTCAATACCTCTCTCGCCCAATAAGCAAAGTCATTGGGCGGTTCGGGGGAAAGATATTGATGCTGCTGCAGGAAATGATGGGTGTGGTGATAAATGACCGAACCGGTGACCTCTTTGATAATAGCCAGCAGTTCGGATAAATTGGCTGCTTTCTGGCCGGTGAGCTCGCGAAGGTGCAGCCTGGTAAAAAACCTAAACGGCTGTTTTGCTTTTTTTACAGGCATATTAACCCGGAATACCTATTTCACCCGCCTTTTCCAGGGCTATCCTGGTGAATACGGGTCCGATTAATTCGTAAATAATCGTAGTGGCTATAATGGTAGTGAATATTATTCCGCCGACTTGCGGGAATTCGCTTTTGGCAATCAGGGCGCAACCCAAAGCCACGCCGGCCTGAGGCACAAGACCGAGGCTCAAATATTTCCTGACCTTCTCCGAGGCGTGGACAATGACGCTGCCCAGGTATACGCCGCCTGTCTTGCCGGCCATGCGAAATATCAAATACACAAGACCCAGAAGGCCGATATCTTTGAGTAAACCTACCTCCAGATTTGCTCCGGCTAAAACGAAAAATATAACATACAGAGGCGAGTCGATTGTCCTTGTAACTTCGAAAAAATTCAATTTCGTTCTCTTAAGGTTAACCAAACATGCCCCTAAAAACATACACGCCAGCAGAACCGAGAAATGCAGAGCAAGAGACAATCCGATAGTAAAAAAAATAAAACCCAGAGTATAAATGAGCGCTTCGGTCTGGGTGCGAATATATCTGGAGAGACCGGAAGCCAGCAGACTCATCGCCCATCCGAGGAAAAACGCCCCTCCTATGCCCAGCAAAGATTTCAGGATGACTCTGAGAATAAAGAGATTGCTGCTTACGTGCGCGACAAACGCTTTGGAGACCGCTAACGATAGAGCAAAAACTATCAAACACCAGGCATCGTCGATTGCCACCACTCCCAGGAGCGTATCGGTCAGCGTGCCTCTGCTTTTATACTCCCTCACAATCATAACCGTAGCCGCCGGAGCGGTAGCTGCGGATATACCCCCGAACAATAACGAAATGTGAAACGGCTGCCTTAGAATCAAAAATATCCCCAGAGTTACCAGAATCCAGGCGCCGGTTGCCTCAAGCAAAGAGATCCAGATAACCGACCTGCCGATTCTCATAAAATTATCCCGCGAGAAATTCTGACCGATGCTAAACGCAATTAACCCGAGGACAATGTTGGAAATGAAACCTGAAGCAGAGATTAAATCGGAGGAAACTATGTTCGTGAGCGAAGGGCCGATGAGAATCCCTAACAAAAAATATGCGGTTATCGAAGGAAATCTTATCTTATTTATTAAACGGGCGCTTATCAGGCCGAGAAGCAAGATGAGGCCGAGGCTAAAAATTGGATTCATATTTATTTAATCACGCCTTTTCCCCTAAACATCGCCAGTAAAATATCGAAGGCTCCGATCGTGCCCACAAGCCTATTCTCGGAATCGACAACCGGCAGCTGCTCGCTTTGATGTAATTTCATAAGCCGGTAGGCTTCTTCGATGAGAGAATCCTTATTTACGGTTACAAATTTTGTCTCCATAAGGTCGTCAACAATACAAAGTTCGCCGATCTCCTCCGTTATATCCATATCGAAGATATCCAGATGTGGTTCATCGACAAAGGGGACCGTCTTCAGGATATCGTGACCGGAGGCGCGAAACGTTTCTACAAGCTGACGGAAAGAAACTACTCCGAGCAAAGTATTCTGCTCATCAACAACCGGCACGAGAGGGAAGCTATGGAAGTGGCAGAACATCCCGATCAATTCCGCCAGGCTCGTTGAGCGGGAGACAGCGATGATTTTCTGATTCATTACCTCGTAAACCTTCATCTATTTACTCCTTTTATCCCGCGCTAATTTATCGGACTGGTCACTTATTCTAACTTTAAAAGATTGGAGATAAATTTGCCTGCCCAACGGTAGATGTTGTTTTCCTCCAAAATCTGCTGCATCTTCTCCATGCGTTCCTTCTTTTCCTTGCCGGGCATTTCAATCGCGTTTTTTATCGCGTCGGCGAATCCGTCAGGGTCATACGGGTTGACCGTAACCGCCTCTCTGGAATATTCGCGGGACGCGCCGGTAAATTGGCTCAAAATCAGAACTCCCTTCTTATCAACGTTGGCTGCGATGAACTCCTTAGCCACAAGGTTCATTCCGTCGTGCAGGGAACTTACCAAACAGAGGTCGGCTGCGCGGTAGAACGCCAGGTGCGAGGCATAATCCAGACGGATATTCTTAACCACTATCGGGTACCAATAACCTTTGCCGTATTTCCAGTTAACCTCTTCGGCTAAGGCCTGGATATTGTCGATAAGCTGTTTGTAAGACTTTATGTGAATGCGCGATAAAGCGCCGAATTGCAAAAATACGAATTTGCCCTGATACTGAGGATATTTTTCCAGAAACCTGTCGATGGCTCTTATCCGCTCCAGAATTCCTTTGGTATAATCAACCCGGTCAATACCTACGGCTAAAATTTCATAGGGCGGGTCAATGGTATCAGGAATGTTCTCCATTGCCTGCTTTACTTCCGGGGAGCGGGCCTGTTGGGATATTCCCTGGTAATCTACGCTGATTGGAAACGGACGCACCAGCGTGGTATGGCCTTGATAGGTTATGCTCAAATCCTCCCAGTTGACTTTCGCTTCCAGCTCGTTTTCGATAGTCGACAAGAAATTATGGCAATGGTAATGTATGTGGAATCCGAGCAAGTCGTTGGCCAGCAGCCCCTCCAGGATCTCCTTTTTCTGAGGACAGATTCTAAACACTTCCGGATTCGGCCAGGGAATATGCCAGAAAAGCGAAATAACCGCATCGGCCCTTTCTTCTTTGATATACTTTGCCGCCAGGGTAAGGTGATAATCCTGAAGCCAGATAAAGCATTTCTCGTCGGTTATTTCCTCTAATATGCTCCCGGCAAAACGGTTATTTACCCTTTTATAATATTCCCAGTCGCTGGAGTTAAATATAGGTTTTTCGTATGTGATGTGGGAGAGCGGCCAGAGGGCTTGATTGGCGTAGCCGTAATAAAATCCGTTCTCTTCTTCTTTGGAAAGCCAGATTCTCTTCAAGGTATAGTGCGGATTTTCCGGCGGAACGCGAATTTTATTATGTTTGTCCACTACGTCGCGGTCGGCGTCTCCGGTGCCGGCTGCTACCCACAATCCGCCCGAAGCCTGCATAACCGGGTCAAGCGCTATGACCAGGCCGCTGATCGCCTTTATGCATTTTATTTTTTTTTCCGGAATATTCATGTATATACGGCTCGCGGTTCGAGGCGATAATGAAATGGTAATCCTTCATTCTCTCTTTTATTGCCTGCTGCAAACTCTCTTTAGTCCACATAGCTACCCCCCTTCGGCCTGGAAAACAGTTTCTTCAGAGAATAAAATCGCCGCTTCTTATTCAAGGCGTTTTTAATTTTATCGACTTCTTTTAAAGCCGCAGATTCTCCCTGCCGCAGGCAAAACGGCCCCCGGGAAAACTCCGACCAGCTGATATCGGTGATGTCCGGCTTAATAACCCAGTCGCAATACTTTAAGTTAATCTCATTTAAAAAATGAGTCTTAATAAGGTCCGATTGAAACATTACGTCGAGGCCGGTATAAAGCTCCTTTTTAAAACGGATATCTTCTAAATCCACGCCGATAACAAAATCCGCTCCTAAAATACGCGCCTCCCTGGCCGGAATCGAAGCTAAAATCCCTCCGTCAACCAATAACCCCTCATCGCATTTTAAAGGGGCAAATATCCCGGGGATAGAGGACGACGCAAGGATTCCGTCTAAAATTCTTCCCTCCCGGATAATAATCTCGGTTCCTTTGATTAAATCCACGGCCACGCAGGCAAAAGGAATCTGTGTTTCTGAGAATTTTTTTTCTCCGAAAAGGTCCGAAAGAAGAGCGACTATCGGTTCGGTCCGGACAAGCCATTTCTTTGCTTTCTTAAGATTCCAGGCGCAAATATCCCTGATTCTGCTTATGAGCCTCTCAATAATAAATTTTTTATCGCTGCCGTCAGAAACCTGCGCGAAGAATAATTCCAAATTCCTGACCTGAGGGCGGTTAATCATTTCCAGAAACCTTTGCTCCAGAATATCCGTATCCGGATTCAAACAAAAACAGCCTCCGATAATTGCCCCTATGCTGGTCCCCACAACCAGGTCAAGGGGAACGGAATGCGATTTTAGAACTTTCATCGCTCCTATATGGGCAAACCCCCTGACCCCCCCGCCGCCCAAAGCCAAAGCAACCTTGAATACCTTTTTCATCAATATATCTTTTTAATCTGAGCGCCAGGGTAATAATGTTTCAAAATCCCAAGATAATTATAGCCTTTAAGCGCCATGCCTTTTACTCCGTCCTGGCACAATCCCCTGGCGTGCCCGAATCCTCCGCCGTAGAAAAAGAATTCCTCCGGCCGGGAATATCGGTTATATTTTAACTCACAAATGAAGGCGCTGCTACGTAAATTTCCCAAAATTTTTCTAATGTTATTTTCTCCTTCGATAATCTTGGTATCTTTCTCGCCTTCAATTTTTATGCCGACCAAATGGCCGCTCTCCGCCCGCACCTGGGGGACAACCCTGAGAATTTCTCCGAGCTCAATCCCGGATTTGCCGAGTAGTGCTTGTAAATCTTTTTGTCCGTATAATCTCGACCAACGGAAATTTGCAGATTTTTCTCCGTTCAGATTACAAAACGTATCCGGGTACCCTGATAACCAATCTTCCAGCTCCAGGGGAGAAAGCGGAAACCGAAAATCCGGGGAAATACCGTCAAAAACGCCGTCCCGGGTATAACCGCCGCAATCGGTAGAGTAAAATATTTCTATGGGCTGCTCACCCGAAACAATAATAAGCCCGGCTGTATCATCCACTGCCTGGTTGGCGCGAGGCGTCTCTGCCCCGGCTCCCCTGTATGCCTGACAATGCACGGAATTGCAAAAGTTAAATCCTTTGCCGGCATGGCGAGCTAAATTTTTTACTGCCCAGGTCCTTGCGGCTATTGCCTGCGCGCGCAAGGCGGGCTTAGGCCAATCAGCCGGCATCTCGGCAGGCAAAACCCCGTAGAGATACTCTTCTAAATTGAGCAGGTTAATTAACAAGAAATCCTCTTCCTGCGGAATGACTTCAATCGTCCCCCGGAATTGCTGGTCATGCCAACCCGCCCAGAAATTCCCCATTCCGACGGGGACGTCAAATAGGGAAATAACCGGATTTTTAGACTTACTCTGCCCTTGCCCGGATTTATTTTTAATTAAGAAAGGCTTCTTGAGTATCGATAAAACTTTGCCGGAAGAATCCTTTAATTCAATATTTGCCTTTTCTTTATTAAACGCCAGAGAGTAAATCGACTCCTTTCTGCCTTCAAAAAGAGTTTCCCCGCTCTGCTTATCGATAACCTCAAAATCTCCTCCGCATTTAAATTCAACCGGACCTGCGGTATCGGCGATGCCAACTCTCGCCTGCAAAGCTATTCGGGCAAAAGGAGAAGGGCTGACTCTGATTGACATTTCCCTGCGCCTCTTTGAAGTCAATTCTTGCTTTCGTTTGAAAAAATCCTCACCGAGTCTCGTTTTCACCCCTTCTAATTTATCCCGCAGAAGTTTGTCTTCGGGATATACCGCCAGGCATTTGGCGTATTGTCTATATGCCTCTTCAAAATTACCCGTTTTTTCTGAAGACTCGGCAATCCTCATCCGGAGATGGGCAATACTCGGGTCAAGAGAAACAACTTCCTGAAGAGCCTCGGCTGCCCCTTGAAACAACTTCTTCTGATAATAAATATTGCCCAATTTCAGGTAAGCCAGCGCATTGCGGGGTTGAATCCCGATTACCTTTAAATAATAATCTTCTGCCTCGGTGAGCTTTCCCAAATCCTCATAACACAGGCCAAGATACAGTAAGGCCTTAGGATTTTCGGGCTCGGAGGACAATAGCTGCTTCAGATAAACGGCCCCCTCGCCGGCATTGCCGTTTAGATAATACAACCGCCCCAGAAGCATCTTAAGATGCGCGTCTTTGGAAAAATTTAGGGCTTCTTTGATAATCTCGATAGCCTGCTTATATTCTGCCACATCCTTATAAAGGCAAGCCAGATTCAGAGAAGCCTCGATATTCCTGGGGTCGCTTTTGATTATCTCCTTATATAGACTAACTGCCTCGGTAAACTTGCCTTGATTGTAAAGAAATCTGGCTTCATCGAATAAATCTTGATTGGCTTGGACTTCGGAGCCGAGACTTAACCACAAAACAAAGAAGCAGAGTAGCAAATATCTCATTTATATCATTGTTTGGAGATATACAGGGTTTGAGTCGGATAGGCGAATTCAATGCCGAGTTTTTCGAATTCTTCCTTAATGGCAAGATTAATCTCCTGCTGAATATCCATATATTTGTTGTAATCCGCGCTTAGGACGTAATAAACAACTTCAAAAACAAGGCTAAAATCCCCGAAGGCAAAGAAATGCGCCCGGTCAAAAGCCGTGTCTTTAATTTTTTCTATCGCATTTTTGATTATTTTCGGTATTTCTTTTACTTGCTGGAGAGTGGTTTGATAAGTGACGCCGACCCTGAAAACAACCCGGCGCTTGCCCATTCTCTTATAATTGCGGACCCGGGCATTGGTAAGGTCCGTATTGGAGAAGACTATCTGCTCTCCCCCTAAACTGCGTATGCGGGTTGTCTTGATTCCGATATGCTCAATCGTCCCCAGGAAATCCCCTATGATGATAAAATCTCCAATTTCAAAAGGGCGGTCAAAGAATATGGCAAAGTAGCTGAAAAGGTCGCCTAAAATTGCCTGGGCCGCCAAAGCAACCGCCACGCCGCCGATGCCTAATCCGGCGATTACCGCAGAAATCTTAAACCCTAAATTATCGAGCAGAAAAACAATGCCTAAGCCCCAGACAACCACCTTGATTATTTTGAGTATCCCCTGAAGGCTGCGCTGCCTGGCTTCGTCTTTTTCCCTGCCCAGCCAAAAAGTTTGTAAGCCGTAATTAACGGCGGCGACTATGAAACGAATGCCGAAAATTGTCAATAGCGCTATACCCGAAATATTGATAATCTTGCTCAAGAGGGAGTTTAAATTAAGATTACGAACGCTTATATAAAAAGTGCCGAAATAGAGTAAGGGCAGGGCGAAACTTTTGAAAGCATCTATCAGGAAATCGTCTACGGTGGTAGCGGTTTTCTTTGCCCAGCTTCTGAGTCTGGCAAGAACCCATTTTCTAAAAAAGCAGATAATAAAAATGCAGACCAGGAAAGTAATAAGGCAAATGACATAGTCCAGAATGCGGTTATTAAATAATTCGGTTTGAAGAATTTGTCCGATCACAACGCCCTCCTTTTTACCCCCCTTGCGCGCAAGGGCGGGGTTAAGTTAATAAAACAGGCGCGGTTTATTAAAATTACTTCATAGCATAGTTATACTTAAGAAACTCCGGGATTAACCGGAATATTTGCTCAGCTGGCTAATGCGCTTGAGCATGTTGGGATGGGTACTCAAAAGCTCCAGCAATTTATCCCCGAAAGAAAACCTGGGTTCTTTATTTTGAATAGATTGCAATTCATTGGGGTCGATGGTGCCGCTTTTGTCCAAATCCAGGTGCCGTAGTTCCCTAATTTCATCTAAGGCTCGCGACGGGTCGTTGACAAAGAACGCCTTAAGGCCTTCTGACTCTTTTAACTCCTCCCGGTCCATCCTGGCTGAGCCATAGACTAATTTGTATAGCCCCGAGGCAAGCCACTCGGGTTTGTTTCCGAGAAGTACGGAGCCGCGGTCGGCAAAATATTCCCGCAGGCGCGACGCGTAAAGAACCAAAAGATTCGTAACGAAATAAAATATAAATGCGAGCAGGCCGATCAAGACGGCACTTGCCCCTGACTGCCTATTGCGCCTGCCCCCGAAAAAAAGCATATGCCAAGCCAGGCGATAGAGAAGTATAGGAATCACCGATAATAAAGTTATGGCGACAACATCGCGGTTCTTGAGGTGGCTTATCTCATGACCTATAACCGCGCGCAGCTCATCCCGGTTCAGAAGACGCATTATGCCTTCGGTAACGCAGATTCTTCCGTCGGCAAGGCTGCGGCCGAATGCGAAGGCGTTGGGTATAGATATTGCCGCGATGCCCACCCGGGGCTTGGGAATCCCGGCTCGCTGAGCCAGCTCTCCTACCATTTGATGCAACTGGGGATGCTGATTTTCTCCTATATACCTTACGCGCATAGACCACTCTACCAATTTAGGACCGACCATAAACTGGATGAACATCAAAACCAGAGAAAAAACCAGATAGAAATAAAAATTTGCTATGCCCAGGCTCGCTCCGATTACCGTAACTATGGCATAAATTATGCCGAATAGAGCGATGAGCAATAAATACATTCTTAACTTAAGCGACCACATATCTCCTAGTCTTTAATTTTTATCAATACTTATAATAGTTTGCCGGAGTAGTTTGAGCGACATACTTAACTGCCTCAATAATACAAATGCGGATCGCTTTCTCCATAGGGGTATTGGCGTAAGCGGATAATCCGCCGCCCAAACCCCAGCTACCTAAAAATCCCGCCATAATTGCGCCGCTGATATCCGAAGCCTGACCCTGAACCCTGGTAGCGGCAATAATTTCCGACGTAGAGGTATCGATTACCCGGATATCCAGAGCCAGATGGGCCTTATTTAGAGCGCCGCCCAACAAACCGCCCAACACTCCGCTGCCTACCCCGCCTCCGCCGCCTACGCCGGCACGGCCTCCCGATGCCTGCGGCTCAAACTCGGTAACGGCAGCGGTAACAATCAAATCGGCTGTTCTTATCTTGCCCCGCTCTACTTTAGCGGATTGATCCGCTGCGCCCGAGGCAGATAACTCCTGCTCTTTCATCACTGCTTCCAGAGCCTGACGCTCAACCACGCTGAACCGGTTGCTGTTAATAAGGGTTGTAATCAACATCTCGCGCAGCCCTGAGCCGATCTCGCCAGAGGCCTTTGCGGCTTTAACCTCGAAATCGGCTACGGCAATACGGGCTCTGGGACCGGAATACGGCGGTAAAGCCTGCGTGCCTGCGGTTGGCTCTACTTGCGCTGTAGGCTGCATAATTTGCTGCAAAGAAGCGCAGCCGGTTAAGATAAAAATCAGAATCCCCGAAATCCAAAGCAATCTTTTCATATTTTACCTCCCCTTTGTTTAGTCTAACCGGCTTGCTATCTTAACGGCCAAATCTTCAGCAGCTTTCAATAACGCCTCTTTTCCGCCGGTAACCACATCTGTATGCACGCTTGAACCGCTCGCCTCCAAATACGCGATGACTTCTGCGTCGCTTACACGGATGACTTTCACCGTAGCATTAGCGAAACAGGAACGCATATTCGAATGAGGCACATTTGCGCCGGCAGACGCCAACGCCTTACCCAAAACGACGTAATCTGCCTTGGAGAGCTTGGCTAATTTTAATGATTCTTCCTCGGAAAGGCCGACGCGCCGGAATGCTTTCTCCTTACGCAAGACCCCGGTTATTTGAGAGGGGTCTAAAACATGGTAGCCTTGCGAAATAAGCAGTTCGGAGAGCCTGCTTTCAGTCGTGGACAAATCTATCTCGCTCGCCCACCAGGAGTGTTGCGGCCCCTCGATATTCTGCTCGGTGATTAAAAGAAGGAGACTTATATCCTTCTCCCCGGACCAGCAAGAGTAACCTATTGTAAAAAAACAAATTATAAACGGTACTATTAACGACATCAAAATATTTTTTTTCACTGCTCACCTCTGCTTATTCAGGTTTAACATCCATAAAGAATAAACTCGTGTCTGCGGTTACGCTCTTTATTTTAATATATAAAATTTACGGGGTCAAGAAAAAAGGGCCTTAATTATCTTCCTTTATAGAGAGCCAGAATCTCGGGATGCTCAACGGCCCATTGATAAATCTTGTCCAGTAACCGGTAAGGGCCGGTTTTGGGCTGCCAGAATTTATTCAATTTCGAAATATCGGAGATATACACGCGGTGGTCGGCGACTCTCCAGGGGTGGAATTTTAAATGGATATTTATATTGAGTTTATTATTCAGGTAATTTATGCACTCTAATAAAGAAAGGGTATTCCCGGGGCCGCCGCCGACATTGTAAACCTTGCCGTTATGCGTATCGATTTCCCTGAATTGAATCTCAAATAACCTTGCCAAATCCGCGGCGTCCAGAATATCCCTGACCTGCTTGCCGTTGCCAAAAATATTTATAGGCTTGCCGGTTATTGCGGCGAAAACAAACCAGGCGACCCAGCCCTGGTCCTCAACCCCTAACTGCCAGGACCCGGCAGTGCAGCTTAACCGGTTAACCACGGTTGGGACTCCCATATTGCAAGAATACTCCTGACAATAAATATCGCCGCTGAGCTTGCTCACCCCATAGCAACTATGGTCGCCTCCGTCCACCGGGAAATCCGGGGGGATGCCGCGTATATATCTATCGTCGTCATATTCATAGCGGGTCTGAAGCTCCTTCAGCGGGATTGCGTTTATCTTCCGGCCGTCATAAACTTTGTTGGTCGAGCAATAGATTACCGGGGCGCCTATTTTTTTGGCAAACTCCAGCACGTTCAGCGTGCCGGAGGCATTTGTATCAAAATCGAATCTGGGCATATCAATACTCCGCCTGATTCCCGGATTTGCCGCAGCATGAATAATCCCGTCGACTTTGCCGACTTTTTCCAGATCATAATCGAATCTCACATCGCCCTGAATAACTTCTATTCCGCCGTCTCTGCGGTACGCAGCCTTAAGCCTGGCAATATTGAACTCGACGCCTTTTCTGATAAGCGAATCAAAGATTACGACTTCATAGCCTGAATTCAGCAGGTATTCGGCGATAGTAGAGCCGATAAAACCCGCTCCGCCGGTAATAAGCACCCGCTTCAACATTGCCTTCTCCTGCTATTGAGAATCGTCCTTTTATCCAAAGCCGATTTTAAATATTTTAAATTTAAGAATATTCTCTTTAAAACTCCGGGCTTAAAAATTAAGAGGTAAGCAAAAGCAAAAATGTCGTAGGCGAGAATAAACGGCAAATGCAATATAAAACCGGGTACTGATTCGTTCTTTATTATGGTAAGGTAGCGGTTTTTTACTAAATCCGAAAGCAACTCATCGCTGAGGTACCTCCTGGCAAAAGGCTTATTAATTCCCGGCCCTTGCCTGGCTGTGCCACCCCGAATGTGATAAGCGACAGCCGAAGGAACATAAAATCCCTTCCAGCCGAATAGATTCGCCCTCCAGGCCACGTCCAAATCTTCGTAAAACATACGGAAATCCGGGTCAAAGTACTCGGGGCCGCACTTTATTTTCTCCAGCATGCTACGGCGATAAAACGCCGCCGCGCCGCCGGCTCCGAAGACATGCCCCGGGCAAATGTGCCGGCCTCTGTCTTTAATCCCGTAGCCCCTTTCTTTAGCCGTGCGCCAAAGGCTCAGAAATAAACCCGTACTATCGATGGTCTTTCCGTCGCTGCGCAAAATCCTGCCGCAAACCATTCCCACGGAATCAGCTGCGTCGAATCCCCGCAATGCTTCCTGGATAAACCTCCCGTCCAAAACTACATCGTCGTTAAGGCATAAGATAAAATCTCCGCCGCTTACATTTATTCCCTTATTAAGCGCGCCGGCGTAAAATATGTTTTTTGGCTCCGAATATAACCTAACCCGCGGAAAGCGTCCGGCAATCTGCCGGCTGAAATCCCGGTTCAGCGAATTATCTATTACGACAACTTCGAGCTTTTTATAGGTCTGCTTTTCCAGCGAATCCAGACAGGATTCAAGATAGCCTTTTATCCCTCCGGCTACAATGACGACACTCACTATTTTATTTGACGAGACTTGCATTTTAGAATAAAATTATAACATAGTGCTGGTAATTTTACTATCCCTAATATTCATCCGGCCGTTTATCTGCTCCCTTGCCTTCCCTCATTTAAATTTTATTTATTCAATTGCTCTTCTGGTATTTTTACTCGCCTGGTTTAGCCGCAATAGTGTTCCCAGAGAGAGAATCGAGAGTTTAAAATTCCCTCTTATTCTATTTTTTCTGGCACTGCTCGCTTCTATTGTCTTTTCCGCCGATAGAATAAACAGTCTGAAAGAAGTATATAAGCACGTAGGCGGCGTATTAATCTTTTTGACGGCGGTTTCTCTGACTCACGAGGCCAGAATCCGCGTCATAAAAACAATAGTCCTGGCCGGTTTCTTCGTCAGCCTCCTGGCAATCTATCAATACTTATTTGGCTTTCGTCACATCCTGGATTATCTGGCCGAAAATAATGTTTCCTCCGTTTTTGCTTTAGATTATATAAGCCGCAAAAGGGTATTCTTTCCTTTTGTCACGCCGAATTCATTGGGAGGATATTTGGCAATGATAATCCCCCTTATCCTGGCGAGCTGGAATAAGAAGAAAAATATTTTTTTCAGCCCCCTTTTCTTCCTCCTTTTATCGACATCATATGCCGTTCTTCTTACCAAATCTCTCGGTGCGCTTTTAAGTTTATCCCTGGGCTTAATAATATATTTTTCTTTTCCCTTTGCCTTAAATAATGGCTATCCAGCGAGACATAAAATGTTAAATAAAAAAATTATGTTACTTGCGGCGGGATTCTTAATAATAATCGGGGCGGTTTTCCTTATGCGGCAAACTGCGACAAAGCAGCATATTTTGCCCACCTTCTCCTTGGTGATGAGAATAAATTATTGGTTCGATACCTTAAAGATAATCAAAGCCAATCTCTGGACGGGAGTAGGTCCGGGTAACTTTAATCTTACTTTTGCGCGCTACGCGCACAATTCTTATCTGCAGATTTGGGCAGAGATGGGAATCTTGGGAGCGGTATCGTTTCTATGGTTAATCATTGCCGCGCTTAACTCTGCATTTAAGGCGATTAAAAAATCTTCGGACAGGAAACTGATTATCGGTCTGGTCGCCGCGAATTCCGTATTTCTAATTCATAACCTTATGGATTTCAGCTTCTTCCTACCGGAGATTAGTCTTATCTGGTGGGTAATCCT
>JBDRMR010000050.1:0-6727 GCA_043812035.1 Candidatus Omnitrophota bacterium
CCCGATATGGTGCAGCCGCTGGCGGTTTTATGTCCTCCTCCGCCAAAGAACTGCGCAATGCGATTAACGTCTACCAGCCCTTTAGACCTAAGGTTTACACGCATTTGCCTGGTTTTACCCTGCTGCTCCTTAAATAAAACGCACACCTCGCAGTCCTGAATTAAGCGGCCGAAATTCAAGACATTTTCGCTCAAGTCAATGCGGACTCTCTTGCCTTCCAAAAGTTGCTTTTTTATCCGGAACATAATAATTTTACCGGTAGCGTCTTTGCTTAAGGTCAAAAGAATCCTGGATAAAAGAGACATATCGGAAAAAGAAACAGATTCGTAAATATTCCGGTAAATCTTTGCGACGTCCAATTTAGATTTTAAAAGCCGGGCCGCAATTTGATGGGTCAACGCGGTAGTGTTAGGGTAACGGAAAGAGCCCGTATCGGTAAGAATCCCCACGTATAGAGCCTTGGCTGTTTCGGCATCTATCCGGACATTCATTGCCTTGTAAAGCTGATAAATCATCTCCGCTACCGAAGAAGCGCAGGGCTTCACCCAGCTAACGTCTCCGAATCCGGTGTTGGAGATGTGGTGGTCTATGTTAATTATAGTCTGGCCGGGCGCGGCTAAATTCCAAACACATCCGCAGCGGGATTTATCCGAACAGTCCAGCAATACAAGCACGTCGGCCTTAATCTTCATATTATGGCGGTATTTTTTTATTAACCTCGCGCCTTTTAGAAAGGTATATTCCCGGGGAACGGGGTCATGGTTAATTATAGCGGCTGACTTTCCCGATTTTCTTAACAGGTTGTAGAAGGAAATTTCCGAGCCTAAAGCATCTCCTTCTAAGTTCTGATGAGAGGTAATCAGGAATGTCTTATTCCTGCGGATACAATCAATGACTTTTTTTACGCTCATCTTCCTCCTTTATTTTATCGAGCTCTTGCTGAATTTTTATACTGTGCTCCGGTGTCCGGTCGAGTTTGAAATTAATCTTGGGGGTAAACCGCAGCTTTATTTTCTGCCCTATGAGACGCCGGATGAACGACTTTGCGTTTTCCAGCGCCTCCTGGGTGGATTTCCGCTCGGCCTCGTCTCCGAGAACGCTGAAGTAAATCCAGGCATTCTTCAGGTCGGCGGTTATGTCAACCCGCATAATCGTAACAAATCCGAGCCGCGAGTCCTTCAGCTCTTCGTGCACGATATTGCTTATCTCTCTTTTGATAGCCGCGATTATCTTTTGGCGCCTCATTCCCATTCCGCAACTTCCCTCCCGTCATAGCATCTCGGTATCGTAATCTACTATACTGACTTGATTGAAATTTTCAACAAAATTAATTATTTTGCTGAATTCCCTGTCGATGTAACTCTTGTCTTTTTGCGCGCCTACGATAGCCAGCGTGGTTTTTTGCCACTTATCGTGGTCGCCTATCTCGCATATCGCTATATTAAACCTGTTGCGCAGGCGCGCCTTCAAACTGTGCAGGACCATCCTTTTAGCCTTCAGGGAATTTGAATTGCCGATAAACAAAACGATTCTCAGAATGACGACTATCATCCCCTATCCGCTTCTATCCGCCGTCTTCCTTATATCTTGTCTTAAGGGCGGCGGGCAATCCAACCCAGAGCCTCTTGCCTCGAACCGATTTTCCCGTTTAACTGAAGATAAAACAACCGGCTTAATATCTTTTTATAATCCGGGCCGGGTTCTAATCCCGACTTAGCCAGGTCTTTTCCGGAAACGTAAGGCCTGGCTTCGTTATAAAATTTAAAGAACCTGTCTATGTGAAAATTCAGCAATCTATTTCCGTGCTTGGCCCTGATTAAAAGGATAACCTCGAAGCTTAGCGGGTCTAAGATGCGGTGTATCCGGGCCGGTGGTATATCTTTGCTCAGGCCGGGAACTTTCGACGGAGAAAACTTATAATAAGATATTATTCTCTTTGTGTCGCCTTTGCGCAAGCCGGATCTGGCGCAGACCCGGTTTATCTGCTTCTTGTTCAAGCTGCCTAAAAGGATAGTAAAATACATAACCCACGCATCCAGAGTTCTGCGCTTAGGGAAATTCTTTTCGTACCATTCGACTTCCCCCTTAATCTTTTTCAGCAACTTGAAATCCGCTTTATTCAATCTTATCCGGGGATGGATAAAATCAAATCCCGCCAGCCTGTTCAGACGCGAGATGCAATTATAAGCCCGGCGCTCTTTTAAAATAAGAACAATTTCGTCTCTCAAGCGGTGAGCGCTGACCCGCTTCAGCATCCCCGAATTTTTAGCGCCTTTTAATAATTCTAAGGTGCGGCGCTCAATCCTGAATTTAAACCTCTGCTCAAAACGCACCGCCCTGATTATCCGGGTGGGGTCGTCAATGAAGCTTAAGTCGTGCAGGACGCGGATGACCTTAGCCCGCAGGTCCCCGGCCCCATGGTAATAATCGACCAGCCGGCCGAAATTGCCGGGCAGCAAATCGATTGCCAGGGCGTTAATCGTAAAATCGCGCCTGGCTAAATCCTGCCGGACCTCTCCCGGCGAAACTACGGGCAAGCTTGCCGGATGAGGATACTTCTCTGAGCGCGCGGTAGCAATATCGATTTTTATTTTACCGGGCGCCGCTATCGTTGCCGTGCCGAAACGGGGGTGGGTTTTTAATCCTGCGCCAAGCCTTTCGGCCAATTCGGAAGCGAACATAAACGCGTCTGCCTCCACGACGATGTCCAAATCAAAGTTAGGCACGCCGAGAATTAAATCCCTGACAAAACCTCCGACCAGATAAGCATGCGTTCTTTTCTTGACGGCGACGTTGCGCGCTAGGTATATTAAATTTAGTATATCTTTAGGTAATCTGTTTAAATAAACTCTCATATATAATCTTTTTTTCTTTACCTTTACCTTAACCTTTACCTTTTGTTGATATTTCATACTGATTTCTAAGGTCTGGGATGAAACTTTTTGTGAATCATTCTCAATCTATCCTTGTTTATATGCGTGTAAATCTGGGTGGTCGAAATATCGCTGTGTCCGAGCATCTCCTGCACGCTCCTTAAGTCGGCCCCCCTCTCTAAAAGATGGGTGGCAAAGGAATGTCTTAAGATATGGGGGTGGATTTCCTTCCTGATTCTGGCACGGCGCGCGTATCTCTTGAACATCTTCCAAATCGACTGACGCGAGATTCGCTTATGCAGGCGGGTTAAAAACAGCGCTTCCGTAGATGCTTTTTTCAAAAAATATGGGCGTTCATTTTTTATGTATTTACTCAGCCACTCAATCGCCTTTCTGCCCAAAGGCACAATGCGCTCTTTATTCCCTTTGCCTAAACAACGCACAAATCCGACGTCCAAATTTACATCCTGGATTTTTAACTGGGTCAGTTCCGAAACGCGCATCCCGGTGGCATACAACAACTCCAGGATTGCCCTGTCTCTTATCCCTCCCTTCTTGCGCAGGTCGGGCTGAGCAATCAGGTTCTCTACCTCCTGGAGAGACAGGGTATCGGGAATCTTCCTCCATAATTTCGGCGACTCCATGAGGCTGGTCGGGTCCTGCTTAAGGATTTTCTCTCTCACCAAAAACCGGTAAAATGATTTTATCGCGGCTAATTTCCTGGCGATAGAATTTGCATTCAAGCCGAGCTTCTTAAGCCCGTACATAAAATCGCTTATCCGGCTCCTGTCCGCCTTATCTAAAGAATTGACCTTCTGCCCTCTTAAATAATCCAGATAATCTTCCAAATCCCTGCGATAGGACACAATTGTATTCCTGCTCAGGCCGCGCTCAACCGAAAGGTAACTAATAAAAATATCTATAAAGTTATCCATTTCTTTTCCCGGCCGATGGTCGTGTCCGACCCGTGGCCGGGGTATACGTCCGTGTGATTATCCAGGACAAATAATTTATCCTTTATCGAATTCTCCAGCTGCTCTAAAGACGCCAGGGGAAAGTCGGTGCGGCCGATGCCCTGGCAGAACAATGTGTCGCCCGAAAAGAGCATATTATTCCGGGGCTCCTTTAATAACAGGCATATCCCGCCGGGAGTATGGCCCGGAGTATGCAATACCAGCAGACTGATGTTGTCTAATCTAATCTCTTCGCCGCCTTCAAGGGTGCGCTTCTGTGCGGAAACGCGCAAAGACATTGCGAACATCCGGGATAAATTCAATTCGGGGCTAACCAGAAAATCCAAGTCCGCCTTATGAATATATACGGGAACGCCAAAGGCGTCGTCCGCTCCGATATGGTCGAGGTGGCCGTGGGTATTAATAATAAAACCGGGCATTAATTTATACCTGGCTAAGATTTTTTTAATTTTATCCGGCTCGCTTCCGGGGTCGATAATAATTGCCTGCTTATTTTGAGCCTGCGCCAGAATGTAACAATTTACTTCGTACGGACCTACGCAAACCTTCTCGAATATCATCTTAAATGCCCCTTGACTTCCGGATAAGAAAAGTCTCTTAAAATTCCGCGCTTCAGGCTTTCCGCCTTTTTCTTATGCTTCGCCGAATTCGTGCCGTATATGTCCTGGACTATCTCTCCTTTTAAGCTGCGCAGCCGGCCTAAATAAGTGTCTAAATCCTTTTGCTTCTCCTCATACAAAAGGTGTTTGAGGCTTTCTAAATTCTTGATTGCCTCATCCAGACAGCTTATTCTCTTTTTATGACTCTCCGGAGAGGACAGGGCGGAAATCAATTCGTCCTGCCAGGACTGCCAAAAAACAAAATAGCTGCGGTACCTGTCTTCAACCGGTATGTCCGACGGAGAATAAACCTCGGGCATTAAAACAATCTCCTCCCTGGCTTCTTTTTTCTTCGGCTTGCGGGTAAATTTCCTTACGAACGCCTCGCAGCCGAGTAGAGTAGCGAGTAGAGAACAGCATGTAGAGAGTATAATAATCTGCGGAATCAATCTTTTGAATCTATGTAGCCAGTGATATCTCATTTAATCATCTCCTTGAACGCCTTTTCGTCAATAATCTTTATTCCTAACTGTTTCGCTTTCGTGTATTTGGAGCCGGGATTCTCTCCCGCTACCAAAAAATCCGTCTTTCTGTTTACGCTGGAGCTGGAATTCCCGCCGTATTGACGCACCAGCCCTTCGGCGACCTTTCGGCTGAATTCCTTTAGCTCGCCGGTAAAAACAACGGTCTTGCCCGTAAGAGGAGACCTCTTTGTTTCCAAAACTTCTTCTTTTGTATTCAAGCCGGCGCTCCTTAATCTTTCGACCAGGTTCAGGGTCGTTTTATTTTCAAAAAACTCGACCACGCTGGCAGCCATCTCTTCGCCTACTTCGTAGATCGAAGTCAAATCGCAAGCTCCTGCCTGCATCAGGTCTTCCAAAGTCCTGAATCTCTGCGCCAGGACAAAAGCCGCTTTTTCTCCTACGTGCCTTATGCCCAAAGCGTACAGCAAGCGGGAAAGAGGCTGCTTCCTGCTCTTCTGGATTGCCTTTAGTAAATTATCGGCTTTCCTGTCCTTAAATAATTCCAAAGTTAACAATTGCTCTTTTTTTAAACCGTATATATCGGCAAAATCCTTGACTAATCCCTTTTCAACCAGCTGGGATACTACGGATTCTCCCATCCCCTCGATGTCCATCGCGGCCCTGGAAGCGAAATGCTGCAGCCCCTTCTCCAGCTGCGCGGGACAAGACAGGTTCGTGCATCTATAAGCGACTTCCTCCTCTTTTTCCTTTACAACCTTGCCGCCGCATACCGGGCAAGTTTTAGGTATGGGAAACGGATTATTCCCGCGGCTCTCTGTGACCTTAATCACTTTTGGAATAACCTCGCCTGCCCTCTCAATCAATACGCGGTCTTTTTCTTTTACTCCGAGGCGTTCTATCTCGTCGAAATTGTGCAGGGTTGCATGCCTGATGGTTACTCCGCCGCATTCAACCGGTTTAAGTTCGGCAACAGGGGTAATTACTCCTGTCCTGCCCACCTGGAGGTTAATCTTCAATACTTCAGTGGTAGCCTGATGAGCGGGAAACTTGTAAGCCACTGCCCAGCGCGGGCTCTTCAGGGTCGAGCCCAATGTCTTTTGAAAATCGAGGGAATTTACCTTAACCACCGCTCCGTCGATGTCGTATTCGAGCCGCTCTCTCTTATCCTGCCATTTAAGGCAGTAGTCCTCAACCTCCTTAAGGTTTTTACAGAGTTTAGGGTGAGGATTTACCGGCAGGCCCCAGTTTTTAAGAAACTGTAGAAATTCCCAGTGGTTTCCTATCTCTGCTCCCCGGTAATCGCCCAAAGAATGGGCAAAGAACTTAAGATTCCTCTTGGCAACGATGCTTGAATCGAGAAGTTTTAATGACCCGGCGCAGGCGTTGCGCGGATTGGCAAAAAGCGGCTCTTTATTTTTTTCCTTTTCCTTATTCAGCGAAATGAATTCCGGCCTTGTCATATAAACCTCGCCGCGAATCTCTATCAGTTCCGGGATATCTCTGCCGAACAGGGCTAAAGGTATCGCCCGGATGGTCTTTAAATTCCGGGTAACGTCCTCCCCTTTCTCTCCGTCTCCGCGGGTCGAGCCCAGGATAAACTTACCATTGCGGTAAGTGAGATTCGCGCTCACTCCGTCTATCTTCAACTCCGCCACATACTCTGCGTCTTTTCTGCCCAGGCCCTTTCTAACGCGCTTGTCCCAGTCGTCCAGCTCTTCGAAGGAATAGGTGTTCTCCAGAGAGAACATCTTCTGCCTGTGCTTTACTGCCTTAAACTGCTCAAGGACCTGGCCGCT
>JBDRMR010000051.1:0-6115 GCA_043812035.1 Candidatus Omnitrophota bacterium
CGGAAACGCTGAGGATCCCGAAGGTAGGCAAAGGTTACATTGAGCGTTATATCAGGTTTAAAGGAAAAGAGAACCTGGATAACGCCTTGAAGGGTAGAAAAGGCGCCATAATTCTGGGCGCGCATTTCGGGAGCTGGGAGATTTGCTTTGCCGTGGCGGGGATTTTAGGTTACCCCTTGCACGTCCTTACCGAAGGGCAGGCAAAAAACCCTATGTTGGACGGATTCTTAAATCAGACGCGCCAGGCCCACGGCGTCAGCGTGCTGAAGGCAGGGGGCCGATTCCGCCGGATTATCCGGATTTTACAGGAAGGCGAGTTCGTTGGCATGGTAGCCGACCACGGGATAAAAGAGGGAGTGTTTGTTAATTTTTTCGGGAGAGAGGTGCGGACTTCCGCTTTGGCAGTCAGGGTAGGCATTAAATTCGGCGTTCCGATATTGCCCGTTTATCTTCGCAGAATTAAGGGGCCCGAGCATGAGCTGGTGGTTTTAGCGCCGCTTAAGATTAAGCTGACCGGCAATCTTGACCACGATATCAGGGTTAATTTAGAAGCAATCAATCGAATAATAGAAGGCTGCATTACCGGGTACCCCGAGCAGTACCTCTGGTTTTACAAGCGCTTTAAGTACAGCCGGCAACGGAATATTCTGATTTTGCATGACGGCAAGGCCGGGCACATAAGGCAGGTCCAGGCCGTATTGAGGCTAATCCTGGCAGAGGCGGAGAAAAGAAATCTGCAAATCCAGACAAAAGAGATGGCAGTAAGGTTTAAAAACAAGCTTTCTTCCGTTTTGCAGTCTTTCAGTGTAATTGCTGCGGGGCATAAACAGTGCAAGGGCTGCTCCTGGTGCGTTAAGTATTTTTTGATTCCCCGGGCTTTCGCAGAGATGCAGTCTTATTTTGCCGATATAGTAATTTCCTGCGGTTCCTCGGCCGCTCCGGTAAATTTAGTCGTCTCGGGCGAGAACCAGGCAAAATCCGTGGTTTTGATGCGGCCGGGTCTTTTGAGCACAAACAGGTTTGATTTGGTTATTATGCCCGCCCACGATAACCCCCCTAAGAGAGACAACGTCATAGTGACCGACGGGGCTTTAAATTTAGTTAACGAGGAATATATAAAGTCTCAAGTCAGCGGTCTTAAGCCACAAGTAACGATTGAGAAGGATGTAGTCTTGGGGTTATTGTTAGGCGGGGATACAAAGAGGCTCAGGTTAACTCCGGATTTGTTAAGACCGTTGATTCAACAGGTCAAGTTATTTTTAGAGAGAAACGACGCAGAAATCCTGATTACAACCTCTCGCCGGACAAGCCCTGAAGTTGAAAATTTAATCAAGCAGGAATTCGGTGAATACAGCCGCTGTAAATTACTGGTTATTGCCAACGAAAAAAATATCCCCGAGGCGGTTGGCGGGATCCTGGGATTAAGTAAAATCGTTATCGTTTCCGGGGAAAGCATCTCGATGGTCTCGGAGGCAGCCAGCTCGGGAAGATATGTGATTGTTTTCAAGCCGCCCGCTTTTATCGGCAAAAGGCATAACAGGTTCCTGGAGAATTTAGCCCGCAAGAACTATATATATTTGGCTGACAGCTCGGCGTTGTCCGCAATTCTGGAAGAGATTATCGTTCATAAGCCCGGGATTATCAGATTGAAAGATACTTTAAAGGTTGCCGAAGCAGTGGGAAAGTTGCTGTAATGAACATTCTGCAGATATTACCCGAGTTAAATGTCGGCGGCGTGGAAACCGGGACGGTCGACCTGGCCGGATATCTGGTAAGCCGCGGTCATAAGAGCGTGGTTGTTTCTAACGGAGGGGTTCTGGTCGAGAAATTGGAAAGCGAGGGTTCAAAGCACTATACCCTCCCGGCGCATAAGAAATCAATTTTTACGATTATCAGGACAATCCCGGAGCTGATTAAAATTATCCGTAAAGAAGAAATAGATATTGTCCATGCGCGCTCGCGCGTTCCTGCCTGGATTGCTTTTTTTGCCGCCCGCCTGACCGGCAGAGTCTTCATAACCACCTGCCACGGGCATTACAAGACGCATCTTGCCAGCAGGGTGATGAGTTGGGGCAGGCTGGTTATATGCCCCAGCCACGTAATAGCCAATCATATGAATAAGGATTTCGGCCTGCCCTCGGAGCGCATCCGCCTGGTTTTCCGGGGCGTGGATTTAAAAAGATTTAAATACGTCCCTCCGGAGAAGAGGCGGTCGGATGTTTTTAACGTCGGGATTGTCGGGCGGATTACCCCGCTCAAAGGCCATAACTATTTTCTACGGGCAATAGCGCGGGCAAAACGCCACGTAAGAGTCCCTGAAATCAAGGTCTGGATTGTGGGAGACGCGTCTTCTCCCCACCAAGCCTATAAGCACGAATTGGAGATTTTGGTTAAAAGACTGGGATTGACAAACTGCACCGAATTTATGGGCTCCCAGCAGGACATACCCGCAGTCCTGGCCGACCTGAATCTTTTAGTTCTGCCTTCGGTAAGACATGAGGCTTTCGGCAGGGTGGTTATCGAAGCACAGGCAGCGGGCGTCCCGGTAATAGCAAGCAGGGTGGGAGGAGTCGTCGATATCATCGACGATAATTTGACCGGAATTTTAGTTACCCCCTGCGATGTGGAGGGATTGGCTCAGGCGATTATCAGGATTATGAAAGATAAATCCCTGGCGGGCTATTTGGCCGGGAATGCGCGCGAAAAAGTAACGCAGAAATTCACCTTGGACCTGATGGCAGAAAAGACGCTGGACGTCTACGAAGAGGCGCTCACCCGCCATAAGATTCTGGTTATAAAGTTGGGCGCCTTGGGCGATGCGGTTTTGATTTCTCCGAGTTTACGGGCAATGAGAAAGAAGTTTCCCAAGGCGGAATATAAAATCAGCCTCTTAATAAACAGTCCCTATCAGGAGATTATGTTCAATTGTCCGTATATTGGTGAGCTTATCGTTTCTGACCTGAGCGACAAAGATAAAGGCATAGGGGGCCTTATGAGGGTCGCCCGGGAATTAAGGAAGAGGGATTTCGATTTCTCAATCGACCTGCAGAACAACCGTAAAAGCCACATATTAGCCTTCCAGAGTTTTATACCTGCGCGCTATGGCTATAGGCGGAAGTTTGGATTTCTGCTTAATCGTGCCCTTGCTTACGAGAAGATGTCGCGGGGTCCGGTTGAACACCAGTTCCGCTTACTCAAGATGCTGGATATAGAGGCGGAGGATTTTCGTTTAGAGCTCTGGCCTAATAAGGAAGACGAAGAATACGTTGAAAAATTTTTAAATGAGCAATGGCTGGGAATCAATCAGGTACTTGTGGGTATAAATGCGAGCGCCAGTAAAAGATGGCAGAGTAAAAACTGGCCGCAGAGTTACATTGTCCGCCTTTGCGAGGAGCTTTCTTTAAAAGATATAAGGGTAGTTTTTACCGGAGAGCTGGAGGATTTAGCCTGGGTGAAAGACGTGGTGGATTTATTAAAAAAAGCCAAACCAATCATTGCCTGCGGCAAGACAAGCATTAATCAGCTGGTTTCTTTAATTAAGAAGTGCCGGGTTTTTATCAGCTCGGACTCTGCTCCGTTGCACATCGCTTCCGCCGTGGGAACGCCTTACATTGCCCTCTTCGGCCCGACCGACCCAAAACGGCATCTTGTTCCCGGGCACAACGGTGTAGTTTTTTACAGGGATATTTCCTGCAGTCCGTGCTATAAGCCGACGTGCAAGAAGAAAGAATGCATGTACGCGATTAAGCCGCAAGAGGTGTTAGAGGCTGTCGAAAAACTTTTAGAATAATGAACGTCCTCATCCTGACCAACCATCTGAATATCGGCGGAATTACCCGTTATGTCCTGAATCTAAGTTACGGTTTAAGAAAGCGCGGGCATAATGTTTTTGTCGGTTCTCTGGCGGGTGGGGGAGAAAAATTTTTAAGGGAAAACGGCATCGGCTTTCTGGAACTTCCTCTTAAGACAAAATCGATATTCAGCCCTTGTTTAGTTTCCGCTTATTTCATTTTGAAAGGATTTATTCACAGAGAGAATATCGGCCTTATCCACGCCCAGACGCGCATTACTCAGTTTCTGGCGTTTATCTTAAGCAAAAGGCTGAATATCGCTTACGTATCCACGTTTCACGGATTTTACCGTCCTCACCGGATGAGGAAAAAGATTCCCTGCCTCGGAGACTTAACCGTTGCGATAAGCCAGGCAGTCGGCAGGCACCTGATTGAGGACTTTGGTCTCGAGAAGAAAAACCTTAGGGTGATTTATAATTCGGTCAGCCCGGCCATGGGGCCTTGCCCGGAAGCGGCGGATGCAAAAGATTACTCTTGTCTTAAAGGAAATCCTACCCTCGGAATTATCGCAAGGCTGTCCGGGGAAAAAGGCCACCTCTTGCTTTTTTCAGCATTCAGAGAATTGATTAAAGATTATCCTGAGGCTCGTTTATTGGTTGTCGGCACGGGAAAGAAAGAAGGAGAGCTTAAGGAATGGGTCAAGAGCAATAGCCTCGGAACACACATAACATTTTTGGGCGATGTTCCGGAACTTACTCCGCTGTTTAGAATTCTCGATATATCAGTTTTGCCGTCTACGCTGGAAGGGCTTGGATTTTCCATCCTCGAGGCACAGGCAAACGGGGTTCCGGTTGTTGCCAGTAGCGCCGGAGGGATAACCGAAGTTATCAAAGACAGGGAAACCGGGATTCTGGCTGAGCCTGGGGACGCCGGCGGATTATACCGGGGAATAAAGTTACTCCTGGAAGATGCCGCGCTCAGGGAAGGGGTAATTAACAACTCAAAAATGCAGATTGAAGAAAAATTCAATTTAGACAAAATGCTTTCGTTAACCGAGTCTGTTTATAAAGAGGCATTAAGCGAAAGAAAAGAAAATGGCGCGGATTAAAAAATTAATTCTTATCCCCGTAATTCTGATATTTGCCCGAAGTTCCGGCCGAAGGGCTTCGGCGGGAAATTTTCGGCTCAAAACAAAAAGCACGGCAAGTATACGGCCTGGAATTATCCACTTTAGCTTATCCGGTAGGCGGATTTACTCCCGAAGCGTTAACGCAGGTAAAAGAATCCGGGTATCTGTGCGCTTGCATGACTAACCGAGGCTTCCGGAAGGAACCGGATATTTACGCCTTAAGGAGAATTAAAATAACGGACCGGGATTTGGGAATAAGGCTGTGGGGAAAGCTGACCGGATTTTATACATTTTTTAAAAAACTAAAGCCCCCTTATTAAATGCAGAGAATATTGGTAGTTAGTCCGAACTGGTTGGGTGACGCTCTTTTTTCGACATCTTTAATCGCTGCTTTGAAGAGGAATTTTGCCCAGTCACGCCTGGCCGTGCTTTCGGTTCCGCGCGTAAGGGAGATTTTTCAGAATAATCCCAATGTCGATAAAATAATCATTTACGACGAAAAAGGAAAGCACGGGAGTTTGATTTCGCGCCTGGGATTCGTTTTCGCATTGCGCAAAGAAAGATTCGATACGGCTTTTATGCTCAGGCCTTCCCTGTCCAGGACGCTCATACTTAAATACGCAGGCATTAAACAGATTGTCGGCCACGACAACCCTAAGAGCGGCAAACACCTTACGATTAAGGTTCCGCCGCCGGCAGACGTCTTGCATAAGGCGGATTATTTCCTGAGTTTACTGGAACATCTTGGATTGAAGATAAGCCACCGCAAATATGAATTCTTCCCTTCCAACGAAGATAGGGCTTACGTAGCCGGATTGTTTTCGGAGCAAAATATGGATGCGAGTCTTCCTCTGATTGTGATAAATCCGGGAGCTAACTGGGTTCCCAAGCGCTGGCCGCCTGAGAACCTTGCCGAGTTGATTAGAAGGCTCAAAGAAAGAGCCGCGGCGAATATAGCAATTACCGGAGCAAAGAAAGATAAGGATTTAACCGGGGAGATTATCAATAAGTCGCAAGCAGCGAAGGTCTTTAATTTTGCAGGCCGGACTTCTTTGGGGCAATTAGGGGCATTGATGGAGAAGGCGGATGCGGTCATATCCGCCGATTCCGGGCCGATGCATATTGCTGCGGCGGTCGGCGCAAAGGTGGTTGCCCTTTTCGGGCCGACTTCGCCAAAGATTACCGGGCCTTATCC
>JBDRMR010000052.1:0-11910 GCA_043812035.1 Candidatus Omnitrophota bacterium
GTTTTGATATCATCTTCTGACAATCCGATATTTACATCCTGCAAACTGGTTGCTTTCAGGTTGGGCTCAACCGAAGCCGCCAGGTCCAATACCGCGAGCGGAAAATCAAGCCGCGCCTTTCTCTTAAACCATATATTTGCCGATTTCTGATGGGTGCTGTAATAATAAAATACAGTAATATAGGACTTGAGGAAATTGACCGCGGCTCCTGGATGTTTATTTATGAAATCCTTAGACATCACGATAACCGCCGTAACCAGTCCGTAATCCAAGGCCCTGGCCTTGCGGCTATGTTCTAACGCTGCCAGAGGCGGGTCCCAGGTAGAAAAGGCAGCGAACTTTCCCCACTTTTGGTTGCCGCCTGCCTGGATTACATTAATCTGCTCGTATATATCTATGTTTTTGATTTCGACATCCTTGACTGGATTAAGGCCTGCCTCTTTCAGGGCCCTAAGCGTCTCTCGCTGGGCTGCTGCTCCGAAGGGAATGCCGATGGTCTTTCCTTTTAAATCGGCGATTGATTGAACCGGAGAATCCGGCGGGACAATCGTGCCTACTCTATTGTAAATAAGCCGGCCTATTATCTTCCACTTTGCGCCCTTGGCTAAAAGCATACAGGCCGGCTGGTCGGCGGTAAATATAACATCTACCTCACCGGCAAGCGCTCCCTCATTTAGCGGGCCGCCGTAGCTGAAGCCCTTAAACTCGCCCTTTAATCCGTTGAGTTGCAGGATATTCGTCTTCTGCAATATCACAGCCATTTGCCCCTGCGTGGCCCAGCTGGTCTGCCAGCCGATTCTGATAGGTATCAACTCCGTGGTAGCGGACTTCTGTTGCGGCCTGCTCCGCAATAATACTATAGAAACTACCGCAGTTGCAATTATTAAAAAAAGCCCCGGCAGAAAAATTACTTTTTTCCTCATTACAATCACATCCAGTTAAACTTATCTATGTAACCTAAACTTTAAGTCTTAATTACGGCTCAGAAAACCACCTGCGCCTGGACAGCTATCAGATTCCCCAACTTCGAACCGTAGTTTTGTTCCGGATCGCGTATATAATAATTAAATTTGATATTGTTATCACCTTTAATATACCACGTAAGCCCCAATGTTACCGTGGACAAGCCGGTATCGCTCATGGTGGAATCGTTTTCATACCAAGCATATCTGACGGGGATTTCAATATTGGGCAGCGGTTTCCAGCCGAACATTGCATACCATCCCCAGGGTTTTTGCGTTGAGAGACTGAATATCTCCGCCCCTTCCTGGCGCAAAAATCCGTCATAGTGCGCCTTTAAGTATTCTGAAATTATCCTGAAATACTTTTGATTATAAGAAAGCTCGAATCCGTAAGCATATTCGGAGATATCCTCCTTATCCATTCTGCCCAGATCAGAAGTCATCTCGACCCTTGACCAGCCGCGAAAACCCGAAGCCCCCAGCCTTAACCCCTTTAAAGGCTCAAACCACACCCTCCCCGCGAAATCCTTCTTATCGTTATCTTCCAGTTTATTTAAGCCGGTACCGGTAGTGATAGAAAATATATATCCCCAAGGTAATATTCCTTCCTCGGAATTTCCCCGTATCTCTATACCCTTGTCATATCCGTAGGAACCCTTTCTTCCCATAGGCAGCCATATCCCGTCAATTACCTCGGGCCTGATTATAAATGGTATTTTCGGCAAAATCTCCGTTCCGGATAAAGTAAACATATACCAGAACTGCCCTATCTTTATATTTAGCCCGGGATTTACCTTGAAATTAACCCAGGCATCCAGCAGGGTAACCGGGTCATTAAAGGTTAGCCTGCCCCATTCAGTCAAAACCGTATAATTTATATTTGAAACCAAATCTCCCCGGAGACCCACCCTGGCCCGGGCAACCGTCAAATCTTCGCCGTAGTTAGGGCCCCTTGTCTTATCGTATCTTGCCCAGATGTGCGAGAAGCCAAAGAGCTTAATATTCGGCACCTTTTTAATCTCCTGCGATTCAGCTGCCAAACAAAAGGCCAATATCGGCAAACAAATAAGAATTGCTCCTAAGGTTATTTTAAATATCCTCCTCTTAGCTCCCTTTTTGTATACCATCTATTTTTTAATTAATTTTATGTATTTTTTAATCCCGCGCAAGAACCCTCTCAAACCAGAAGGATATAGGCGAAAATAGGCACAGTAGCCTTCCCAGAGAAGATAAAAAAGGTTGTATAATCGAATTGCGGGCAACCTTAATAAGATTCTAACCAAAGTAAACAAAACGGGAAATTCTACCGTAAGGGCGAATATCATCTGAAAATTCACCAGTTCCGGCCTATTACGGAGTCCTTTATAGTCTTTCGACCAATAATTATCTTTGTCAACCGCACCGCTGTCAATAATTAACTTATAAATTTCGGTCCCAGGATAGGGCGTCAGTATTTCCACGCTGCTGTAGTCCACAGAACATCTTGCGTTTAGCCCGGCCGTCTCTATATCCGCTTCTAAGGAGCCGCCGGGTATGCCGATGATGTTACTGGCCTTCAATCTTATCCGGTTATTTTTTATTTCCCTTGCTGCCCCGATAATCTGCTCCTTTGACATATTGCGCTTCAAAACAAAATTTCGCAAATTATCATCGGCTGTTTCGATACCCATAGAAATACTGAAACAGCCGGCACCTTTTAAATGCCGGATTATTTCGGGATTAACAAGGTCTGCCCGCAGATAGCAGAAAAACGGCAAGCCGACTTCTTTTTTATAATGCCGGCTGAATTCCTTTATCCACTCGTAAGGCAGGACAAACAGGTCATCGTCGAAAACCAAGAATTTCAGCGGGAACCTTTTTTGGGCCTGCCTTATTTCTTCAATCACATTGCAAACGCTTCTGCGGCGGATTTTTCCCGCCTTGCCCTCGTATAGCCGGTTATATACCGGATTAAAACAGTAGCTGCAGTCATAAGGACAGCCCCTGCCGGTAATAATATGAATCTTTTCTTCGTCAAACAAAGGCAGCTTTCGGAACAATTCCCTATCGGGAAACGGCAACTCGTCCAGATTCTCAATTAAGGGCCTCGGGGGATTCCTGTATATTTTTCCGTCTTCTTTTATCCACCAGTTCTTTATATCCCGCACGGATTTCCCATTGCTCAGGTTATCCGCCAACTCAGCCATAGCAAGCTCCCCTTCCCCTCGGCAAACACCGTCCACGCCTTCCTCTTCAGTAATCTCCGGCACAGCCGTAGGGTGCGGGCCACCGAAAACGGAAAACACATCGAATTCCCTCTTAATCCGCCTGTTAAGCTGGATGTAATAATCCGCATATCTGGTTGGCGTGCTATAAGCCAGGATGGCGCTATGGCCTGCCCGGAGTCTCTCCTTTATCTTTTTATAACCGGCCTCCACAATCTCCACCCGATGCCCTCTTTGTTTAAGCACTCCGGAGAGACTCATTATGCCTATTTGCCCTTCTCCCGTATGTCTTATAACGAAAATAACGCGCAATTTAAACCCTGCCTTTCACGCATATAAAGGCATTAAACCACCCGGTCAAGTGCCCGATCTTTCTTATTGCGCTCAGGCGCTTAGAAACAAGAACGCACTTTTGAGCAAATCTGTCAATTACTTCGCCGTCAACGAATCTCCTGAGTAAAAGCAATATCGTGTTCAAAGGGCTGACAATATGAACAATAACCTCCTCTGATTGAACGGATAATCCCGAATCTTTAAGTATATTTTTAATCTTTGACGGCTTGTAAAATTGCACCGGATAAGGAAGAAGACGGAAAAAGCTTCCTAACTTAAGCAAATAGAGAAAGTTAAGATTATGCCTGTTGTTTAAAGCGACAATCAAAATTCCTCTCGGCTTAAGAGCTCTCTTCAGTTCTGACAAAGAATTAATCAAATCCTCTTCTCTGCCAAAATGGTCTAAGGTTGAGCTGGAAAGTATAAAATCAAAAGAGTCATTTTTAAACGGCAGTCTCCTTACGTCAGCCCTTATGTAATTATGACCGAACCCCGCAAACTCGTTTTTAATATTAGCTGACTCAACGGTATTCTGGCAGATATCCAGGCCGAAAATGCGCAGATTGCTTCCTGATAGCCGAAACAGAATCTGGTCCTCTCCGTAGGCCTCCTCGAATAAATCGGTCTTCAGAAATCTCGACTCTTTTTCAGGGCCGCATCCCCATCTCTTAACCAAGGTTAAAAACTCCTCAGCCTTATATTTACCCAAGACTCTGTCTATATGAGGCATATTTTTAGCAGAAAGGCGGCATTTTACTTTAATGTCTCTTCGTATACCGCCTTTGTCCTTTCGGCTTCCGCGCGGCAGTCGAATTCCTTTGCCTTATTTCTGGCATTCATTCCGAGGGTTCTCCGCAGAATCTTATCCTTCGACAATCTCAGTATCGCTCTGGCAAGCGAACCGATATTATCCGGCTCTACCAGCAACCCATCCAGGCCATCTGTGATTAATCGCCGGGTGCATAAGAGATTTGTAAAAATTACCGCTTTGCCGGAGGCCATTGCTTCTAATAACGCCAAAGGCAAGCCCTCATAAACCGAAGGCAACGCAAAGATATCGCCGATATCCAGAAAATATTTTATCTCTTGGTAAGGCACTGCGCCGATTATCAACGTGTACCTTTCTAAGTTTAGTTTTTTAACTGCCTTTTGGATATTCGGTAATTCGCCGCAGTCGGGGCCGATAATGAGCAATTTTATGTCCTTAAATCCGTATTCCTCTATAACCCTGTTCAGGGCATATACCAAGTTGACCACTCTTTTCCTTGGCAGCAGCCTGGCTATGGTTATCAGTTTTATCTCATTATTGAGATTGTACCTATGCAATAACTCTGCTCCGGAAGGAAGCGTTTCATAATCCCGGATGTTTATGCAGTTCTCCTGTATTAGAGCCTTATCGTCTTTATATGACCCTATGATTTTCGAAAAATCTTTCCGCTGCTGTTCCGAAACAAAGAATATCTTCTTTGCCTCCTTAAACAGCAAGCGTCCTATAGATATATCGTAAATCCTTTTTGCGATTTTTAAAAGGGGGTTGCTGAACTGGTAGCCGTAAATAGTCAGCAGAAAAGGGATGTCGAATCTTTTTGAAAATAAACAGGCGATGTCGGTGCTGTAGGAACCGTATTCGAAAGCGTGAATCAAATCCGGTTTTTCTTTTTTTAGGACAGAGAAGAGTTGAGGGATGACGCGGTAAATCTGGAGCGGATTTCGCGAGACCTTAAAAGATATAGTTGGAATTCTGATTAATGTGTAACCATCCAGTTTAAATTTTTCGATTATTTTCTTTCTGCTGCCTGCAAAGATTACAACCTCGTTTATGTCGGATAATGCGTTAGCTAAGTTATGGGTATGGTGTTCTCTGCCGCCGATGAATTCGGGATATGCCGTGTGGGCAACAAAACCTATTTTCATCCAAAAAACTAAGGTCCTTCAGGAAGCTTGCTTTTCACAACGATATCTCCATTGCTTACAGGTCCGCTCTTGGGGTTATAGGTTGTAAAACCGAAATCGTCATCGCTATCAGGGCCCAAGCTGTAAAGTATCCACCCCTCGTCGAGGATTTTATAAACGTATGGCTTCGCCTCATCGCTAAATGGGTCTTGAGAGATTGTTTTGACATAGGTAATCGGCACGGTAAGCTCGGACAACTCAGAAGGGAACCTTTTATTGTTTCTATAATACACCCTTATTGCCCTGGCCAAAATCCTTAAATCGCTTCTGGCCTTTCTGATGTATTGGCGCAGATTCCCCTGTTTCCACTTGCCGTTTTCTTTAACCAGATAAAATCCATTAAATTGCTGATAGGAACTGGACGCGTTAACCCACATCCGCCTGCTTGTTACGGGCTCTATCTTCTTTATGTTGGCACTGCTTATCCCCTCTCTGAGGGCGGGATCTCTCTCCATTCTCAATTTAAATTCGTCTAAACCCTGCCACTGCCGGGACAGCTTCGTCCGTTGCTGCCAGGCTTCCTCGTAGTTTTTATCCTGGAGAGCTTTCTGTATGGCTATGACGGTCTGAAACGCCGAGGAGGAATCGCTGGAAGTGGAATTCTCTGCAAAACTAATCTCTGCCGCCGCGAAACTATATATCAATATAGGTACCGCGACTATTATCCCCGCACCTATTCTTCTCATTTTACTCCTCCTTTTTTTCATTTTCATTCTATCTCTGGACCCGGGTAATGTCAAGAAAATCTGTTTGTCAGTAATGTCAAAATAAAAAGGGCGAGGATTTTTTCCTCGCCCTTTACCTCTGACCTAAAACCTATCTCAGCTATGAGCTATGAGCTATGAGCTAAGTTAATACATTCCTCCGCCGTAACCTCCGCCTGGCGGCATTGAAGGCATTTCTTTCTCCTTTTCCGGCTTATCCGCAACCAATACCTCGGTGGTAAGCAGTAATCCGGCAATGCTGGCAGCGTTTTGCAGCGCCGTGCGGGTAACCTTGGTCGGGTCAATGACGCCGGCGTCAATCATATCCACGAAGTCATCCTGATTAACGTCATAACCAATGTTTGTCTTTTCCTGCTTTACCCGCTGAACTACTACAGGGCCTTCCAGGCCGGCATTGTTAACCAGCTGACGAATCGGCTCTTCAAGCGCTCTCTTTACGATGTCCACTCCAATGTTTTCGTCGCCTGTAAGCGTAAGTTTAGCCAACGCAGGCATTGCGCGGACAAGCGCCACACCGCCGCCGGGGATAATGCCTTCCTCAACTGCGGCACGGGTAGCATGCAGGGCGTCTTCAACGCGGGCTTTCTTCTCTTTCATCTCGGTCTCGGTGGCAGCCCCGACGTTAATTACCGCTACGCCGCCGGCCAGCTTTGCCAGTCTTTCCTGGAGCTTCTCTTTGTCGTAATCCGAATCCGAGTCCTCAATCTGTTTTTTGATTTGGGCAATGCGGCCGTTGATGGCGGAAGTCTTTCCCGCCCCTTCAATAATAGTGGTATTATCCTTATCGATCTTGACGCGCTTTGCCTGGCCCAAATCATCGATGTTTACGTTCTCCAGCTTTATTCCTAAATCCTCGGTCAAAGCCTTTCCGCTGGTGAGAACTGCGATATCTTCCATCATTTCCTTGCGGCGGTCGCCGTATCCCGGGGCCTTAACCGCGCAGGTAGAAAGGGTTCCGCGAATTTTGTTAACCACTAATGTCGCTAAAGCCTCGCCCTCAGCCTCTTCGGCAATGAGCAAAAGCGGTTTTCCGGTTCTGGCTATTTTCTCCAGAAGCGGCAGGATATCCTTAATCGAGGATATCTTCTTTTCGTTAATTAAGATATAGGGATTCTCGAGTATGCATTCCATTCTCTCGGCGTCGGTAACGAAGTAGGGAGAAAGATAACCCTGGTCAAACTGCATACCCTCAACGACCTCTAAGGTCGTTGCCATTGATTTTGCTTCTTCGACGGTGATAACGCCGTCCTTGCCCACCTTGTCCATTGCCTCGGCAATCAAATCGCCTATGGCCTGGTCGCAATTAGCCGCAATCGTAGCTACCTGAGCTACCTCTTTCTTGTCCTTGATGGGTTTGGAAAGCTTCTTCAATTCTTCGACTACCTTTTCTACGGCCTTGTCTACGCCGCGCTTCAGGGCCATTGCGTTGGCGCCTGCGGTAACGTTCTTAAGGCCTTCGCGGTAAATCGCCTCTGCCAGAATGGTAGCTGTAGTCGTGCCGTCGCCGGCTGTGTCCGAGGTCTTTTCCGCGACCTCTTTTACCATCTGCGCTCCCATATTCTCAAAGGGGTCTTCCAAATCAATCTCTTTAGCCACGGTTACGCCGTCCTTGGTAATCGTAGGCGAACCGAATTTCTTGTCCAAAACAGCGTTCCTTCCTTTTGGCCCCAAGGTAACCTTTACGGCCGCAGCCAACTGCTCCACTCCGCTTAAAAGCTTGCGGCGGCCTTCGTCTTTAAACAATATTTGCTTTGCCATTACTGCCACCTCCTTTGTATAGCGGATAGCGTTTAGCGTATAGGTTTTTACTATCCGCTCTACGCTCTACGCTCTACGCTAATCTTTGTTTCGGATTTAAACTTTCCATATTATTGCATCACTTTTTGACGAATCAGGATTACTTTATTATAGCCAAGATGTCTTCCTCGCGCATTATCAACACCTCTTCGCCGTCTTTAGTGGTAACTTCGGTTCCTGAGTATTTGCCGTATAATACCTTGTCTCCGACCTTAACCTCAGGCGCCTGCACAGAACCGCTCTCCAGGACCTTGCCCTTGCCTACGGCAACGACCTTGCCCTCCTGGGGTTTCTCTTTAGCGGTGTCAGGCAATACTATACCGCCCTTTGTCTTGTCTTCCGCCTCTAAGGGTTCGATTACTATCCTGTCTCCTAGTGGCTGTATGTTCATTTACTCACCTCCTATTTTTTTATTATTTTATTTTAGCACTCTCACCTGCGAAGTGCTAATATTATCACCAAAAAAAATCTTTGTCAAGAATTTTTTTAAAGTTACTTTTTTATCAACTCTACGTAATCAAAGTAAAGCGTGCTTTTTACTTCCGGCCGGGGCTCGAACTGAAAGCTTTTTACCGGAAAATCCAATTCGGCGTTTTTGTCTGCGTTATCCGGCTGCCAGTCGCCGCGCGCGTAGAATTCGCCAAAAGGGCATATGATTCTTTTCCAACCTTTAAAATCGTCCGTTATCATAAACCGCCACATTTCATTGCCGCTGTCTTTGATGTCAAAGGCAATCACGGCTTTAGAATCATCTCCGTACATATAAAAAGCTATTGCTCCGTATTTATCCCAGATGATGTCCTCCGGCTTTAAAAGCCAGGCTGCATTTTTGGCGTCAAGGTCAAAACCCCTTGCTACCCACATATAGCCGCCGGATACTGCGTCATAGGTTACCTTCAAAGATTGATTTCCCGAATATTTAATCTCGCTTGAGGCTGTGACCTCAATGGAAGAACTGCCGCCTGCGCCGAAATCTGCCGTGCCGTCCGGACCGCCCGAAATAGAAGTTTCAAAATCGTCGATTAGCAAGCCCCCTTGCTGAGCCCAAGCGAAAGCACAAACCGCAAAAACAGCGATGAAGCAAATCAGCACTCTTATTTTCATTGCCCTGCTTCTCCTCCCTCCCCGTTTTTTATAATTTGGCTATTTTTTTATCCCGGGTCTTGGCGTAAACATTGCGGGTATCGAATATAAGGGCAGACTTCTTTAAAAGAAAATCATAATCTATGGCGGAATGGTCCGTAATAATAACCGCGCAATCGAATTTTTCCAAGCTCTTCGCGTTCAGCCGTATTGACTTGAGATTTATGTCTTTAAACTTCAGGTAAGGAATAATGGGGTCGTAATACGCAACCTCTGCGTCTTTTTTCTGCAGGAGCTCAATCACATCCAGGGCCGGGGACTTCCTCAAATCTTTGATATCTTTTTTGTAGGTAACTCCGATGATTAGTATCCGGGAACCGGATAAAGGTTTATTCCGGGCAGCCAGCAACTCCTGCAGCCGTTCTACTATATAGCCGGGCATAGCAGTGGTTATCTTCGAGGCGAGCTTGATAAATTTTGAGACGAAACCGAAGTGCCTTGCTTTCCAATACAGGTAAAGCGGATCCTTCGGGATGCAATGGCCGCCACAGCCTGCCGAGGGATAGAACGGCATAAAACCAAACGGCTTGGTTTTTGCCGCCTCGATTATCTCCCAGATATCCACGCCCATCTTATGCGCCATCATTGCCAGCTCGTCGATAAGGCCGATATTTATCAGGCGGAACGTGTTCTCGAGCAACTTTACCGTTTCCGCTACTCTCGCCGAAGAAACGCACACTACCTTATTGATTATAATCTTATAAACCAGGCGGGCTAATTTTGCGGACTCCGGATTAATCCCGCCCACTATTTTGGGAATCTTAACCAACGGGTATTTTCGGTTGCCCGGGTCAACCCTTTCCGGGGAAAAGGTAAGATAAATTCCGCCGGGCGGGTTAAGCCCCTGGCGCCGGAATATAGGTAAAATTACCTCGTGAGTGGTCCCGGGGTACGTCGTGCTTTCCAGAATAACCATTGTCCCGGGCTCGATGTTCTTAGCCACTGATTTTACCGCGCTTATAATATAGGAAATATCCGGCTGATATTTTCTTTTCAAAGGCGTGGGAACGCAGATAAGAACAACATCTACGTGTTTAAGGATGCCGAAATCGCTGCTCGGCTTCAAATAACCCTGCCGGACTACCTTACCAAGCGCCGCGCTTGAAACATCCGTAATATAAGATTCCTTTTTCTTAATCCATCTGATTCTGTCCTGGTCAACGTCAAGCCCAAAAACAGAGAAGCCTTTTGCGGCGAACCCGCAGGCCAATGGCAGGCCTACGTAGCCAAGCCCGACCACTGCTATCTTTAACTGTTTCCTCTTTATCTTTTGTCTAAATTCAGCCGACATCTTACTCATTCTCTACCTCAATTAATTGGTTGAAGAAACGTCCCTATTGTTTGGGGGGATGATAACTCTGCTTGTAGTCGAATTCGCTCTCTTTGAATATCTTCAGGTTGAACAGGAACCAGACTGACAAATCGGTCTTGCCTTCCACTACCTTCTTTCTGTTGAGGGTTACGTCTATGGTTGCGCAGTGCAAGTCGCGGGAAATCGTATATTCCTGCTCCCTCAGGCCTGTCCTGTAGTCGCCGGTTCTGGCGAATTGATAGCGCCAGTAACCCCGGAAGCTCCATTTGGGATTGATAGGCCAGACAAGCTGGCTGGTCATTTCCTTGCCGCCCTTCCTCTGATAGCGGTGCCCTAAGGCAAAACTGCGCCCTTCGCCCACATTAAACCAGTTGTCAAAATTTACCGTCGAGAAATAATCGTTGCGGTGGTCGTAAGCAGCGTCGGCTTCCATACGCAGCCAGGAATAAGGAGTAAGCTCCAAATCAAAGAGGAAATCGGTAAACCTGTCCTGGGACTTGGGGACGCCGTATTTTTTCGAATACATTATATAATCCGAGGAGACGCGGAAAATCGCCAGGTCAACCGGGTTCTCCTCCCTTTTTGTCTGCAATTTATTCTCCAGCTCCAGGGTAAAGCGGTTGTCGCCGTTAATGCTGTCTATGTCGTCGAATGTCTGAAGCTTGGACGGCGAAACCGTCGGCTCGTGAACGTAGCTGTATTGCACCCGCGGGGTAATTACGTGGCGCAGGCGGTTTATGTTCATCCCCAAAAAATCGTTAACCACGTTGAACGTGCGGAAGAACCTTGTGCTCATATCCGCGCCGGTGTAAAAGGTCGTGCGGGGAGCAATCGGGCTGCCGTCTTTGTCCCTGCTGTAGCCCGTCTCTCTTAATCCCAGGTAAGGAGAAACGTCAACAAACATAAATTTCGACGGCAGGGTAAGCTGATTATAGGAATCCAGCCTGACTACCGCGGCTCCTGAGTCCGCATAGTCAAGGTTGGAGAAAATCGTACGGTTCTTAAAATACAGAGGCCCGTCGAACGCCTGATAACCCGGCAAATCATAGGATATCTCTGGCAATTTCTCCACGGTATTGCCGTACCAGCGGTTGGTGCGCTTGTCAACCAGCATATTTATATTGGAATTCGGCAGGGAGCGGGTAAGCAAAAGGTACGACCTCGGCCTGGTTTCCTTTTCGTATTCACGGTAAAAATAGTCCCTGAGGAAGTCTGCCTCCTCCCCGTACCAGCCCTTCCGGTTATCCTGGATGCGGTAATATTGAGCGGTAAGCTGGGTTTTCGAATCAACGTCCCACAGGTGGCGAAAACGCACTAAGTATCTCTGGAATTCCTGCTTAAGCCTCTGGTCGGCGTCCGTGCGCCGCTCCTGAGTGTAATAGAACTTAAAGTCGCCCCTGCCCAAATCAATCGTATCGTAATTCAAGCCGAACCCTTCGGCAGTCCCCCATCTCTGCCTCCAGTCAAGATACAGCCTTAAA
>JBDRMR010000053.1:0-6834 GCA_043812035.1 Candidatus Omnitrophota bacterium
TAATTAAAGGCGCAAAGTGGGCGGTTGAAAAGGGCTACGGCACTCAGGAGGACCTGGAATGCACTGAGGAATACGGAGCAATCGCAGGGGCTGACCCCGACGCGGTCTCGGACAGGGCGTATGAAAGAGGGAAAGCGCAGTCGGGGACTCTCGGCTCAGGCAACCACTTCCTGGAAGTCCAGGCAATTGACCAGCTCTATGACCGGGACATATGCGATGAGCTGGGGCTGACTCTGGGCCAGGTTACGGTAATGATTCATTCCGGCTCGCGCGGATTCGGCTATCAGGTTTGCGATGATTTTGTAAAGAGTATGATGCAATGCCTGGGTAAATACCGCATAAATGTTCCCGACAGGCAGCTTGCCTGCGCGCCGGTAAATTCCCCCGAAGGCAAGCGGTATCTCGCGGCAATGAAGTGCGCCGCGAACTACGCCTGGGCAAACCGCCAGTGCCTGATGTATCTTACGCGCAAGTCATTTGAGGGAGTCTTCGGAAAATCCTGGCAGAGTATGGGGATGTATCTGATCTACGACGTCGCCCATAACATCGCCAAGATTGAAAAACATATCGTTGACGGCAAAGAGAAGACCGTTTGCGTCCACCGCAAGGGCGCAACCCGGGCTTTTGCCGCGGGGCATCCGGCTTTGCCGGAGAGGTATAAAAACATAGGCCAGCCGGTGATTATCCCCGGCGATATGGGAAGGAATTCTTATCTCCTGGTGGGAGCGCAAAAGGCAATGGAAGAGACATTCGGTTCGACCTGCCATGGGGCCGGGCGCGTAAAATCCCGCTCAGCTGCCATAAAGACAGTTGATTACAATAAACTTATGAAAGAGTTAGAATCAAAGCAGATATTTGTCAAAGCCTCGGGCCGTAGCACAATCGTTGAAGAAGCGCCGCAAGCTTATAAGGACGTAAACGATGTAGTTGATGTGGTGCACAATGCCGGCATTTCAAAGAGAGTTTGCCGGATGAGGCCCATGGGAGTAATTAAGGGATAGCGTATAGAAAGGCCTTTAAAAATGTTGGATATTAAATTTATAAGAGAGAATCAGAATTTAGTAAGGAAATCCATCAGGGACCGGGGACTTAAATTTGATTTGCAAGAGCTAATTGACATCGATGAGTCCCGCCGGAAGGTTTCTGCCGAGCTTGACGAACTGCGCCGGAAGAGAAACGTCGCAAACGATGAGATTTCCCGGCTTCTAAAAGAGAAGAAAGACGCAAAGGCAAAGATTGAAGCAACAAAGGCTGTTTCCCAAAAAATAGACGAGCTGGAAGATAAGATTAAAGGCGAGCAGGATAAATTAAGCCGGCTGCTTATGCTCGTGCCCAATACTCCTCATCCCTCTGTTCCTATAGGAGACGTTTCGGAAAAAAAAATCGTGCGCACCTGGGGAGAGGGAAGGAAGTTAGATTTTACTCCTTTAACCCACATAGAAATTGCCGGCGCTTTGGACATAATAGATTTTGCCCGCGCAGCCAAGATTACCGGCTCCAACTTCGTGCTCTATAAAGGCTGGGGAGCCAGGCTGGAGCGCGCTTTAATCAATTTCATGCTTGACCTGCATACTAAAAAGCACGGTTACACCGAAGTATTCCCGCCCTTTTTGGTTAACCGTCGGGCAATGACCGGAACCGGCCAGCTTCCCAAGCTGGAGGAGGATATGTACCGGCTCCGCGACGATGACTTATTTTTGGTTCCCACCGCCGAGGTTCCGTTAACCAATATCTTCTGCGACGAGATTTTAGAGGAAGAGCAATTGCCCGTATATTATACCGCCTACACCGCTTGTTTCCGCCGGGAGGCCGGCTCATACGGAAAAGATACCAAGGGCTTGATTCGCGTGCATCAGTTTGACAAGGTAGAATTGGTCAAATTCGTAAAGCCCGAGGCCTCTTATTTTGAATTGGAAGAGCTGGTAAAGAACGCCGAAGAGGTCCTGCAGTTGTTGAATTTGCCTTATCGCGTAGTGCTGCTGCCTTCCGAAGACCTAAGCTTCGCGGCATCCAAATGTTATGACTTAGAGGCTTATGCTTCCGGATTGGATGCCTGGCTTGAGGTCTCAAGCTGCAGCAATTTCGAGTCTTTCCAGGCGCGGCGCGCCGACATAAAATACCGCCGCCAAGATAATAAAAAGCTGGATTACCCGCACACCCTTAACGGCTCGGGCGTTGCCCTGGCGCGCACGGTGATTTGCATCCTGGAAAATTACCAGCAAAAAGACGGCTCAATCGTCATACCCGAGGCCTTGCGGCCTTACTTAGATGGAGCAACTGCAATCCCTAAACCCTAACCGTTCGAAAAAGGCTCTGACGGTTCTTAAGGCCGTCATCGTGGTGTTCCTGCTGCCGTGGTTTTATGCTTTTACGGCCGCTTTTATAACGGAACTTAAAACAATCCCGGAGAATCTATTAAACACGTTCGGCGCCGGATTAATTAGCTTTCTGGTTATCTATCTTTTTATCTATGCCCCGGGCAGGATTTATCAGCACCAGCAGAAGGTAACCGAGGCGACCTTCCGCTTTATCTCGCCCCTGGTCAAGCTCGCGCCGTTTGTTCTGCCCATATACACAATCATCGTTTTCTTGATTTACTGCCTGCTGGCTTTTCTTTTCAAGGCCCAGCCGCCTCTGGAGCTTTTTATGTTCTTGTTCGGCTTCAGCATCATATTCCATCTCGTTTTTACGGCAAAGGCGCTGCGCTCGCGCAAGGATGATTTTCTGATGATAAACTACCTGTTTTCCTTCGGCATCATTTATGTTATCAATGTTGCCTTGCTTTCGTTGGGATTCAGTATTTTATTTGAGCCGTTTTCCTGGCTCAACTTCTGTAAGTCTTCATTCCAGACAAGCAGCGTAATCTTTTCTTCCGTGTTCAACCAGCTGTTTTTTAAATGATGTGATTTTGATACCGGAGGAGTGGCTGAGTGGTTGAAAGCGACCGCCTTGAAAGCGGTTAGGCGTCGAAAGACGCCTCAGGGGTTCGAATCCTCTCTCCTCCGTTTTTTTTGCATATGCGGATTTTATTGGTAGAGGACGAGAGGAAAATAGCCGGTTTTATTGAGCGGGGCCTTAAAGAGGAGCATTTTGTCGTGGATGTCGCCTACGCAGGCGAAAACGCTCTTTTTTTGGCCGAAGTAAACCCTTACGATTTGATAATACTCGATATTATGTTGCCGGACAGAGACGGCATCTCCGTATGCAGGGAGCTCAGGAGGAAGAAGGTAGATACGCCCATACTGATGCTTACGGCCAAGGATAGAATCGGAGATAAGGTCCTGGGCCTGGATTCGGGCGCGGACGATTATCTCACCAAGCCCTTTGCCTTTGATGAGTTCTTAGCCAGAGTGCGGGCCTTGCTGCGCAGGGAGAGGGTAGACAGGACTACTACCCTTAGAGTAGCCGATTTGGAATTAGACCAGCTCACCCATAAAGTAAGGCGCGCGGGAAAGGAAATAACCTTAACAAGCAAGGAATACGCCCTCCTCGAGTATCTTATGTTGAACGCCAACCAGATAGTCACCAGGACCATGATATCCGAGCACGTCTGGAACGAGGATTTCGACAGCTTCACCAACGTCATCGACGTTTATATTAATTACCTGCGCGCAAAGATTGACAAGAGCTTTAAGAAGCAGCTCATACACACGATTCGCGGCACGGGGTATATTTTAAAAGAGCGGGCGGATGAAATTTAACTCAATAAGATTTAAAATAAGTGTTTTGTACATCGCTATCCTGGGCGTTATTCTAATCGTTTACAGCAGCTTCCTTTATCTCAGCTTGCGCTACACTCTTTACGACGAGCTTGATAACGAGCTGAGCGGGAAGGCGCGGGAAATAGCAGCCGCTATCGATTCTTATGTGCAGGCGCTCGGCTACGACAAGCAGTCGTTTAATTTCGCGGTGAAAAGAGTAATTACCTTTGAAGGAGAGCATCCGGAGCAGGACCAGATAAGCGAGCTGGAGCGGCAATGGATGCAGAGAGTGGACAAGTTAGACTTAAAAGAGGATTATATCAATTTTTTAAATTCGAAAGGGAAAAACCTGGTCAGCTCGGCTAATCTGCAGGCAGCGTTATTCTCTTTGTTTCCAAAGGAGCTGGCAAGGCTGTCGGAAGGAAAGATAATTCTAAGCAGCATAAAATTAGAGAAGCGCAATTTAAGGGCGATAAGCGCCCCGTTTTCTTACGACGATAGCGAGCGATATATAATTCAAGTCGTGACTTCGTTAAAACCGGTAATTCACCTTTTGCAGGTCAGATTAATGCACATTACGATTAGCATTCCCGTCATTTTAATTTTCGCCAGTTTTCTCGGCAGGTTTTTCGCTTCAGGAATCCTCAGGCCCGTAGTGGAGATTACCAAGACCGCAAGCAAAATCACCCATGAGGATTTGAGTTCCCGCGTGAAAGCGGAGCACGTGGACGAAGAGATGAAGTATCTCGTCAACGCTTTCAACAATATGATTTCCCGCCTGGAGCGTTCTTTTCAATACATAGCGGAATTCAGCTCTCACGTGGCCCACGACCTGAAAACCCCTCTTGCCATCATAAGGGGAGAATCCGATGTTGCCTTGAGAAAAATCAGGGACGTTGCGGAATATAGAAGGGTCATCAGGGTTACGTTGGAAGAGACGGAAAGAATGCTCAGGGTTATTGAGGACCTGCTTCTGTTGACCAAACTGGATTACCGGCCGGAGGTTTTTAAATTCGGGCGTTTTGATTTGATTGAGTTTCTTTGGGAAATTTACGAGCAGAGCAAAATATTGGCCTCTCAGAAAGGAATTACGGTCAGCATAGATATGCCTCAGGAGCCGGTGTATCTCAGCGGAGATAAGTTGCATTTAAGGCGGCTATTTTTCAATTTAATTGATAACGCCATAAGATTTACTCCCGAACACGGAAGAATAGATTTCGCAGTTAAGTCCGAAAATAAGAAAGCCGTTGTTTCTATCTCAGATACGGGAGCGGGAATCGCTGAAGAAGACCTGCCGAAAATTTTTGATAGATTTTTCCACGCGGACAGGACCGGCCAGGAAGTTAAGCCGAGCACGGGATTAGGCTTGAGCATAGCCCAATCCATCGCAAAAATCCACAGCGGCCGTATCGAGGTAAAGAGCAAGCTGTCAGAAGGTTCGGTCTTCACGGTAACCTTGCCTCTTTTATAACCCCCCTCATTTAACCTGTGTTATTGCAAGGCAAAAATGTCCTATTTCTAGCAAAGCAAAAATGTCCGGTTTTCATGTTTCAATTAGTAGTAGTTCTTTTTCTTTTTGGCTACCTTTTTCTTTTTGTTCATACTGTGAAAACTGTGGATTAATCCTAAACCTCCTCCAGGGGTGATCCGCAGGAGGCCTATAAACCTGCCTTGGCAAATAGGGTTCTGGCTGATTTATTTTCTTCGGCCTTGTGGTTATCTCTTTAAACTTTAAGGCAGCTCCTTTATGCCGCATGAGTATTGAACCGTCAATCTTTTCTTCTACAATAACCTTTTTAGCCCTGATATTATTTTCTATCTGATACAACTTCTTATCGTACGCTACGGTAAAATCGTTTCTTAGGGTACATTCTGTTTTTTTACAAAGAATCGTATCAAGGTCTATGCCTTTAGGCAAAGGCCTGTGCAGATCAGCGCTCTTTGCCGCAGGCACAGAAAATCGTTTATTGTAGACAGGAAGATATTCTTTTAAGAACGAATTAGCTTCTTCTATCGATCCAATCTTCCTTAAGCGCATCTCTTTTACAAGCCGGTCCTGGAATGTCCTAAAAAGCCGCTCAACCCTTCCTTTAGCCTGAGCAGAATGGGCAAATATGACCTCTACGCCTAATTCTTTAAGAGCTCTGCCGACTTGCGTCAAAGGCTCTTTATTCTCAAGCTCATCTTCAATTGAGGGCTTCTTACTTGATTTATACGTCGTGTGACGGTCTATATAGACGCTTATAGGAACACCTTTAGCCTTGATGTATGACTTAAAGCTCGCCATAAATGGCAGTGTGCCTTCATAGTCGTGAAATTCCGCTGAAACTTTGCTGGTAGCGTCGTCAATCTGCCCCATAAGCACGCACCATGGGCCGCGGCCTTCAAACCAATCATGGTGTGAACCATCAGCCTGAACCATCCATCCATAATTTGCCTTACGTTCCCGCCAGTTACGATGAGGCCGGGCCTTACGGCTCGCGTAGGCGATATGTTCTTCGATAAACCACGTTCTTAAGAGCTCACGGCTTACTTTAATCTTATCTCTTTCAAAAAGCTTCTCTGAAGCCAGTGTCGGGCTAAAACCTTCATAAGTACCCTTACAAAGATTTAGTGCCTTCTTCTTAATCTTATCAAGAGTGCAATTATGCGCAGGCTGCCCTCTTAGTTTATGAACTATGCCCTTGTCGCCTTCTCTGGCTATTCGCGCTGCCATCCTCCTGATATGCCTGTCGGTTAAATCCAGGACACCAGCCGCTTCTATCTGGGTAATGCTTCTATCCAACACCTTGTGAATTACATTAAGCCGTTTCAGTTCCTCCTGTGTAGCCATTATAATGTCCTTTCCTGCCATGTGATCCTCCTTTTGGAAGGACCATTATAGCAACTTTAGAACAGGACATTCTTGCTTTGTTAAAACCGGACATTATTGTATTGCGATTACAGATATTTTAAGAAAACTGTCAAGCCAAAATAGAAATGTCGTATTTTTACCAAAATAGAAATGTCGTATTTTTTTGTTTTTAAAGAGCGCCTGCCAAAACTTCTTCTCTTGCTTCAAACCTTGGTGAACCCGGCAGCCTAAAACGCCTCCAAGCAGCCGTTTTTGGAGGGATATAAGGCCCCTTGGGAG
>JBDRMR010000054.1:0-9222 GCA_043812035.1 Candidatus Omnitrophota bacterium
GAAAAGGCCGTTGACGTTTTATCTCCGGAAATAAAACTTCTGGTGGTGTGCGGGAGGAACCGAAGATTGTATGAGAGGATAAAGCGCAAGAACTACGGCAGCGTGCGGCTGTTCGGTTTCGTAGAGGGTATGCAGGGGTTAATGTCGCAAGCAGACATAATCATTACCAAGCCGGGGGGCTCGACCATAGCCGAGGCTCTGGCTATGGAATTGCCTCTGGTTTTTATAAAGGGCATTCCCGGACAGGAAACGGAGAACGCCCGGATTCTGCGGGCTTACGGCTGCGCAATTGCCGCCGAGAGATTAAAGTCTCTTAAAGATATAGTCACCGATCTGAAGACTCATCCGCAGATGCTGGAATCGATGCGGAATAATATCCGGAAAGTCAAAAAGTCAAACGCGGCAGAGGAAATTTGCCGCTATGTGAAAGAGATATGTACGCTAAGATAGTGTTTAATTTGCCTATTGACGGCCCGTTCGATTACTACATTCCTCCTGCCTGGGAACAAAACCTGAGGCCGGGTATGAGGGCAAGGGTGTCGTTTGGCAGTAGGCATTGTTTTGGCTATGTAGTCGGCAAGGCAGAACGCACCCGGGTCAAAAATATAAAACCCGTTTTAAAAATTATCGACGATGTCCCCGTTTTAGATAAGGCGTTATTAAAATTAACCCGGCAAGTTTCCGATTATTACGCCTGCTCCTGGGGAGAGGCAATCGAAACCGCAATACCCACGAGCTTAAGAAAGGGCAAAAGGATAGAGCTCGATTTAGCGAAAAAACACAAGACTAAAAATAAGAAAGCCAAGACTTTGCTCCTGCAGGACTTAAGCCGCAGAAAAGTCTGGGAGATTTATCCGGAGGAAATTAACAAAAGCCTTAGTGCGGGAGAAGGGGTAATTTTCTTAACGCCGGACAGAGAATCCGCGCGCCTGATTCAAAAGGAAATCAGGGACAGATTAAATAACGTTGAGGTTGGCTTAATACACAGCTACCTTTCGGAGAAGGAAGAATTAAAGCAATGGCTGGAAGCGAGGTCCGGCAGGACAAGAGTAGTTGTAGGCACGCGAATGGCAATTTTTGCGCCGTTAGCGAACCTGGGTCTTATTATTATCGAGGAAGAGCAAAGCCCGGTTTATAAACACGACGCTGTCCCTCACTATAACGCAGTCGGCGTGGCCGAGATCCGGTCCGGAATCGAGAAAGCAAAGCTTATTCTCTCAAGCCCCAGCCCGCGCCTTGAGACCTGGCATAGGGCAAAGAGAGGCAGAATTAAATATATTTTAAAGGATGCCGGGATTCCTGCCGGCCAGATTAAGCTTATTGATATGCAACGGGTAGGGTTTATTCCTCAAAGAAGGAAATTAAGAATTTCCATCAGTTTAGAGGACGCTATAAATCAGGCTCTTGCCCGGGAGGAAAAAGTTCTTCTGTTTCTTAACCGCCGCGGATTTGCCATTTTTGCCCGTTGCCAGAACTGCGATGCGGTTTTGCGCTGCCCCCGTTGTAACGCAAATTTAATCCTCCATTTTAAGGACGGCATATTAATCTGCCACCGGTGTAATTATAAAGCCCAGTCTCCGAGAGTTTGCCCTAACTGCAATTCCGGATATATCCGTTATTCCGGCCTGGGAACGGAGAAGTTAGAGAGCGAGCTGTGCCGTATATATCCGCAGACGGAAATCGCCCGCCTGGATAAGGACGAAAAAACTATCCCGGCCGGGGCGCGGATTTTAATTGCAACCGAATCTATATTTAAACACCCGCATGTTATGTTCGATTTAGTAGGGGTAATTTCGCTGGATGCGCTCCTGAACCGGCCCGATTTTCGCGCCGCCGAAAAGGTTTTCGACTTATTGCTGCGCCTGGCCTGTTTGAGTTCAAATTTTTTGATTATTCAGACAAATTTCCCCGGACACTACTGTTTTCAGGCTCTTTCGCAGAAAAATGCCGATTCTTTTTATCAAACCGAGCTTAAACTCCGCAGGGAGTCAGGACTTCCGCCGTTCAATCACATTATCGCAATAAAGTTGAGAGGGAGAAAAGAAGAGAAGGTGGCTGATTCGGCGGAGGAGCTGTTTAACATTCTGAATAAAACCAGCCGGGATAAGGCAATAAAAATAGTTTCGTATTCAAGCTCGATGCCCCATAAGAGGCGAGACAGGTTTTACGAACAGGTGCTGGTAAAAACCAAGTCGGTTCCCGAGGCGGTTAAATTCTTGAAAAAAAGCTTAAGTAAATTCCGCCGCTCGGGTATAATCGTTACGGTCGATGTAGACCCTGTTTAGTATGAACATAATATTCTTTGGCAGTGACAGATTTGCCGTTCCGGCGCTCTCCTACGTTATCTCTTCTTCTCACAAGGTCATCTGTGCAGTAACCCAGCCCGATCGCTTAAAGGGCAGAGGCCTGAAGTTATCCTGTACAGAGGTTAAAAAAATAGCCGAAGCAAATAAATTGAGGGTTTACCAGCCAGAAAATGTTAATAGTCAGGAATCAGTAAAGTTTTTAAGCGAGTTAAAACCCGATATTCTTGCAGTGGTTGCATTCGGCCAAATTCTGTCAAAATCCGTATTAGAGATACCCAGGATTACGGCGATAAATCTGCATGCTTCGTTGCTGCCGAAATATCGCGGCGCAGCTCCGATAAACTGGGCAATAATAAAGGGCGAGAAACAAACCGGCGTAAGTATAATTAAAATGACCCCGAAGATGGACGCCGGGCCGGTTATTTTGCAAAAAAGTCTGGATATTGGCGAGACCGACGATACCCTGACTCTGGAAGATAAATTATCAAACCTGGGCGCAGATTTACTGTTGGAGGCCCTGAATCTGATTCAGGCAGATAAATTTAATTTAGCCGCCCAGAACGAAAAAGACGCCACCTTCGCCCCAAAGCTTAAAAAAGAAGATGCCCTGATTGATTGGAATAAGTCCGCACACTACGTTTTTAATCTTATTCGCGGATGCGCCGGTTGGCCGGGTGCGTTTACATATTTTCAGGGTAAGATTTTAAAGATTCATCGGGCCGGCATCCCGGAGCCGGAGCAACACCTTGAGTTAAATAAAGATTTAGCGGCCCTTCCCGGCAGGGTATTAGGAGTCTCAAGGGAAGGAATGCTCGTCGCGACCGGTTACGGAAAATTGTTAATTGAAGAGTTGCAGATTGAAGGAAAGAAGAAGATTTCTGTCCGGGAGTTTATTTCCGGATACAAAATTTCCGTCGGCGAAATGCTCGGAATAAAAAGTAGTTGAAACCTTGAAAACTTTTGGTATAATCATACGATATGCCTGAACTGAGAAAAGACCCGATTATCGGAAGATGGGTTATCGTAGCCACAGAGCGCGCAAAGCGGCCCGACCAATTTTCTCCTCCGGCCGAGGGTCCGGCTGAGGGGGAGTGTCCGTTTTGCGAAGGTAACGAGGACAACACCCCTCCGGAAATATTAGCCATTCGCGGGCAAAATTCTCCTAAGAACGGGCCGGGCTGGCAGGTCAGGGTTGTCCCCAGTATAAGGCCGATGCTGAAAATCGAGGGCGACTTAGAGCGCCGCGGCGAAGGAATTTATGATATGATGAACGGCATCGGCGCCCACGAGGTAGTGATAGAAACGCCCCAGCATATCAATAATATCGCCGATTTGCCTATAGAACAAATTGACAAAGTCCTCGGCCTTTATATCAACCGCATCGCTGATTTGGGCAACGATAAGCGTTTTAAATATGTCCTGGTTTTTAAAAATTACGGCTGGGCTGCGGGCGGAGGAAGGCTAAAGCACAGCCGTTCTCAGCTAATCGCAACTCCCGTCACTCCCAAGCGGGTCAAAGAAGAGCTGGTGGGAGCGAAGCGGTATTTTGACTACCACGAGCGTTGTATATTCTGCGACTTGATAAGGCAGGAATTAGAGGCGAAGGACAGGTTAATTATCGATATTGACGGATTTATTGCCATTGTCCCTTTTGCTTCAAGGTTTCCTTTTGAAATATGGATTCTGCCTAAAAAACATTCCTGCGATTTTGTTAACTTGAGCGGCGAACATCGCCAGGATTTGTCGAAGATATTAAAGGTTGTCCTTTTAAAATTAAAGGCAGGATTACACGACCCGCCTTTTAATTTCATAATTCATACCGCGCCTTTCAGGCGTCCCAAGTCCGGTTATTGGAAGACCGTCGAGGAGGACTATCACTGGCACATCGAGATAATGCCGCGTTTAACCCGGGTGGCCGGATTCGAATGGGGTACCGGATTCTATATCTGTCCCTTGCCTCCTGAGAATGCGGCGGGATTCTTAAGGGAAGTTAAGGTAGAAAATGGGTGAGTTAAGAAGAGACCCGATAGTAGGCAGATGGATAATTGTGGATACGGAGACTCCTCTTGTTCCGGAGATGTTTGAGAAGGAGGAGCACCTTTGGAGAGGAGGCGAATGCCCGTTTTGTTACGGCAATGAAACCAAGACTCCGCCTGAGATTGAAGCGGTGCGCGACCCGAAAACCCAGCCTAACACTCCGGGCTGGCAGGTAAGGGTGGTGCCGAACAAATTCCCCGCCTTGCAGGTCGAAGGCGATATCGACCGCAGAGGGTTAGGAGTTTACGACTTATCCCGCGGCATCGGCGCCCACGAAGTAATTATCCAGAGCCCTTATCATAATAAAGAGATACCCGATTTACTGGACGAAGAGGTTGGGAATATAATCGGAATTTATTGCCGCCGGGCCAAAGACTTAATGAAGGATAAGCGTTTTAAATATCTTCTGGTATTCAAGAATTACGGCCCTTCTGCCGGGGCGTCGCTTGAGCACCCTCACACCCAGCTTATTGCCCTGCCGATGGTTCCTAAGAATCCGGCCGAGGAAATCGGGGGGGCATTGGAATATTTTGAGTTTCGCGAGAGATGCCTGTTCTGCGATATGCTCAGACAGGAGAAGCAGGAGGAGATGAGGGTTATAGCCGAGAATAAATATTTTATTTGTTTCTGCCCCTTTGCTTCCAGATTTACATTTGAGACCTGGATTGTGCCCAAGATTCACAATTCCTTTTACTGGGAGATGAATCCTCAGGAAGTCGTTGATTTGACTAAGATGTTGAAAGAGGTTTTGTTAAGATTAAGGGTCGTGCTCTCGGACCCGGCATACAATTTTATTATCCACACGGCTCCGCTGCATCAGGACAGCGATTTAACCCATTATCACTGGCACATCGAGATTATGCCGAAATTAATGCGCGTCGCCGGCTTTGAGTGGGGAACGGGGTTCTACATCGTTTCCACGCCGCCGGAAATGGCGGCGAAATATCTAAGAGAAGCAGTAATTAGCGTATAGCGTTTAGCGTATAGCGTATAGGATATACGAAAGAAGGAGGATTTAGAAATGGCAGTTAAGGTAGGCATCAACGGCTTCGGCAGGATCGGCAGACTGGTTTATCGGGCGGGAATAGACAACAAAAGCATCGAATTTGTAGCGGTAAATGATTTGCCCGTGGGGACAAAAACTCTGGCGCACCTTTTAAAATACGATTCCACTTTCGGAATTTTAGATAAAGAGGTAAAGACAACTGAGGATTCTTTAATCGTCGCAGGTAAACAGATTAAGGTATTAAGCTCTAAGTCTCCGGCTGAGATACCCTGGAAAGATTTCGGCGTGGGCATAGTGGTGGAGTCAGCGGGTATTTTCACGGAACGGGAAAAAGCGGAAGGACACATAAAAGGCGGAGGCGCAAAAAAGGTGATTATCAGCGCTCCGGCAAAGGGCGAGGACATTACTATCGTTCTGGGGGTCAACGAGGAAAAGTACGAGCCAAAAAAACACAACGTCGTCTCCAATGCCTCCTGCACCACTAACTGCCTGGCTCCGATGGCAAAGGTATTAATGGACAATTTCGGGATTAAGTCGGGCTTAATGACTACAATCCACTCTTACACAAATGACCAGCGCATACTTGATTTGCCGCATAAGGATTTAAGAAGGGCGCGGGCAGCCGCGCTTTCGATGATTCCCACGACTACCGGCGCAGCCAAGGCAATCGGCAGCGTTATCCCCGAGCTTAAAGGAAAGCTCGACGGCCTGGCAATCCGCGTCCCCACGCCCGATGTTTCCCTCACCGACCTTACCTGCGAATTGGAAAAGGACGCAGACGCAGAGGCGATAAACGCGGCGTTTAAGAAGGCTTCCGAGACGAAACTCAAGGGAATTATGCAATACCTGCAAGACCCGCTTGTCTCCAGGGACTTTATCGGCAATTCCTGCTCCTGCATATTTGATTCCGCGCTTACCAGAGTCATTGCTCCCCGCCTGGTAAAGGTTCTGGGCTGGTACGACAACGAATGGGGGTATGCCTGCCGCATAGTTGATTTAATCGAATATATTTCCAAAAAAGGACTATAACTTCATAAGTCGCAGGGAAATACGGTTTTGAGAGAGAGCAACCGATGGTTGCTCTCTTTTTGTTATTGTAAATTAATGTATAATACAGTATAATACGGTAGATAATAATCAGTTAGTATAATTAAAGAAAGGATAATACAATGGACGAAAATTTAATGAATATTAAGCAAATAGCAGAGTATCTGCAGATGAATAAGATGACGGTTTATAAGCTCGCCAGGTTAGGCAAGATTCCGGCATTTAAGATAGCAAGCGAGTGGCGTTTCAGAAAAGATTTGATAGACGAATGGCTGATGAGCCAGCTTAAAGGCAGGCCGGAATTCGAGAAGTTCAAGATAGAAAAAAAAATAAAAGCGGGAAGCACGGTTCTGGTGGTTGATGACGATGAGGTCATCCGGGATTTCTTCGAGCGCGCGCTCACGGAATACAGGGTTTTAACAGCTGCGAGCGGAGAAGAGGCGCTCGAAATAATAAAAAAAGACAGGCCGGATTTAGTGCTGCTCGATATTAAGATGCCGGGAATAGACGGGCTCGAGACCCTGAGGCGGATTAAGCAGACAAATAAGAACATAGCGGTGATAATGCTAAGCGCTCACGGGACGCTAAAGACTAATATTGAGGCAGCAAGGCTGGGGGCATACGATTCGATGGCCAAGCCCTTTGATTTGAGCGATATGAAATCCGTAATTAAAGGCGCACTTATCAGTAAAGGCGGGTCTAAACAGACAGAAAGTTCTGCCGAGGAAGAAGAATAAAACATAACCCGCAAGGGTCTCGCTGCTATTCTACCTATTTTTTTTGTTTCCCAATTAAAGTAATACTGTAATTAAGCTATGCCGCATAGAAAGATTTTGCCCAATAGAATTTTGGTAGTGGATGATGAGCCGGGCGTATCCGAGTCTGTCAGGGTTATTTTAGAAGACGATTACGAGATTTTGTCGGCTGCAAGCGGAGAGGAAGCGCTCAAGCTCATCGCAGAGAAGAGCATAGACTTGGTTTTTCTGGATATAACTTTGCCAGGAATCGACGGAATGGAGACTTTGAAGAGGATTAAAGACGCCGGCGAAGACGCCAATGTAGTAATGTTAACCGCCACAAATACGGCAAATACCGCCGTTCAGGCAATGAAGCTGGGCGCCTTTGATTACGTTACCAAGCCGTTTGAGCCGGAAGAAATCGCGGTTATCGCGAAAAAAGCGCTGGATAATTACCGGCTGGTTAAAGAAATTAATTATTTCCGCTCTCAAATCCAGCCGACCAGCTTTGATAATATAGTGGGAAAGAGCAGGAAGCTGCATAAAGTCCTTGAACTGATATCCAAAGTCGTCAAAAACGACGCCACCGTAATTATTGCCGGCGAGAGCGGCACAGGCAAGGAATTGGTGGTCCGCGCCATCCATTACAACAGCCTGCGTAAAGAAAATCCTTTTGTAGTTTTAAATTGCGCGGCAATTCCGGAGAATTTAGTCGAGACGGAATTATTCGGATACGAGAAAGGGGCATTTACCGGAGCGGATGCCTCGAAGCCGGGAAAATTCGAATTGGCCGACCAAGGCACGATGTTTCTCGATGAAATTTCGGCGTTGAGGCTGGATATGCAGGCAAAGCTTTTAAGGGTGCTTCAGGAGAAAGAGGTTGAACGGGTAGGAGGGACAAAGACAATCAAGGTTGACGTAAGGATAATCTGCGCTACCAACATTGACCTGAAGCAGGCGGTCGGCGAGAATAAATTCAGGGAAGACCTTTATTACAGATTGAACGTTGTGCCGATATATATTGCTCCGCTGCGCGAACGCAAAGAGGATATACCTTTATTAATCGAACATTTCCTTAAAATTTATAATGAGAAGATCAGGAAGAGCGTTAAGGGAATATCCCGGGAGGCAATGAGGTATCTGGTCAATTACGATTGGCCGGGCAATATCAGAGAGCTGGAGAATATGATGGAAAGGCTGGTGGTGTTGACGGATAAAGAGATTATCGAGGCGAATGATTTGCCCTTCGATATTTTTCTGGAAGACAGATGCAAGACAAGTAATTTTAAACAGAACGGCCTGGGATTGAAGCAGGCAAGGGATAGATTTGAAAAAGAGTATATTCTTGTCGTTCTGGAGAAAGCAGGCAATAATCAAACTGAAGCCGCAAGGCTGCTGGGAATTCACCGCAATACCCTGATGTTAAAATTAGGACAATTAGGAATTAAGAAAGCCACGGATGTCCGGAGGTAAGTTTCAAAAGCTAACCGGTAAGATAATTGTTTTTTGTTTGTTTTTCTTTTTGGATGCACGGGCTGTTTGGGCGGCCGAAGAGATTCCGAAAGAAGAAATTCTTGAGCTCGAGAGAATAATAGTCAGCGCAAAACGCTTTCCCGAGGCGCTTGGAGGCGTAGCCGAAGACGTTACCGTAATTACCGACGAGGAAATTAAGGATTTGCCGGCAAGAGACTTGGGCGAAGTCCTGGGTTATATTGCCGGCGTGGATATCGAGCCGCGCAGCGGCTTTGGCCAGCCGACAGGAATCTCCATCCAGGGCTCAAGCTCCCGCCACGTGCGGGTGATGATTGACGGAATTCCGCTTAATAATCAGGCCTCCGGCCAGGTTAACCCCGCCAATTTTCCAATCGAAAACATAAAGAGAATCGAAATTATCAAAGGCGCAGCCTCCAGCGTCTGGGGCTCTGCCTTAGGAGGAGTCATCAATGTTATCACTAAGGATGCCGGAGATACGCCGGTTCCTAAAGGAAGTTTTACGCATTCAACCGCAGAGCACAGGACATTAAAAGACAGCTTTGATTTATCGGGCAAAATAGGCGAGGCGGGATACTATCTATTTGTCAGTTATATG
>JBDRMR010000055.1:0-4553 GCA_043812035.1 Candidatus Omnitrophota bacterium
GATTAAAAAGTTTATTGATTTCTGTCTTTCGAAACAGGGCCAGGAGATTGTCTTGGAAACGGATTTCGTCCCCATAAGCAAATAGAGCCGAATGCGCAAATTCAAGGAATTCATAATCGAGAAATTAATCTTCCTGTGCGGCCTGGCCTCCATAATTTTTGTCGCTTTGATATTCTTATTTTTGCTTAAAGAGGGGCTTGCGGTATTTAAAGTTATAATCCCTTCTAAATTCCTTTTCGGCAAGAGCTGGTATCCCATCTCGGAGCCCCCGCAGCTGGGGATACTCCCTCTAATCCTGGGTTCGTTGCTGGTTACCGCGGGAGCCGCGATTATTTCAATCCCCATAGGCGTAGGCTGCGCGATTTACATCGCCGAAATCGCACCTCTAAAAATCAAAGAAATCCTTAAAGCGGGAATAGAATTGTTGGCAACCATACCCAGCGTCGTGCTGGGTTTTATCGGGATGGTAACGCTTGTGCCTTTAGTCAAGGCAGTTTTCCGTTTGCCGACGGGGCTGACCGCCCTATCCGGCTCGATAATGCTGGCATTTATGGCTATGCCTACGATTGTTTCCATTGCGGAAGACGCGCTATACTCCGTGCCCAAAACATACAAAGAAGGAGCGCTTGCTTTAGGCGCAACGCACTGGCAGGCAATCTGGCGGGTAATGCTGCCGGCAGCCTCCTCGGGAATCTTAGCCGCAGTGATGTTAGGGATAGGCAGGGTTATCGGCGAGACTATGGCGGTGATGATGATTACCGGCAACGCCGCGGTAATACCGCATAGTATCTTGCAGCCGGTGCGTACCTTAACCGCTACTATCGCCGCCGAAATGGGCGAAGCCGTGGTGGGGAGCGAGCATTATTTTGCCCTGTTTGCTATCGGCATAGTTTTGTTTGTGATAAGTTTTGCCATCAACGTAACCGCAGACTTATTTTTACACAGGAAACGATAATGAGAAATCCCAAAAGAACGCAAAAAATCGCTTTTTTCTTTTTATTCGCGGCAACCCTTTTAATCGTAGTGCCGGTAGGCTTGATTATCGTCATTATCGTCAAGAAAGGCTTGCCCGCGATAAACTGGCAGTTTCTCACCGACATCCCGCGCCAGGGAATGCGCGCGGGCGGAATCTTTCCGGCAATTATGGGGACAATCTATTTAGTCCTGGGTTCGATTATCTTTGCCTTGCCCATCGGTCTGTTAGCGGCGATTTATTTGAGCGAATATGCCAGGGATAACTTTCTGACCCGAATGATAAAGCTGGCGATTGTCAATTTAGCCGGCGTGCCTTCGGTAGTTTACGGCCTTTTTGGCCTGGCGCTGTTTGTCATTTTTTTAAAATTCGGAGCCTCAATTCTCTCCGGTTCGCTTACTTTGGGTATTATGATTTTACCGATAATTATTACCACTTCGCGCGAGGCCCTGGAGAGCGTGCCTTATTCTTTCCGCGAGGTGAGTTACTCTTTAGGCTCAAGCAAATGGCAGACTATAAGGCATATAGTTTTGCCTAACGCCGTCCCGGGGATATTGACCGGAACGATTTTGGGTTTAGGCAGGGCGGCGGGCGAGACCGCGCCTATCCTGTTTACTGTGGCGGCTTTTTATCTGCCGCAGCTGCCCGGGTCTATATTCGACCAGGCTATGGCCCTGCCGTACCATCTCTATGTAATTTCCACGCAAGTGCCTAATGTGGACGAGAAAATAAGATACGGCACGGCATTAGTCTTGTTAACTTTAGTTTTATTTATGAATCTGGTGGCGATAATCATTCGCTATCGATTTAGAAAAAAGAAGAAATGGTAAAGTTCGAAATTAAAGACCTCAACGTTTGGTTCGGCTTAACCCGCGCATTAAAAGACTTGAATATGGAAATTCTTTCCAATGAAATCTTAAGCATTATCGGGCCGGCGAATAGCGGCAAGACCACATTTTTAAGGACGCTCAATCGCCTTAATGAGCTGGAGACGGATTTCAGGATGGCCGGGAGAGTAGAGTTTGATAAACAGGACACCGCCGCAATTGACGCGCAGATTTTGCGCAAGAGAATAGGCATGGTTTTTGCGCTGCCCTTACCGCTGCCTTTATCCGTATTCGATAACGTGGCTTACGGCGCGCGGATGCACGGCATACAGAATAAAAAGAGACTGGGGGAAATCGTAGAGTCGGCGCTGAAGGAGGCGTATCTCTGGGAAGAAATAAAGGACCGGCTTGGCGCCTCCGCTTTTAAGTTATCCGGCGGCCAACAGCAGCGCCTTTGCATTGCCAGGACCCTGGCGGTTGAGCCGGAGGTGATTCTCTTTGACGAACCCTGTTCCGGCCTTGACCCCATCTCGACAGCAAAGATAGAAGAGGCGATGCTTAAGTTAAAACGGGATTACGCGTTAGTTCTGGTTACCAATAACGTTAAACAGGCAGCCCGGGTAGGAGATAGGACCGCCTTTTTCCTGAACGGAGAACTCATCGAATTGGATAAAACGGACAAAATATTTACTGCGCCGTCCGACAAACGCACGGATGATTATATCAGAGGCAAATTCGGGTAATGGCTAAAATAGTCGTTAACGGATTAAATCTTTGGTACGGAAACTTCCAGGCGCTGATAGGCGTAAATGCCGCCTTTAAGGAAAAGCAGATTACGGCTGTCATCGGGCCTTCGGGTTGCGGAAAATCTACGTTGCTGCGCGCTTTCAACCGGATGAACGATTTGATTGAAGGGGTGCGCACATCCGGAGAAATCCTCGTTGACGGAACAAATATTCTGGGCGGCGATACGGATTTGGTTTTGTTACGGAAAAAAGTCGGGATGGTCTTTCAAAGGCCCAATCCTTTCCCGCTGTCAATCTATGAAAACATAGCCTTCGGGCTTAAGGTTCATAATTCGGCCGACAGATACTCCCTGGACGAGGCTGTCCAGCAGAGCCTCGAGCAAGTTGCCCTATGGAATGAGCTCAGAGACAGGCTGAATCATCCGGCGCTAAGTTTGTCTTTGGAGCAAAGGCAAAGGCTCTGCATCGCCAGATTAGTCGCGGTAAAACCCGCTGTGCTTCTTATGGATGAGCCGTGTTCGGCGTTGGACCCGCAGTCCACGGCAAGAATAGAAGAATTAATGCGTGAACTTAAAAATAAGTATACTATAATAATAGTAACTCATAATATGCAGCAGGCGGCGCGGGTATCGGATGAGGCCGGTTTTATGCTGTTAGGTGAATTAATAGAATTCGGAAAGACAGAAGAAATTTTCACCAAGCCGAAAGACAAACGCACGGAAGATTACATTACCGGCAGATACGGTTGATTGTCCTTTGCCTCGGAAGAGATAAGAGCACGAAAAACCGGAGGAAAAGATGGAAAGGCATCTTGACGAAGAATTGAAAGAATTGCACAAGGAAATCCTGAAAATGGCGGTTATGGCCCAGGAGGCAATATACAAGTCCGTTGATGCGTTGAAGAAGCGCGAGAAACCGGAAGCCCAGGGCATCATAGACGCCGACGACAAAATCGATAATTTGGAGTTGGCGATAGACGAAAAATGCACCGACCTGATTGCCCGGTATCAGCCGGTGGCGGGGGACCTGAGGTTTATTACTATCGGTATGAAGATAAACGCGGAGCTGGAGCGCATTGCGGATTTAGCGGTAGATATTGCGCAGTGTGTTTTGGAATTGGTTGATAAGCCGCTGCTCAAGCCCCTCATAGATATACCCAAATTATCAATCGTTGCCCAGAATATGGTTCGCGATACTATCGACGCGTTCGTAAACAAGGACGTAGAGCTTGCCAAAAAAGTAGTGCTTTCCGATTCGGAGGCGGACAGGCTGCGCAACCTGGTTCAGGAGGAGTTAATCAACGACTATATGGCAAAAGACGCGAATACCGCGCCGCGCGCAGTTCCGTTATTGCTGATTGCCCGCCACCTTGAGCGTATCTGCGACCACGCTACCAATATTGCCGAAGACGTCATTTATATGGTTGAAGGCAAGGTGGTCAAGCACCGCCCTGAAGAGTTATCATAATAGGCAGAAGCGCCCATTCGCTTTTTCTATCCGCTTGAATTCCCCCGCGCTTAAAATCTCCCGGTTATTCCCCGGAGCCGGGCGGGAGAGCAAATATGATAAATAAAATTCCCTTAATTTGGATTTCTTGTTCATGGCATGTTTATTTTTGGTTATCCATCAAAAGAAGGTAACCATACAGGTTTTGCTGGCTGGCCCTCTGCCTGGAACAGAATTGAGGCATAGACTTGCAGCGCAAAACAGGGTGGAGAAAATGGTATCGGCCATAAAGATTGCAAAAGGCAAAAGAGCACCTAAAAGTTAAACAAACAGTATAATATATTGCGGAGGTTTCTAATTGCTTACGATATTGTAATGGAAGTGGTACAATTAGAGAAAAGGAGGGAGAGTTGGTACCTCATAAAAACAAGAAATCAAGATGGAAAACACTCACACACAAGAAACATAGTGTAGAATTTGTTGGTATATCAAAGAAAGGCAAAAGGTGAAACCATGGAAAATAAAAAGAAAATGAAAGAGCTGAAAATTCAAGATGCCCTC
>JBDRMR010000056.1:0-17713 GCA_043812035.1 Candidatus Omnitrophota bacterium
GAATATCCGACGGCCCTACTACGAAATCTACCTCCGGCGCACGTTCAAAAATCACTTCCTTGTAATTCTGTGCCATGCAACCAATCACGCCGACAATCTTTTTGTCGGCGTGATTGCCCCCACGTATAGTTTTGCGAGCGCGGCGAGCAAAACTGTGGGGGCCTAATTTAGCTATTCCGCCAAGCGCTGACCACACCTTTTCTTCTGCATGCTCGCGCACCGAACAAGTATTCAATAAAACAATATCCGCCTTAGCCGGGTCTTCGACTAATCCGTAACCCTCCTGCTTCAGCAATCCAGAGATAACTTCCGAATCCCTTACATTCATCTGACAGCCGAAAGTCCGGATATAGACTTTGAGCGAATTATTTTTGTAACCCTTTTGTTTTGAAAAGCTTGGCATTTTTGTTTCTCTTGAAAAAAGAAAAAATTAAATGGGGGGAAAAGAAAAAAAGAAAAAATTTTCCTTTGGCAGATTTTGATGTTTTTAAAAAGCAGATTTAGTATAAGTCTTTTAGTCTCTTTGTCCAACTCTTTCTTGTTTGGGTCATAGCCTTCTAAAAACTCCTCTACCCTGTTCAAATAGTCCTTTGAACGCTCCCGGTCAATCTCTCTAACTTCTTGTAAGGCAATGAGTTTTTTCAACTCCTCTTCTTCGTTTCTCAGGCCTTCGTTTTTCTGTTTGTAGAGCTCCTCGCTCAGCAAATTTTCCAAATAGGCGTCAGTCAATTTTGACTGCTTTTGCAGGTTGTTTTGTAGCCTGTTTTTTACCTTCTCAAGGTCAATTTTTGCCTCTTCTGCAAAAACAGGGAAATTTGCGTCATTTTTAAAAGTCACGGACATCCATCGGCTCGTTTTTAGCTTGTCATTTTTAAGGAGTGTCTCTAAAATCTCTGCTACCTCTGACTCTAGCTCAATTGCTTTGACGCTTTTGTTTTTGCACCTGATAAAACTTCTATAAGGCCCCATACAGCGATACCATCGTTTCTTTACGCCTGTACGGTGATTAGAAATCGAAGACAGGCCTAAATACTTATGATTACATTTAGCGCAATAAAGAATACCGGACAAGGGATAATCGCTTGCCTTCTTTTTTATCTCTATTGTTCGTTCAGCAAATTTCTTTTGCGCCAGTTCAAAATCTTCCTCTGCGATAATAGGCTGATGTTTACCTTGAGAAATAACAATTTTATCCGGTGGATTCTTAATGTAGCGATAGCCCTTCTTTGTTTTCTGTGTCTTATCGTAATAATGTCTGTTCCAAACAAGCTTGCCGATATAGATTCTATTCTTTAGGATATCGCCAATAAGCTTAGTACTGAAAATATTACCTTTTCTATTCCTGTAACCTTTGCGCGTAAGATATCCGGTAATGCTCCTTATGCTCTTATCGCAAAGAAACATGGTATAGATGAGCTTAACGACTTTCGCCTCTAACTCATCTATCTCCAGCAGTTTCTTTTCTTTGTTGTAGTTATATCCATAAGGAGCATAGCGAGCGCCCTGCCAGTTACCCTGCTGAACGCCCTTGACCATGCCTGGGAATACCCTCTCAGCTATCCTGTTACGTTCAAACTCAGCAAAACTACCCAATTGCTGGAACATTAGCTTTCCGGCAGAAGTAGTCGTGTCAAATGGCTCACTAGCAGATTTGAAACCAACGCCATAAGAGGATAACTCGTCTACAAGATTAAGCATATCCCTCAAGTTCCTGCTAAACCTATCTATTTTATAGACCAAAACCAAATCAAACTTCTTCTGCTTGGCATCTTTAAGAAGTTGCTTTAATGCAGGGCGCTCGGTGGTGTATCCACTTATGCCATCATCTTGATAAGCCTTGAATATCTCAAGGCCTTCACGCTTAGCAAAAGATTCGAGATATTCTCTTTGTACTTCAAGAGAATATCCTTCTTTGGCTTGATCTTCAGTAGAGACTCTTATGTAAATTCCAAGTGACATGCTCATTTTTTTAATTAGTATTAAGATATGCTTTATCGGCCCATATATAATGCAACCGCTTCGGATTTATCCACTTAATGAATACAGATTGTTTTGTTTTTTTGTTAATAAAAAAGCGCGTTGATATAAGGTAACACTTTTTTATAGTGCGGGCCAAGGATACTATAAAATTGCAAATTTCTGTATCGGATGGCGAAGCGTTATTCCGAGGTAAACTTTTTTCATCCAAACCAATTATAAAAACAAACCCTGCTGAAAGCCCTTTACATCCAACATATGTACTGAAAATAATGGATATCTCATCCTTGTTTTCTTCTAAATCTACCCGCGCTTCTTCGTCTTTCACGATTAATGCTTCTTTTATTTTATCTATTTTTAATTTAATGGCATCTTCGAGATTTTGGACTTCAGATTTATCTAACTTTTCCTCTTTCTCTAACTTGGATAATAAATTTACAATATACAAATGTTTTTTAACATAATCGGCTGGTAAAAGCTCACATAATTTGAGAGTTGCATTCTCTTCAGTTTTTTTGATAATTTCAGCTGTATTTTTCAAATGATCAAATTCTAATAAAATTCTCCATCCAAGATTTGACATCTCACTATCAATTAATTTCTTGTACCCATCAATTATTTTAATAGACTCCCGATAGTTCTCTCCTTCCCTAAAGGATATTTTGTATTTACCGAGCTTTTTAAAATACGGCTGCACTTGCTCTAAATAATGACCGCTTCCAGCAATTAGTACAGTACAATCACCTTTTTCATTTGCTGATCGTACTTCTTCGGGGGACAACTTAGCTATTTCTTGTGCTATAAAACGAGCCAAAAATGGCGCCCTATTACTCTGGGTGCTACAATTTGCATGTATTATTTTTGGATGTTTTTTACTATCTTCCCATTTGTCTGGTAAATAACAGATATAATTCTTGTCTATGCGGTTCTTTAGACTGCCTATATTTTTTGCCTGCAAAATAATATCTTCAAGTGCCTGAGTAATTACTAATGTACATCTCCCGCAATAAGGTAAGTCGAAATGTGCATAACTAGGATCATTATATCTATTCCTTATATACTCGGGAGAGGCGCTTTTCAACATACCATACAGGGCTTGATCGTCATCACCAACTATAAGCATGGGGCTTTTCTCAGACAAGATATGCAAAAATTCCACTTCTAATTTATTAAAATCTTGATATTCATCAACTACAATCTGTGTATATACTGGAATCTGGTTAGGGTGATATTTAAAAAAGTTCATCACCCTATAAACTGAATCATCAAAAGAAACTGTATCATAATAGGAAGAACGCTTTAGGAAAAAGTCAATATTTCTATTAGATAGATCGATTTTTCTAAAGCTCGTCATAAATTTTGGAGAACTATCAAACAAAATATTAGCATCTGATTTAATTACAGTTTCTAATTTCGGGAATAAATCAAATGTATCTGTCAAATCAGTTTTTGGAATTGCATGTAATAACTCTTTGCAAAAACTATGAAACGTACGTACTTTAGCATAATCGCCCAAATCTTTCTTTAATTTATTGGCGAGATTCTTAATAAAAGTTAAAGCTAAACAGTTGCCATCTTTTAAGCTAAGCAATTCAGTAAAAGTATATGTTTTTCCTGTTCCTGGGCCAGATACAATAATCTTTCTAGGTGCATCTGATTTTAATATTTTTTCCTTACAATGATCACGGTCATCTTTTTGTTTTTGTAAGAGTTTTTCGAAGTCCTTGCGATTCAAAACTGTCCTCCAAAGGGGAAGCAGTCACAAGGTGACTGCGGGTGGGCGGGGGATTTCCCCTATCTGCTTTTTAAAAACATCAAAATCGCCTACAGAAAGATTTCTTTATTTTTACTCCTTTATCGTCTCAGGCTCTTCCTCAATTCGGTAAATTCTTCATCGCTTATTTCTTTTTCCTCATAAACACTGTCATCTCTTAAAACATTTTGCCTATTTACCGATTCTATCCTATGTCCATGTCCGACTAAATAGCAATGTGGAAGAATCATTTCTTTAACAAATGGTATTTGCTCTGCTTCATTCTTGACATAAATCTCTCCTGGGCACCAAAAATAAATATCTTTTCTGTTACCAACGGCGAAAAAGTATGCAGTAATATCATAGATTATTCTTAACGCAATTATTGCTTTAACCTCAATATCTTCTAACTTATTAAAGTGAATTACACCATGACGTATGTCTCTGAGTTCTTCATATTTATTTCTTATCTGTTCTGAGTTTATTACGTTCCAATCACATAATATTTCGATAGATTTAGACCAATCATTAAAAGACTCTTTTTGATACACATGCTTATAGTGTTCACTTCTTTTATAATAATCTCTTAACTTTAAGATAAGAATATTAAAAATCCTTTCACCCAAACAACACGCAGAAGTTAAAGAAGGATAATATAGGCCATAAACATAAGAATCCTCTATTTCCTGCAATAAATCATGATATTCCGTAATAATTCGTAAAGAGGGTGGCTTAAAAGAAATATACCTTCTAAATTTTTCCTCAAGGTTTAAATCGCCATAGCGACTGGCAACATACTCTTTAACGTCCTGTTGAATAGGAGTATTTCTGATGCAGTCAATAAAAAAATTTGTTGCTTTATATCGCTTCATCACTAATTAAGCCTCATTTAATTTGTCCTTCCACTCCCTTATTCTCAATAAATCAGATTTAGTAAAGACAGGGTGTCCCTTATAGTCTCGCTTAGGCATAACCCATCCCTTCTTTATCCAATAATAAAGCCCTTGGCGAGTTAAACCTAATTCTTTTGCAGCCTCACTGAGATTATATTTCTTATCCATAGTGTAGTTACTTTACACCACTTTACACAAATTGTCAAGAAGATCTTTTAAGGGGGAACTGGCGAATACCTGTTGTGGGTGGGTGGCCCTGCGGAATTCAAAGAATTCGGCAGGATTAGTCCCGTAGAATCTTTCAGATTCTGCGGGAGGGATTTCCTCCATCTGCTTTTTAGTCATAACTAGGGAGTTATGACAGCCACGCCGAAGGCGGGGCAAAAACATCAAAATCTGCCAAAGGAAAATTTTTTCTTTTTTTCTTTTCCCCCCATTTAATTTTTTCTTTTTTCAGGAGAAACAAAAATGCCAAGCTTTTCAAAACAAAAGGGTTACAAAAATAATTCGCTCAAAGTCTATATCCGGACTTTCGGATGTCAAATGAACGTGCGGGATTCGGAGGTTATCGCCGGACTGCTGACAAAGGAAGGGTTCCGGCTCGCCTCAGACGAATCCGAAGCCGATGTTGTGGTTTACAATACCTGCTCGGTGCGGAAGCACGCCGAGGATAAGGTTTGGAGCGAATTGGGGAAGTTCAAGGTCAAAGGCCCTTCGCAATCGCTCAGGGCCAATCCCGCTCGAAAGAAAATAATCGGCGTGATTGGCTGTATGGCGCAGTATTACAAAGATGAGGTTTTCAGGCGGGCTCCCCAGGTTGATTTTGTGGTCGGGCCCAGCGATATAGCCGGAATTCCGCAGATAATCGAAAAAATAATGAACGCGCGGCGCAATGCGACCGAAGGGAGTCCTGAGCGAAGTCGAAGGACGCGCGGAGCACTGCTGTTTGAATCTAAGATTTGGGAGACGGAGGGCAGTATAAGGCCCGAAGAGATTTATCATACCGGTTTTTATGAGGAAAAAAATCACGCTTACGTTGTAATCTCCGAAGGGTGCTCGAATTACTGCTGTTACTGTGTTGTGCCGTTTGTGCGCGGAGAGCTGAAGAACAGAAATCATCGGGATATTATCAGGGAAATAGAGGAGGCGGTAAATAAAGGGATAACGAATATTACTCTGTTGGGTCAGAACGTTAATGCCTATCAGTATGACAGCGCTGATTTTGTCAGGCTGCTCGAGCTGGTTAATAACGTTAGAGGGCTTGAGCGCTTCAGCTTTATCACCTCGCATCCGAAGGACGTGCCGGCCGGATTATTTAAGGCTATGGCCGGTTTAGAAAAAATCAAGAAATACCTGCATCTTCCCGTGCAGTCCGGTTCCGACCGGATGCTTCGATTGATGAACCGGGGCTATACGCGCGGATTTTACCGGGATTTAATCCGGGATTACCGCAATGCCGTTAAAGGCGGGGTTTTGACTACCGACGTGATTGTGGGTTTCCCCGGCGAGACCGAAGAAGATTTTCAAGATACGTATAATTTAGTAAAAGAAGCGGAGTTTGATTCCGCCTATATCTTTAAATATTCTCCCCGCCCGCACACCAAGGCCGAAGGCCTTCCCGACGATGTGCCAAGAAAAGAAAAAGAGAGAAGGCACGGGCTCGTGTTAAATCTTCAAAAGGAGATATCAAGAAGAAAGCGATTAAATGACTAAGCCCGGGATAATCTTTCTGCTCGGACCGACTGCCGCGGGCAAGACAGAGCTTGCTCTGAAGCTCGCCAAAAAGCTCAACGCCGAGATTATCTCCTGCGACTCAATGCAGGTTTATAAGGGGATGGACATTATAAGTTCCAAACCCGCGCCCTCCGCAAGAAAAAGAGTGCCCCACCATCTTATTGATATAATCCCGCCTGAAAAGGAATTTAACGCCGCGCTTTACCGGCGTTACGCGCTCAAAGCAATCAAGGCAATCCTGAAAAAGGAAAAAATACCTATGTTCGTGGGCGGAACCGGTTTTTATGCCGGCGCGGTTTTAGACGGCATATTTCAAGGGCCGGGAGAGGACAAAAAGATACGCAAGTCGCTTTATCGCCGCGCCAAAATAGGCGGCTCAAAGGCTCTTTATAAACGCCTGATGAAAGTCGACCCCGGGGCAGCGGCGAAGATTCATCCCAATGATTTAAAGAGAATTGTTCGCGCATTAGAGGTTTATATAAAGACGAAAAAGCCGATTTCCCAATGGCAGAGGGAGCGAAAAGGTCTGAGCCGGGATTATGAAGTAAAAATTTATTGTCTGACGCGGCCCAGGCAAGAGCTTTACGCTAATATCAATCAACGGGTCCGGCGAATGTTCGGAAAAGGGCTGGTTAATGAGGTCAGGCGCCTTTTGAAAAGGAAATTAAGCAAGACCGCATCTTGCGCAATCGGCATAAACGAGGTAAAAGGCTATTTGGAGGGAAGGTATAGTTTAGAACAGGCAAAGGATTTAATCGGGAAGCATACCCGTCAATACGCCAAGCGCCAGTTAACCTGGTTCAGGAAGGACAAGCGCCTGATTTGGGTTGCTTTAACCAGCGCCGATAAAAGGATTATTCCCTTCTCGCTCCAGGGAGCATTGGAAGGTAAGAGTCGTAAAAAGATGTAGACTTCCGGCGGCGCGTCATTATAATATAATTTGCGATGAAAAAAACGGTTCCCTTGAACAAGATAGCCGAAGATATACTCAGAGAAAAGAACGTCGAAACCCTGCTGGAGAAGTTCGTAGACAGAATAAAAAGTATTTTAAACGCAGAAAGGGCCACCTTTTATTTCTTCAATGAGGATTCCGGCGAGCTATGGAGCTATGCGGCTTCCGAGCTGGAAATAAAGGAAATAAGGGTTCCGCTTGCCAGGGGTATAGCCGGAAAGGCTGCCTCGGAAAAGAAGCTGCTTAACATAAAAGACGCTTACAAGTGCGCTTTTTTCGACAAGCAAATCGACAAAAAAACCGGCTTCCGCACAAGGTCGGTGCTCTGCGCGCCTATTTTGGGCAGAGACAGCCGGCTTCTGGGAGTTTTGCAGGTCCTTAATAAAAGAGTGGGCTGCTTCACAAAGGGCGACGAGGGTGCATTCAGGAGTCTGTGTTTTTATATATCCGTAGCCCTTGAAAATATGCGGCTGCTTCAGGAGAACGAAACCCTCTTCAGGAGCACTCTATATGCTCTGGCAGGAGCGATAGACGCAAAAGACCCCACGACCGCCGGGCACTCCCACCGCGTAGCCTACCTTTCGGTTAGAATCGCGCGGGAGCTTGGTTGCTCATCCGAGGAAATAAAAATTATAGAATACGCCGCGTATCTGCACGACGTAGGTAAAATTGGTATTCCGGACAGGATTCTACGCAAAAGGCAGAGGCTAACCACTCCGGAATACAGGCTTATAAGAAAGCACCCCCTGTACACCCTGCGTATTCTTAAAAATATCATTTTTTCCAGAGAAAGCAGGCTCATACCGTTAATTGCTTCGCAGCATCACGAGTTTCTCGACGGAAGCGGCTATCCGTTTAACCTTAAAAAAAAGCAGATAAATATCCTCGCCCGGATTATAACCGTGGCGGACATTTACGACGCGCTGGTCTCGTTTGACAGGCCCTATAAAAAGCACTTGAGCACAGCCGAAGCGCTGAAGATACTAAAACAGGAAGTAAAAGCGGGACATCTGGATAAAAGCATAGTAAGCGCCTTCGTAAAAAACGAGCTTTACAAACACGAGAGGCGCAGATATAAGCGCCTGGATTTAAAGATTTCGATAAGCTATCAGATTATTCTCCAGAAAAGAATCTTTAAGGAAAGAATCAAGGCGGAGGACAAGGCTACTCCTTACGATTTGGACATCCTGGAATTTAACAGGGTCGAGAGTTCTAATATAAGCGCAGGAGGCCTCCTTTTTCTCACCAGGCAGTATCTTCCGGTGGGGACCTATCTGGATTTGGAAATCGAGATTGCCTCCGCCAGAATCAAATGCATAGGCAAGGTTGTCTGGGCGGAAAGAATGGTAGGCACGCCCAGCTACAGAGTGGGGGTGAGCTTTATCAATTTTACTGCCAGCCGCAGGAAAATGCTCTCCAGGCAGCTAAGCAGGCTTTATCCGGAAAAATACTGATTTGCGCCTGACTTTATTTTTAACCTGGCATTCTCCGCTCTGATAGGCCTGTTTTTGAGGTATGCCTTGTTTTATTAAAAACAGGAGGCACTCGAAAAATTAATGGAAAAGTGTTTGTTGGTGATAATTGAGTTAAAGACGGAAAGGAATTACTGGCCCAGGCAAGACGCGGCCAGGGAATTGGAGGAGCTGGTAAAGACAGCGGGCGGCTATGTTGGCGGGCAGGTCTTTTGCCCCCGGGAGAAACCTACGCCCGACCTTTTTATCGGCAAAGGAAAAGCGGAAGAGATTACGCTGTTGTGCCAGGCAGAAGACATTGATACCGTAATCTTCAGCCACGACATTTCCGGGACGCAGCAGCGCAATCTGGAAGAGGTAATCGGCAAAAAGACAATCGACCGGACTCAGCTTATCTTGGACATTTTTTCCAAACACGCTCATTCTCCCGAAGGGAATATGCAGGTTGAACTGGCTCAGCTGGAATATCTGTTGCCTCGGTTGGTAGGGAGTGGGGTTATCCTTTCCCGGTTAGGCGGCGGCATAGGCACAAGAGGTCCCGGCGAGCAAAAATTAGAGGTTGACCGCAGGCGTATCAGAAAAAGGATTTTTAAATTAAAGGAAGACTTAACGCACCTGATCACGCACAGGAAGCTCTTGCGCAAGAAGAGAAAGGAAGAAGGGGTATTTTGCGTTGCTTTGGTGGGTTATACCAACGCGGGAAAATCTACGCTGCTGAACGCATTGACCGGGGCGGGCCAACAGGTAGAGAATAGCCTGTTTACTACTCTGGACCCGCTTTCGCGGCGGCTGGAATTGCCGTCCGGCGCTAAGATAATCGCGCTGGATACGGTGGGATTTCTGCATCAGTTACCCCATCACCTGATTGAAGCGTTCCGCGCAACGCTGGAAGAGGTAGCGGAGGCGGACCTTTTAATTCATGTTTTGGACGCCAATCATCCCCGGATACAGGAGCACAACGTTGCGGTTACGGAGGTTTTGTCGCAGCTTGAGTGCCAGGATAAGCCCGTAATTACCGCGTTAAATAAAATTGACCTCACCGAAGATAAGCCCTGGCTGTCTTGGCTTAAAGAGAAATTTCCCAATTCGGTTTGTATTTCGGCAAAAGCCGGGCAAAATTTGGATGAGCTGATAAAAAAGATAGAAGGCTTTCAGGAGCCCAGGATGAAGAAAATTACGCTTTCAGTGCCCCTGAGCCGTATGGATATTGTCGATTATATCTACCGCCAGGCAAAGGTATCGAAAAGAGACTTTGAGTTCGATAAGGTAAAATTAGAGATTAATATCCCGCTTAGCCAATTGCCTAATATATTGAAATTTAAAGAGGTTGAAATAATCGATTAGATTATCTAAAAAATTTTAATGGTGCTGTTTAATCATTCTGTCCTCGAAAATTCTTATAAGTTAGCGTTTAGAAAGTTAAAGGGCTAATCTTAAGCGGCACTTGACTATAATGGATTTTGTGCTAAAATTATCTAGCTATGGTGCGAGTAATTGACAGGACTAAACGCAGGAACATGGTTTTGTCGGCGAGCGTAAACTCCTATATCAACTCGGCGGCGCCGGTAAGCTCCGAGTCGTTAGCCAAGGACTTTGATTTAAGCTCGGCTACGGTGCGCAATATTTTTTCCGAGCTGGAGGAGGACGGGTACCTCGCTCATCCTTATACTTCCGCGGGCAGAGTGCCTACGGACAAAGGCTACCGCTACTATGTGGATTTTTTGATGGGGCAGATAGCGCTCCTTGATAAGGAAAAAAAGTCAATACTCTATGAATATAAAAATAAGATTGAGCGCCTGGAAGACGTTTTGGAGAAAACGTCGGAGATAATCTCCATAATTACGCGCTACGCCGGGATTGTATCCCTCCTGGAATGGGAGGATAAGTTCTTTTACAGAGGGCTGAGCTATATTCTTGAGCAGCCGGAGTTTCAAGACTCGGAAAGAATCCGGATGCTTATCAGGATGCTGGAAGAAAAAAAGAGGTTGCTGGAGATTATAAACCGCGATTTTAGCGAAACGACCAAGGTATATATCGGCAGCGAAATAGGCTGTCCGGAAATAGATACCTGCTCCTTAGTTGTCTCCACTTACCGACGAGGCAAAAAACAGAACGGTAGGTTGGCGGTTTTAGGGCCCCGCCGGATGAATTATGACCATATTATCCCGGCCCTCGACTTCATCTCCCAGGTATTGAGCGAGACTTTAGGCCAGCTATAATCAATCCTTAAATCATTTAAAAGCGGCAAGGACTATGGAAAAGGATATTGAACAGAAAAAACAAGAGTTTAGAAAAGAGAAGAAAGAGCAGCAGAAGACGATTACCTTGACTGAAGAGGAATACAATCAATTGAAACAGGAAGCCGAGCAGTCCGGGGAAAGAATCTTGAGACTGCAGGCGGATTTCGACAATTTCCGCAAGCGCCTGGAGCGGGATAGGCAGGAGTTTGCGCGTTACGCAAACGAGGCCTTAATAACGGACTTATTGAACGTGGTGGACGATTTGGAACGCGCGGTGGAGCTGGCCCAGGAAAAACACGAGGACTTTTCCGCTTTTTTAAAGGGCGTTGAAATGGTGCTGGCGCACCTTTACGACTTGCTTAAGAAGAGCGGGCTTTCTGCCATAGAGGCAAAAGGCGATATTTTCGACCCGAATTATCACGAGGCATTGTTTAAAATCGAGACGGACGAATATCCCGAAGATACGGTAGTGGAAGAGTTGCAAAAAGGCTATATGCTGAACAAACGGGTAATCAGGACCGCAAAGGTTAAGGTTGCAAAAAAACGCGTAGAAGAGAAATCAGAGGATAACGAGCAAAAACTAAAGCCAGATGATAAGGAACAGCATTAAGGAGGTGCTTAGAAATGGCTAAGGCAATAGGCATTGATTTAGGGACGTCAAACTCGGCGTCCGCGATTATGGAAGGCGGCAGGCCTACAATAATTCCTTCGGCCGAAGGCGCGGGCGTGGCTTCGGGAAAAGCCTTTCCTTCGGTGGTGGCGTTCACCAAGGACGGGCAGAGATTGGTCGGCGAGCCGGCCCGGCGTCAGGCAGCGATTAACCCCGAAGGGACAATTATGGCAGCCAAGCGCAAGATGGGCACGGAGCATAAATTCAGGGTTTTCGGCAAGGAATACACCCCCCAGCAGATATCCGCGTTTATCCTGCAGAAGATAAAACAGGATTCCGAGGCTTATCTGGGCGATAAAGTCGAGGAGGCGGTTATTACCTGTCCCGCTTACTTTGACGATAACCAGAGGACCGCCACGAAAGACGCTGGCGAGATTGCCGGATTGAAAGTGCTGCGGATTATAAACGAGCCCACCGCTGCCTGCCTGGCTTACGGAATAGACAAAGCCCAGAAAGAGCAGAAGATAATGGTGTTCGATTTCGGCGGAGGCACGCTGGACGTTACCATTATGGAAATGTGGTATTCCGAGTCGCAGAAGACAAGCGGCTTTGAGGTCAAAGCGACCAGCGGCGACACCCAGCTCGGCGGGACGGATATGGATAATGTTCTGATTGACTACATTGCCGCGGAGTTCAAGAGAGAGACGGGCATCGATTTAAGGAACGATAAGATGGCAATGCAGCGCTTGAGGGAGGGCGCGGAAAAGGCAAAGGTTGAGTTGTCCAGCACCCTGACAACCGACATTAATTTGCCTTTTATCACCGCCGACGCCGCAGGGCCGAAGCATCTGACCAGGAGCATTACCAGGGCAAAGCTGGAGGAATTAATCAACCCGATTATCGAGCGGTGCCGCCATCCGTTGGAGCAGGCGCTTTCCGACTCAAAGCTGCAGCCCCGGGGCATCGACCGGATAATTATGGTCGGCGGCCCCACAAGGATGCCTATCGTCCAGAAATTCGTCGAAGGTTTCGTGGGCAAAAAGATTGAGCGGGGCGTTGACCCGATGGAGTGCGTGGCTCTGGGAGCGTCCATCCAGGCAGCTTCGCTAAAGGGAGAATTCAAAGACATCCAGCTCCTGGACGTTACGCCGCTTTCTCTGGGCATCGAGACTTTGGGAGGAGTGTCTACGAAGCTCATCGAAAGAAACACTACCATACCCACCAGAAAAAGCCAGATTTTCTCTACCGCTGCGGATAACCAGACCGCGGTTACAATCAGGGTTTTGCAGGGCGAGCGCCCGATGGCTAACGACAATACCGAGCTGGGAAGGTTCGATTTAGTCGGCATCCCTCCGGCGCCCCGCGGAGTGCCGCAGGTAGAGGTAACCTTTGATATCGACTCCAACGGTATTGTCCACGTTTCCGCCAAGGATTTAGGCACGGGCAGGGAGCAGTCTATCCGCATAACCGCTCCCAAGAAGCTTTCTAAAGAGGAAATCGACAAAATGGTAAAAGAGGCCGAGAAGTTTGCCGCCGAGGATACCAGGAGAAAAGAAGAGGTGGAGGCAATCAACCAGGCGGACTCTTTAGCCTATGCCACCGAAAAGTCCCTTAAGGAATTCGGCGATAAGGTAAGCCAGGGCGAGCGCGCCGAAATAGAATCCAGGCTGAATGACCTGAGGCAGGCGATAAAAGACAGAAACGTTGACAGAATAAAGAAAGGGATGGAGGATTTAACCAAGGCGTCGCACAAGCTGGCGGAAGAGGTATATAAACAAGCCTCGGCAAAGCAACAGGGAGCTTCGCAGCAGGGCCAGGGCCCGCAGGCTCAGGCAGAGCAAGAGCAGCCCAAGGAAGGGCCGGAGGAAAAGAAAAAAGACGAAGATATTATCGACGCGGAATACAAGGAAGAGGACGAGGGTAAGAAATAAAAACACTTAGCTCGTAGCTCTTTGCTCATAGTAAAAACAAAACTATGAGCTATGAGCTATGAGCTATGAGCTATAATGACTACCAAGCGCGACTATTACGAAATATTGGGAGTGTCAAAAAGCGCAAGCCTGGATGAGGTAAAAAAGGCGTATAGGGAGCTTGCGCTGCGCTTTCATCCCGACCGCGTCCCTGCGGATCAGAAAAAGGAAGCCGAGGAGAAATTCAAGGAAATCTCGGAATCATACGCGGTGCTTTCCGACCCGCAGAAGAGGGCGCTCTATGACCAGTACGGCCACGCCGGAATAGACCAGAGGTTTACCTCCGAGGATATCTTCAGGGGCGCTGATTTCTCCAGCATCTTCGAGGATTTGAGCGACCTCGGCTTCGGGGGAAGCATCTTCGAGGAAATCTTCGGCGGTTTAGGTTTTGACATATTCGGCACTTCGACCGGAAGAGGACAAGGCAGGCGGAGAAGGGGAAGAGACCTGGAGATGCAGGTAGATATAACTTTAGAGGAAGCGGCTTCGGGTACCGAAAAAACAATTCAGGTCAGCCGTTACGAAACCTGCGAAACCTGCCAGGGGACCGGAGCAAAGCCGGGAACAAAAAAATCAACCTGTCCTCAGTGCCGCGGGGCCGGCAGGGTTGCGGTTTCCAGCGGCTTTTTTCAGATAGCCCAGACCTGCCCGCGCTGCAGAGGCCAGGGCACGGTCATAACTGCCCCTTGCGCGAAATGCGGCGGCGCGGGAAGGACTAAGGTAACGAAGAAAATAAACATAAAGATTCCTGCCGGCGCTTACACCGGCTCTCACTTGAGAGTCCGCGGAGAAGGAGAGGCGGGCGCAGTCAGCCGGGGCGAGCTTTACGTAGCCATCAGCGTAAAGCCGCACCGCATATTTGAAAGGCATAACAACGATATTATTTGCGAAGTAGACATCAGCTTTGCAAAGGCGATTTTAGGAAACGAGATTGTGGTCCCGACCCTCAACGGCAGCGTAAAGATGAAGATACCGCCGGGGACCCAGCCCAACCGGGTTTTTCGCTTAAAAGGCAAAGGCATCCCGGATTTGCGCGGCAGGGGCAGCGGCGACGAGTTGGTTAAGGTCAATGTGATAATTCCCGCAAATCTGACCCCGGAGCAGAAAAGGCTCATTGAGGAGTTCGCCCGGCTTTCCGGGGAAGAAATAAACGCGAAAGAATCGATTGTGGACAAAATAAAGAAAACCTTTAAGTAATATGCCTACCTACGAATATGAATGTCTAAAATGCGGGCACCGCTTTGAAATATTTCAGAAGATGAGCGATGCGCCGCTGAAGACTTGTCCTGAATGCCATAAGGCGGTGCGCCGGTTAATCGGGGCAGGCAGCGGAATAATCTTCAGGGGGCCGGGGTTTTACGCTACGGATTACCGCAAAACCAAGCCTTTGCAAACCGCCGGAGAAAATCGCAGTCAGAAAGCCCGGGGGGACAGTAAAGCCGGAAACAAGAAGCCGGACGAAGGCAAGGCTGCTGAGAGCGGAAATACAAAATCCTGATGAAAAGGTTTATTAAATACTGGCTGCCTGTCGCTCTATGGGCGGGTTTTATTTTTTTTGTTTCTTCCATACCCGGCTCCGGCATACCGGCTCTCTTCGCTTGCCAGGATATCCTCTTCCACATATTTGAATACGCGCTCCTCGGCCTGTTGCTGAGCCGGGCGCTAAAAAATTCCCGCTTCGGCTTTTCCGGTAACGCGGCAGGGCTGTTTTTGGCCATTTTAGTCAGCTTGCTTTATGCCGTCAGCGACGAGTTTCATCAGAGTTTCGTTCCCGGAAGGGAGAGTTCCCTATTCGATGTTCTGGCTGACGGCCTGGGTATCGTCCTGGGCGCCGTAATCTACCGCCGCGGGGTTTACCGATGACTGAAGTAAAGCCGTTTAAAGCGGTTATTTATAATTTCAACAGGTCAAACTCGCCCCGTAAAGTAATCTGCCCGCCTTACGATATAATCAGCCCTGTTCAGGCAAAGGCTTTTCGCCGCTTTTCAAAGTACAATATGGTTCACCTGACCCTCCCCGAAGCCGCTGCGGGAGGAGACCGCTATCGGGAAGCCGGGCGCCTGTTTCGTAAATGGCTGCAAAAGCGGGTTCTCCTTAAAGGCAGCGAGCCGGCAATGTATTTCTGCCAACAGGAGTATCGGATAGATAGCCAAAAATACCGCCGCCTGGGATTTATCGGCCGTCTGCGCCTGGGGGGCAACTCTTCGATATACGGGCACGAACATACGCGCGTGGAGCCCAAAGAGGACAGGTTTAAGCTTTTACTAAAGGTGTGCGCAAACCTTGAGCCCATATTCGTCTTGTTCCCCGACCACGGCCGGTCTATCCAGGGTATTTTTAAAAAATACGTCCTGCCGGAGAAGCCTTTAATCCGGTTCCGCGACCGGGAAAATAATGCCGGCGCGGTGTGGAAATTGAGCTCGCCCGGTGTTTTGAAAAAAATAGAAAAAATAATGGCGAAAAAGACCCTTTTCATAGCCGACGGCCACCACCGTTACGAGGTCTCTTTAAGTTACCGCGATATGATACGCAGGAAATCGGGGCGCGGGCTTCAGGGCAGGGAAGATTTTGATTATATTATGGCGTATTTTTGTTCTTTGCAGTCGCCGGGTTTGGTTATCAGGCCTGTCTTCCGGCTGGTGAAAAGCATAGAGGCGTTCCCGGTGGAGAAGTTTAAAAGATATTTTTGGCTGCGCAAGAGCAGCCGCAGGGAAGTTTTTGACCTTTTGCGCTCCGGGGCTTCAAAGCAAAGGGCGCTGGGTATGTACCGCGGCAAAAATTTTTACATTTTTACTTTGAAAAAGCATCGATATTTAAATAAAATAGATAAGGAGTACCGCCGCCTGGACATCTGCCTTTTAAATTGTTTGGTGCTAAAGGAAATACTGGGCATAGAGCCCGAAGATAAGGAAAGGATTATTTTCAGCGCAAATGCCCGGGATTTGGTAAGCCGGGCGGATGCGGAAAAGTCGTCCGCGGTTTTCTTTCTTAAACCGGCAAGAATAGGCGACGTCGTATATTTAGCAAGGGCGGGTAAAAAATTGCCGGCCAAGACTACTTATTTCTATCCCAAGGTCCCTTCGGGGCTGGTGATGTATAAATTTAACGAGGACACGATTCGCCCTTCGCTTCGTCCTTCGCTTCGCTCAGGACGACCCTGAGGCCTGCCGAAGGGTCGCTCAGGACTCGATGGGCGATTCTGAACAGAGTGAAGAATCTCGCACAGCAACTTACGTTTACTTTGTTCCGTAAGTTGCGTGCTCATTGAAAATGGCTCTATTTGGAAAACCTAAATATACAATAGTCAGTATAAGAAAAAAAGAAATGCCGGAAGGCCTCTGGACGAAGTGCGAAGGGTGCGGCCAGCCGATTTACAACAAAAATCTCGAAGAAAACTTTAAGGTCTGCCAGAAATGTAACTATCATTTCGTATTAGGCGCGTGGGAAAGGATAAATTTACTGCTTGAGCCCGGCACGTTCCGGGAACACGATAAAGAAATCTCTTCGACCGACCCCCTGGAATTTAAAGGCCCTAAAAGTTATCTGGAGAAGCTTCAAAAAGACCGGGAGGTTACCGGCTTAAAGGAAGCAGCGGTCGTCGGCGAAGGGCTCCTGGGCGGCAAGCGGATAGTATTTGGGGTTACCGACTCCCGTTTTATTATGGGCTCTATGGGTTCGGTGGTCGGCGAAAAGATTACCCGCGCCACCGAGCGGGCGACGGAGCAAAAGCTTCCCTTAATTATCGTATCCGGCTCCGGGGGGGGAGCGCGGATGCAGGAAGGAATGTTCAGCCTGATGCAGATGGCAAAGACCTCGGCGGCGCTGCAATATCACCACAAATCGAACCTGCCCTATATTTCGGTTTTAACGAATCCCACAATGGCCGGGGTGATGGCTTCCTTTGCCGGGTTGGGAGATATTATTATAGCGGAGCCCAGGGCGCTGATAGGCTTTACCGGCCCGCGCGTTATCGAACAAACCATAAGGCAGAAATTGCCGGAAGGGTTCCAGCGTTCCGAATTTCTTCTTGAGCACGGCCTTATTGATATGATTGTTCACAGAAAAAACCTTAAGCCGACTATAAGTAAATTACTCGATTATCTTAGTTGACA
>JBDRMR010000057.1:0-25312 GCA_043812035.1 Candidatus Omnitrophota bacterium
CAGTATTCATAGGGTAGTTAACGGTTCACAGTCGACGCTTGACATAAAAAGAAAAAACCCCAAGGCAGACAGCATAGAGATTCTGTATAAAGTAGTGGGTAAGGGAACAAAAATTTTGTCGGAGAAAAAGCCGGGCGAGTACTTGGATATCTTGGGTCCCTTAGGAAACGGATTTAACCTATCCGCTATCCGCTATCCGCTATCCGCTATTTTGGTAGGTGGGGGTATGGGCGTTGCGCCATTATTGTTTCTTGCCCAAAGAATAATTGAGTCCTATCCGCTATCCGCTATCCGCTATCCGCTAGTTTTAATTGGCGCAAACACAAAAAAAGAAATTTTATCTCAAAAAGAGTTTGCAAAACTGGGCTGCAGTGTTAAAATATCCACAGATGACGGCTCAGCCGGCTTTAAAGGCAAGGTTACAGATTTACTTAAGAAGATATTAGTCGCACGTCGCATGTCCCATGTCGCAGGTGCAAAATTAAAAAAACCTGTGACCTGTGACTTGGGACGTGAGACGATAATTTACGCTTGCGGCCCAGAGCCGATGCTCAAGGAAGTTAGCCTGATTTCCAGGCAGTGCAATGTGCCGTCGCAAATTTCTTTAGAGGAATATATGGCTTGCGGTTTAGGCGTATGTTTGGGGTGCATGGTTAATACCCACAGAGGTTTTCAAACTGTCTGCAGAGAAGGTCCGGTGTTCGATTCAAGAATAATTAAATGGTAAAATCTTACTAAAAAGGAGGCGGGTATGACCGAGACGGGATGGCTGGTTTTTCTAAGAAATATAAGCATAATCTGCAACGTAATCGGTTTGTTAATTGCGCTGTCTTTTCTTTTCGGCCCGAAAGTTCTTATAACAGTCAGCAAAATTATGGATAGATTGCGCCCCACGGTAGAGCTGGAGAAAGTATTGGAGACGAGGGCAAGGGTAATTCTGGGGTTAACTCTCTTGGTCATCACGGTTTTAATGCTGGCGTTGGTTACGAGCATAAGGGTATAGTTGCGAAGAGTTATTTGAAGTTCCGGCCGGCGCCGGGAGATTAGAGAAAATAATAACAAAGGATGGTTTATGGATAAGGAACCTTTTGTCTCAGTCATTATCCCCGTGAAGAACTTCGAAAGAACCATTGTAAAGACGTTTGAATATTTGCTAAACGTGGATTATCCCCGAGAGCTGTGGGAAATTATTTTTGCCGACGGAGGCTCGACCGATAAGACCGTCGAGATTATCAAAGAATGGCAGAAAAATTACCCTTTTATCAAACTTGTCCAGATAGCCGATTGTCCTTCTCCCGGCTATGCCCGCAACAAGGCCCTTGAGGTTGCCAAAGGCGAATACTTGTTTTTTACCGATGCCGACTGCGCGCCGTGCAAGGAGTGGGTCAGGGAAATCTTGAGGCACTTTCGGAAGGATTCGAAGATCGCCGCAGTGGGGGGGGAAGTTTATACATTAAAAGTTGACCCCAAAAACCTCGTCGAAGCCTGGTGTCAACACTTTCGCTTTAATATGGTTTCTCCCCGCTACGGATTTATCAAAGAGGGTTACTTTCCCGACTTTCCCAAAAACCCCCGGCCTTCGGATATAGGAGGACACAAGGCTTATTTTTTTGGTACCTGCAATGTCGCTTACCGCTCGCAAGCCATTAAAGAGCTGGGAATTAAATTCTGGGATAAGCCGACCGGGGAGGATATGGACTTAAGTTTCCAACACCGGAAGAACGGATGGAAATTCTATTTTGCCCCTAAGGCAGAGGTCAAACACATGCACCGCGCAGACCTGAAGTCTTTGAGGAAAGTGTGGATGACTTACGGCCAGGCGCACGCCCCCTTGATTGACAAATATGTAAATAAGAACGGACTGGAGGTAATTCTTCAGCTCTTGAATGCAAAACCGAGTTTTACGCTTCCCCTGCCGCTTAAAGGTTTTATTTATTTAGGCAACTTTCATTTGATGCACGTAATGGGCTTGCTGTTTCTTCTCGGGCTGATTTTCTCCTGGGGAATATTCACCTGGATATTTCTGATTCTCTTTCTGTTTTTTGTCTTCCAATACGTGAAGTGGAACTTTTCAATGGAGCCGCAAAGCCAATTTCTTACCTGGTGCAAGTTGAAATATCTGACCAATCTTTCCTTTATACAGGGAGGGCTGAAGGGTTGGAAGGCTCATAGGATTCTCTGCATCGAGCCCAGCTTTTAGCCGAGACCCCACTGCCTGGGCCAGCTGGACAATCCCGAAAATTCGCCCTTGCTTATTACTGTGGTATAATAAAACAAAAAGGGGAGTCAATCGTGTTGACCGCAACATTAATTATTTTGGGATTTATTTTATTGGGTATAATTTTTACGCTGGTTGTCTTGGGGGGCAGGCTTACTAACCTCGCCACAATGAAGGGCACGCTTTCCCGTATCCCCGGCCTGGAAGCCGATTCCGAAGCTATAGAGAAAGATTCACCTTTATGAAGCTGGAATTCCCTCACATCTTCGTTTACGAAGCCTCCGCCGGCTCCGGAAAAACAAGAAAGCTGGCTGAGCGATATGTGGATTTTCTGCTGCGCTATTCCGACAAGGCGCCCGCGCCGTTTAATTTCCGCAACCTCATCGCGGTTACCTTTACCAACGAAGCAGCCGACCAGATGAGGCAGGAAATCTTAAAAATGCTTAAGGCCAAGTCTTTGGCTCCGTTAGAAAAATCTTTTAAAAAGGGGTCTGGAAAGCAAAGCGAATCGTCTCGGGCGATGCAGATTGTGGACGAGATTATTCAAAATTACTCTGACTTTGCCGTGCGCACAATCGACAGTTTTGTGCATAGCCTCCTGATTGCCTCGAGCCTCGAACTCAAACTACCTCCCGATTACGAAATCATATCTCAGCCGCGGCCTTACTTAGAATATGTTCTGGATGATTTTTTGGATCAAATTATCACGGACCCTGAGACCTCCGGGCTCTTTGAAGGATTCTTAAATCATTTTCTAATCGTCGAAGGACAGAGGCACTGGAGTCCCAAAAAGCTCTTGCTCAGCCTTTTGATTAGATTTTATCGGGAGGAAAACGGCAGAGCAAAGCTTTTTCAGGATATCGCTGCGGACGCCGACTTAATCCGGGAAGAAAGCGACCTTAAAGAACAACTCAGGCGGTTTGTTTCGTCTTTAAACGAACGAGCAAAAATCAGCAGGAGTTTTACCAAAGGTATTTCGTCTTGTCTGGAGAATTCAGGCCCGGATTTTCTAAAAAGCTTTAACCGTTACGCTTATAAATCTCTCGAGCCCGGCAAGGGAGTAATCCTTAAAAACGCCGGCGGCGGACCTGATGCTGATTTAGTCCGGCAATGGAATAAGCTGAACAGGCAATTCAATAATTACGCGCACGAGTTTGTCTGGTTAAGATATAACTTTTACCTTAAGGTCTTTAGCCCGTTCCGCCAGCGCTTTGAGGATTTTAAGGAGCGCAAGAGAATCGTCTTCCTCGATGAGTTAAATAAAAAAGCCAGGCAATTTTTAACCAGCGAAGGACTCATACCCGCCGAGATTTATTATAAGTTATCCCTGGTGCTTTACCATTACCTAATTGACGAGTTTCAGGATACGAGCATTTTGCAGTGGGAGAATATCCAGGCTTTGGTGGAAGACGCGCTTTCAAAGGGCGGCTCTCTTTTCTATGTCGGGGATAAAAAGCAGGCGATTTACCGCTTCCGCGGCGGGGAGGTAGAGTTGTTCGATTTAATCAAAGCGCGGTTCAGCAACAGGGTGGCTAAAATTTACGACGAGGTCTTGCTTAGTAACTATCGCTCCCAAAGGATAATCGTGGATTTTAATAATTCTGTATTCAGCCAGGAAAATTTAGGGAGATTCCTAACCGACGCAACCGAACTAACCGGCGAATACAGGCAAAAGATTCTGGACGTTTTTAGAGATAGTCAGCAGAAGCCCGCGGGGCAGGGGCGCCAGGGCGGCTACGTCAGGATAGAAGTAATCAGCGGCGATAATAAACAACAGACCCGGGAAGGCCTGGACGCTTCGTTAAAACAAAATATCCTTCAACTGAGGGAAAGATTTAATTACCGGGATATTTTAATTCTGGTGCGGAATAATCAGGACGCGCAGAGATTAGCCTGTTTTCTTCTGGAGCAGGGATTTCCTGTTTGCGCTGCCCGCACAGTGAGTATCCGCCAGAATTACGTTATCCGCCAGATTATCTCCCTGCTTAAATTCTTAAATTCTCCGATTGATAATCTTTGTTTTGCCGATTTTATTTTGAGCGATATTTTCGCCAGGGCAACGCAACTGAATCCCGGGGAAATCCAGTTTTGGCTGGAAAATTCAAGAGTCAATGAAGAAGAGGGTGTTTTATACACCCGGTTCCGTTCGGCATACCCCGCGGTCTGGGAGGAATTTTTACATTATTTATTCAATGCCGTAGGGTTTCTCCCCGTTTATGATTTAGCCGAAACCATCTTGATTAAATTTAAGATTGAAGAAAACTTTCCCGAACTTACCGGATTTACCCGGCGCCTTCTGGAAATACTAAACGATTTACAGGAGCAGGGCAAGAATTCTCTGCCTGATTTTCTGGACTGGTTTGAGGACGCTGAGGAGGAAGAGCTTTTCGTTCAACTTCCTTTGGGCCTGGACGCGGTTAACATACTCACCATCCATAAGGCCAAAGGGCTGTCCTCGCCCGTAGTAATCTTGCCTTATGCGGCGTTAGAGGTCAAGGTCGGCGAGGCTGCTTTTGAGGCTCCCAAGATTGTCCACGAAACCCCCGAGGGGCTTTACCTCTTGTATTTGCAAAAAGAAATTTGCCAGAAGCATTCAAAATTGGCGTCTATTTACCAGAGAGAGTATTTTCAGGCGTTTCTTGACGAGCTGAACTGTCTTTACGTCGGCCTTACCCGCGCTGCCAGCGAGCTTTATATATATTTGTCCGGCAAAATCAACCGGAGAATCAACCCCTCGATTTCTTTATTGCTCGGCCGGCAACAGGATAAGAATCTGCTGGAGTTCGGCAAGAGGTTGGCTTCGACGCCGAGGCTTAAAATTTCGGCAGAGGAATCGCAAAAGAAGATTAAGCCGGCCGGGACCTTGCCGCAGGAATTATTTAAAAGCATACTTAAAGATCAGTTGATGCCCGCGGGGAAAATCCTCTCTGCAAAAAGAAGATTTTTGGCCAAGCGCGGAGATGTTCTTCACTGCCTTTTAGCGCAGATTCCCCCCCTTGATTTTCTAAAGGATACGTCTTCGTATATTCAGAACATCAGGGATGCCTGCCGCTTATTCAATTATCCCTATTCCGGAGAGATAATCAGGCAACTTATAGATTTCTTCGGGGATTCGAAAATGCAGAGTTTTTTCAATCCCGAATTTAAGTTCTTTAATGAGAAAGAGATAGCCGACCGCCGGGGCAATCTTAACCGGATTGACCGCCTGGTATTCGCAAAGGATAAGATTATGGTCATTGATTATAAAACCGGCGAAGAATATCAACAGCAGCATCAAGACCAGATCAGGGAATACGCCGGTTTGATAAAGGAGATTTATCCGGATAGATTATGCGAGGGCTGGCTGATTTATTTCGATACAAAAGACGCCCGCCTGGTTAATTTGCCATGAAGATTTCCGTAGAAATTAAGGAGCCGGAGAAATGAGAGTGATTGCCAAACAACTAAACTTAAAAACCAAAGGAACGGGAGATTTGGTTAATATCAGCGGCCAGGTTCAGGATTTACTGCAAGAGAGCGGCCTTAAGGCCGGAACCGTAACCGTATTCGTGGTAGGCTCTACTGCCGCCATAACTACCTTCGAATACGAATCAGGTTTAATTTCGGATATCAAAGAGTTGTACGAAAAACTCATCCCTTCCGGCAAGAGCTATGCCCACGATGAAACCTGGGGCGATGCCAACGGGTTCAGCCACCTGCGCTCAGCTTTGCAAGGGCCCTCTTTGGTAATTCCTTTTGCTGCGGGGAGGCTGACTTTGGGGACCTGGCAGCAGGTTGTCTTAGCCGAGTTTGACAACAGGCCGCGGCAGAGAAAGATAATCTTACAGTTCATCGGAGAATAGTATGGGCAAAGCAGAGTCGGCAGTTTACAAGGCAATTATTTCCCGTCGAACAATTCGCCGTTTTAAGCAGAAACCGATTCCTAAATATATTCTAAAGAGGTTAATCAACGCAGCCCGGCTTGCGCCCTCGGCTGCGAATCTGCAGCCTTTGGGATTTGTGATTGTAGCGGATAGGAGGGTCCGTGACCGGGTCTTCGTCCATCTTAGGTGGGCGGGTTACATCGCTCCTTACGGAACGCCGCCGAAGGATAAAAGGCCGGTTGCTTATATTGCGGTTTTGGTTAATAAGACCAAAGCGCAGCCGCAATATGCGGCCTATGACGCGGGAGCAGCGGTCCAGAATATACTTTTGGCTGCCTGGGAGCTGGGTATCGGCAGCTGCTGGATGCAGGCAATTGACCGGGATAAGATAAAGAAAATTCTAAATATTCCCGCTGCTTATAACCTGGATTCGGTTATCTCTTTGGGCTATCGGGCCGAGTCTTCGGTTGTCGAAAAATTTAAAGAATCGGTTAAATACTGGAAGGACGAAAAAGAAACTTTGCATGTGCCCAAGAGGAGCTTAAACCAGGTAATTTATAAGATAATCTAAAGGAGCGGTTATGAAATCCCACAGGAAATATCTATGGTTTAATACCAAAAATAAGCAGGAGTTCGTCAATATTACCCCGGAGGTAGAGAAGGCACTGCGAGAAAGCGGGATAAAAGAGGGGCTTTGTTTGGTTTGTGCTATGCACATAACTGCAAGCGTGTTTATTAATGACGACGAGGGAGGCCTGCACCAGGATTTTAAAGCCTGGCTTGAGAATTTAGCCCCCGAAGGCGTAAGCAGGTATAAACATAATCTGACTGGAGAGGACAACGCCCATGCCCACCTCAAGAGAACAATTATGGGCAGGGAGGTTGTGGTAGCAATAACCGAAGGAAAACTTGATTTCGGACCCTGGGAACAGATTTTTTACGGAGAATTCGACGGCCGGCGCAGAAAGCGGGTATTGATAAAAATTATCGGCGAATGATGCATACAGATAATGACGGTTATTTTAATTTTAAAGCAGAGAGCGAATTGCCCGAGGAGCATTCCCAAGATATGAAAAAATGTCCTCATTGCGGCAAGCCCATCCCCGTAGACAGCCTGTTTTGTCTTTACTGCGGAGAAGCGGTTCCTGCGGGAAAAAAGAATATTTGGATGATATTGCTGATGATTCTGATCTTAGCCGCATTCATTATGTGGGCGGTTGTCTTATGACAAAAAAAGAGATACCCCGGAATTTGGTTGAGATGCTAAATATGACCGCGGAAGCCAAGCCGGATAAAACAGCCATGTATTTCATGGAGAAAAAAATTACTTATGGGCAGCTTTCGTCTTTCTCAGACCGCTTTGCCCAGGGGTTGCGGAATCTGGGGGTAGAAAGCGGCAGCACAGTCGCCGTTTTCTTATTGAATTCTCCCGAATTTGTCATCGCCTATTTCGGCATAATCAAAGCGGGCGCAATCGTCGTTCCGATAAACAATATGTTTAAACAAAAGGAGACGGAGTTTATCCTCGGCGATGCGGATGTTTCTTGCGTAGTGACCTCTCTTGCCTATCTCGATATCATAAGGCCGTCCAAAGAAAAACTGCGGCATTTGAAATATATAATACTGGTGGACGGCATAACCGCGGATACTCTGAATTTTTATGAAATCGTCGAGAGAACCACTTCCGTATTAAAGCCCGGGCAGATAAGCGGTGACAGCGTAGCCTCGATTCTTTACACCTCAGGGACAACCGGCCAGCCCAAAGGGGCGATGCTTACCCACCGTAATTTTCTTTCCAATTGCTCCGCGTGCGCCGGCGCAATAAACTTGAGAAAAACCGATAATTTTATCTGTCTTCTCCCTATGTTTCATTCGTTCGCTTGGACGGTGTGCGTGCTTATGCCGCTTTACGGGGGCGCAGGCATTACAGTCATTGACGCCCTCCGCCCCTTCCGCAAGGTCATAAGGAACGTTATCAAAAAGAAGGTAACTGTTTTTGTAGCAATTCCCTCGATTTACCATATCCTCGTGCATATGCATATACCGCCTGTTTTTACCTCGCGGGTCTTAAGGATGATTGATCCGTTGAGGATATGCATATCCGGCGCAGCGGCGCTGCCTGCGGAGGTTTTAAAAGAATTTGAGGCGAAATTCAGGGTTCCGCTTTTAGAGGGGTATGGGTTAACCGAGGCCTCGCCGGTCGTGTCGTTAAATCCCATGCGGGGGTTAAAGAAACCGGGATCGGTGGGACTGCCCCTCGAAGAGATTGAAGTCAAGATAGTTAACGAAGAAGACAGCCAACTGCCTCCGGGGGAAATCGGAGAATTGCTCGTCAAAGGGCGCAATGTTATGAAAGGGTATTTTAAAAAAGACGGGGAAACAGCCCGGACAATAAGAGCCGACTGGCTTTACACGGGAGACTTAAGCAAGCTCGACGAGGACGGATATATTTACATAGTGGATAGAAAAAAAGACATGATTAACGTACGGGGCTTAAACGTTTATCCGGCCGAGATAGAGAAGGTTTTACTTAAGCACCCGAAGATTAAAGAAGCAGCCGTTATCAGGGTTACGGACAGATTTAAGGGCGAGGTGCCCAAAGCATTTATTGTCTTTAAAGAGAATGAGAAATTGTCTCAGGGGGAGATAGTTAAATACCTGAGAAAGAATCTGGCGATGTTCAAGATCCCCAAATTCTTTGAATTCAGAGAAAGCCTGCCTAAGACCGCAACCGGAAAAATCGCCAAGGCGCAGTTGATTTAGCAGAAATGGGCAAGATATACACAGTCGGCTTTGAAGCGGACATTATTGAGTTTGCCTCCGACATTCTTTTAAAAGAGAGCGGCGCAGAAACCTGCGACCTTTCGCCTTTCGCTGTTATTTTTCCGGGCAGGAGACCGCAGTTTTATTTAAGAAAAGCTTTGGCAAGCCGGATTAAAAGGCATTTCTTTCCTCCAAAGATCTTTTCTATCGAGGAATTTATTCAACATCTTGCCGCAAAGTGCGCCGGGCTCGGTGAGCACCGGCAGAGTTGCCAGCCGATCAGCCTCATCGACGCCTCCTTCTTGATTTATAAGATTATACGGAATTTAAATCTAACCTATCTTGATTGGCAGAAGCAATTGGAGTTCGAACATTTTTTCTTGTGGGCGCAAAAAATTTTTCAATTCCTTGAGGAATTGGATAAAGAGCTGATTTCTTGGAAACAATTATTAAACTTGCAGGAGAATGCTCAAATCGGCCTGCCCCTGCCCGATTATATCAATCATTTGCTCGAGAACATCAATCAAATACACCAAGAGTTCCATAGGCTTCTGGAGGAAAATAAGCTTACCACCCAGGGTTTTAATTATTTTCGCGTAGCGCAGTCGATAGACGCTATTCCCCCGGGCGAATTCAGAAAAATCTATTTTGTCGGCTTTTTTGCTCTTAATGCTTGCGAAAAAAAAATAATCAAACATCTCCTTAATCAAGACCTGGCTGTTCTCTTCTGGCAGAGGGACGATGATAAGTGGTCTATATTTGAGGAATTGGAGGAATTTTTTGGCATATCTCCTGAGAGGGTCGAGACAGAAAGCCACGACGCCGGCAGAGATGCCGGTTCCGGGAAAACTTCCCCCCGGATTCGCATTAACGAAGGCTTCGATACTCATTCCCAGTTAGAGGCGGTCAGGAGAGTCCTATCGGAGACAGGCGACCTTGAAGATACCTGCCTGGTTTTGCCTCAACCGGGCGCGCTGATGCCTTTGCTTTACCAGGGCCTGCCTCCTGAGTTGAACGGTTACAATATTTCCTTGGGCTATCCTTTAAAACGCACTCCGATATACGCGCTAATCGATATGATTATGCAGCTGTTGGAAAAGAAGAGGCAGGACGAAAGCTTCTATACCAAAGATTACTTAAAGGTCATAATGCATCCGTACATTAAAAATATCGGAGACGCCAATTTCAGTGCGGACATAACCCGTATAGTAATTCACAAGGTCGAAGAGGCGTTGCTGGGCATAGACAAAAGCGCGGGTCGGCAAAAAAAGCCATTTATAAAATTAGAAGAAATTGAACAAGATTCTTTAATTTTCCAGGCCGCCGCGAAGTTAATCCGTGATTCCGGGCTGGCTCGGGTTGAGCCGGCAGCCTTGCGGGAGCAGTTAAAAAATATTCATCAAAAATTTCTCCTTGCTTTTGATGATTGCTCGACTCTTCTTGATTTTGTGCGGGCAACCCAGGAGATTCTTTATTTCGTATTGGAGAAAAGCAAGGTTTACTCGGATATTTTTTCCGGAGAAACCTTCAGCCGCTTCCTGGAGATACTCGATAGCCTGGGAAATTCCCTTTTTAAAGACGAGCCAATTAAGGATAAGGCCGCTTTTTTCGAATTGCTCAAAATGAGCCTTTCTTTTGAAAAGATTCCGTTCTCCGGCACGCCGCTGCGGGGGTTGCAGATTTTAGGCCTCCTCGAGACGCGGAACCTTAAGTTTAGGAATCTGCTTGTCTTAGACCTTAACGAGGGAGTCCTGCCCAAAATAGACAAGGGGGAGTCGCTTATTCCGGAAGGGGTATTCCCGATTTTGGGCCTGCCCCACTACCATAAAAAAGAACAGATAATGCGGTACCATTTCCGGAGGCTGCTCGGGTCTGCAGAGAACGTATTTTTGTTTTATGCTGCCTGTTCCAGGAACAAAGAGTCCCGGTCCAGATTCGTTGAGGAGATAATCTGGCAAGAAGAGAAAAAGGAAGGCCGGCTCTACCGCCCGGAGAAAATCAAGCGCATCCAGTTTAAGCTGACGCCGCTCAAGGAAAGGTTTTCTTTAACAAAGACGCCTCAGATTACCCGGTTTTTTAAAAATAGCCCTTTTTCTGCGTCCGGGCTGGATATGTATTTAAACTGCCCGGCACGTTTCTATTTCCATTACGGCTTAAGGTTAAGGGAGAAAGAAGAAATTACCGAAGAATTTGAGGCGCAAGACGTGGGAAATTTCCTGCATTCCCTTCTGCGGGATTTTTATTCCCTGTTTCTGGGCAAAACCGTTAAAATAGACGAGGAGGCGCATAGATATTTATTCGAGCTTAAAGAGAAAGAGATGAAGCAATTTTTTCCTCAGCAGACGGGAGAGCAATTTTTGTTGAGCAGGATAATCGACTACAAGCTAAAAATATTTTTAAATCGGGAGGCAAACAGGAAAGAGAATATAAAGATACTTTACCTGGAGCAGGAATTTCCGGTTGAGCCCCGGAAGATCGAGATAGACACCGAATACGGTCCGGCGTATTTAAGAGGAAAACTCGACCGTGTGGACGAGCGTGTTCTCGACGGCAGGAAGAGCACCGTAATTCTGGATTACAAAACCGGAGGGTACAGCCTGCCGAAGAAAAATATAACCAGAGATATTCTCGCAAGCCGCGAAGAAATAAAAAAGGCGGTCGGTTCGTTCCAGTTGCCCCTTTATATTTATCTTTTTTCCCGGTGGAAGAATTTGGCTCTATCGGAAGTAGGGGCAAGCTTTTATTCTCTCAGGGATATAAAGGAGGAGTTTCTGTTCGGCGGCAGAAATCCGGGAGATTCGGTAGAGATTTGCCTGTCCGCTGTCAAAAAAATTCTCTCTGAAATTCTCTGTCCCGATTTAGATTTTGTGCGGGATGATTCCAATGAGCGCTATTGCCGTTATTGTCCGTTTCCGGCTCTCTGTAAAAGATAAGATTAGGTCAATTTAGCGAAGGCAATGTTTAAGGAATTCAGGAAAAGATTAGACGACGCGATTACCTACGGTTGTTTTGAGTTGGCGGAGGAGATTGCGCAACAGGGGTTAAGGCAGGCTTCGGAGAAAGGCTACTTGGGCGACGCCGAATACTTTAAAGGCCAGTTGGAGATAATCAACGGTAATTACTGTGAGGCAATCGAGCATTTTGACCTGGCAATCGAATACAATCCCTACGACGGCGCAGCGTTTAACGACCGGGCATTGTGCATGGTAGAATTAGGCATAATCGAGGAGGCATTTTATTATTTTGATAAAGGCATTGAAGTAGAGCCGGATTATGCCACAATCCACCACAATAAAGGCTGGCTGTTGAATAAAACCGGGCGGCACAGCGAGGCAATAGAGTGCTTCAGGAAGGCTTTGGAACTTGAGCCGGAGCGGGCAGTCACCTACGAAAATTTAGCCAATGCTTTAGCTAATCTGGGGGATTATCGCGAAGCCTTGGCAAGCTATAGGAAAGCGAGCGACTTGCTAAAGCCAGAATATTCTGATATAAAAGAACAGATAGACGCCGAGATTAAATCGCTCGAAGCCAAGATAAACCAAGGACAACCCTGAATCAATGAATCTGGAAGAGAAATGGGAAAAGGCGCTCCAGCAAACGGAGATTATAAGATTAAAAGTCTCTTATCTTTTCACCTTTGAAACAACGGCAATCTCTTATATATTTCTGGCAGAGTCGGCGATAAACGTAGGCGATACCGTTGTTCGCCGCGGCAAGATATTGATACATCATCCGGCAATCATCCTTCCCGAGGATATGCCTCAGTTCAAGGGATTTGAATTTGAGAAGGATTATCAGGTAAATGCCGATATGGTAAAGATTTTCTTAATGGTGAGAGGCGTGTCATTCCCTTCGTTAAAATACGAGCACGAGATTTCCAAGCTCGATATATACGAGGACGGTTTAGAGAAAGCAAAGGAATATTTTAAACAGGAATTAGAGAAGACGGAAGATGCCCAGACCGGATTAATTGCCGGTCCCGAAGACTGCTGGCAATTCTCTCTGTTGATATACGTAGGATTGCTGATAAGTAAGTCCGCCCCATCCGATTTAAAGAGAATCTGGGAAAGGTTTAAAGATAAGTTCAAGGGCGGTTGACGGTATTCCCTGTCTGCCTACAGGCAGGCAAGAGAATTTGTTTAAGAATGGTAGACATTCCCGGCGATTATTTAGAAGGCGGAGGTCAAATTTTAAGAACGGCAACCGCCTTCTCCTGCATCAGCCGCCGCCCCATCCGTGTTTTTAATATCCGCGCCAAGAGGTCAAATCCGGGTCTCAGACCCCAGCATCTTTTTGCCATCGGGACATTAGCCAAACTTTTTAAAGCAGAAACCAGAGGGCTGGAAGCAGGCTCCAGGGAAATCGCTTTTGTCCCTACAGCCGCAGAAATCCAGGAGCATTCAGTTGATGTCGATATTCAAACAGCCGGGTCAATCGGATTAATCCTGCAGCCTTTGCTTATCGCAGCTGCATTTAAAGGCAGCGGAATCTGTTTTAATATTAAAGGCGGGACATCCGGGCTGGGAGCAGTGCCTGTTGACTATTATCCGAATGTAATATTTCCGATTCTTTCCAGGAGCGGATTAAAAGCAAGGTTGGAGGTTATAAAAAGGGGATATTACCCGAAGGGGGGAGGCCAGGTAAAAGTAGTCGTTGAACAGGCAAGGCCTAAAGGCAGGATAAACCTGGTTGAGCCGGGTAAGCTAATCCGCATCGAAGGGATAAGTATTGCTTCGTCCGAATTGTCTTCCCGGCAAGTAGCCGAGCGCCAGGCGGAAAAGGCGGGAGAGGTTCTGAAGGGAGAATATTCTGTTCCGGTTAAGATAAAAGCGGAATACGCTTCAATTTTATCTCCCGGCTCGGAGATAAACCTTTACGCCTATACCGGGGAGGGCGGCATTCTGGGAAGCGATGCCCGGGGAGAAAGAGGAAAGAGCGCAGAGAAAGTGGGCCTCGAGGCAGCCGGCAAGTTAATCAAAGAGATAGAATCGGATGCGGCGGCTGACTTTCATCTGGCGGATAACCTTGTGCCCTGGCTTAGCTTACTGGGGGGCTCGATAAAAACGTCGGCGGTATCTTTGCACACTCAAACAAACATATGGGTTGCGGAATTATTTTTTGGCAAGGTCTTTAAAATAGAGGGGAATAAAATTACCTGCGAACGATGTTTGGAAGAATCTGTTTAGCAATACTTGTATTTTTAGTTTTTATTTTTGCGTATTTGAAGTATTTTGAGAGAAGAGGGATTTATTACCCGACAAAAGAAATCATACTCACTCCCAAAGATATCGGCCTTAAATACGAAGACATATTTTTTCAAACCCAGGAGGGCTTGAGCCTAAACGGCTGGTTTATACCTTCTCAGGGCCCCCGGGGCACGCTGCTATTCTGTCACGGTAACGCCGGCAACATTAGTTATCGCGTGGAAATCATTCAGATTTTTAACGAGCTTAATCTGAACGTGTTTATATTCGATTACCGTGGTTACGGAAGAAGCCAGGGCAATCCCTCCGAGACAGGCCTGTATCGGGACGCCCGGGCGGCTTACGATTACCTGCTTAGCCGGCAAGACGTTGATAAAGAAAAGATTATCATCTACGGAAAATCAATCGGAGCAAATGTGGCAATTAATCTTGCCTCCGGAGCCGATGCAGCCTGTCTTATTGCGGACGGAGGATTCACCTCTGCTTATGATATGGGCAAAAAGCTGTTTCCTTACCTTCCCATAAAATGGGTAATCGCCGTTAAGTTCGACGCCGAAGAAAAGATAAAAAACATCGCCATTCCCAAACTGATAATCCACAGCAAAGACGACGAGGTCGTCCCGCTTAAACTGGGCAGGAAATTATTTGAGGCTGCCTCCCAGCCAAAGGAATTCTATCTGATGCAAGGCACGCACAACGAGGCAATATTTATACATAAAGAGGAATACAGCTCCCGAGTCGACAGGTTTCTCAGGGAATATCTACCCCGCCGTTAAAATCGTTGTTTTTATTTATTCCTTATGGTAATATGAGGGCAATCAATTTCTTCATTTTGTCTTAACGGCTATTTTTCCGGACGATAAAGATGCTTACGGTAAGGTTATGCAAGAAAAATTAAAAAGGGGCCTGGGGCTTCTGGATGTGTTCTGTATTGCTTCGGGAGCAATGATTAGTTCCGGCTTGTTTGTCTTGCCCGGCATTGCTTCGGCAAAAGCCGGCTCGGCTTTATTCATTTCCTATATATTGGCTTCTTTTCTGGCAGTGCCGACAATGCTCAGTATGGCCGAGCTGGTTACGGCAATGCCTCGCGCGGGAGGAGATTATTTCTATATCTCAAGGAGCATGGGTTTTGCCGCCGGGTTGATTGGCGGTTTAGGCAGCTGGTTTTCTTTAAGCCTTAAGGGCGCCTTTGCGCTTATCGGTATGGCGGCTTACGCTGAATTGGTGACTCCGGTCCCCATAAAGATACTCGCGCTTTGTTTTTGTTTGTTTTTTATCATATTGAATCTTGCCGGCGTACAGGAGGCAGCCAGAACGCAGGTTGTTATAGTCGCGGTTTTATTTGCCACGCTTATTTTTTATATATCTTTCGGTTTCCCCTCCATTCATATCCAGAGATTCGTTCCGTTTGCGCCGCAGGGATTTGGTTCGGTATTTGCTACTGCCGGTTTGATATTTATTTCCTACGGCGGTTTAACTAAGGTCGCCTCGGTGGCCGAGGAGGTCCGCAACCCCGGCCGCAATATTCCCCTGGGGATGATTCTTTCTTTGATTATCGTGGGGCTTATCTACGCCTTGGTAGTATTTGTCACAACCGGTTTACTGCCCGCGGATAAGCTTCGCTCTTCTTTGACTCCGATTTCTGACGGGGCGCACGCCTTTTTGGGGACTCCCGGCGTTATTGTTATGGCGGTTGCGGCGCTGATGGCATTCATTTCCACGGCCAACGCGGCGATTATGTCTGCTTCCCGCTATCCTATAGCAATGAGCCGCGACAGACTTATGCCCGCTTTCCTGCAGAGAATAAACAGTAAGTATAAGACCCCGCACTATTCCATATTGCTCACAGGCATATTTATGGGCTTGGCCATATTATTCCTGGAGCTGGAGTTTTTGGTAAAAGTAGCTTCCACATTGTTAATATTGCTTTACATATTGGCAAATCTTGCCGTAATCATTATGCGGGAAAGCAAGATACAGAATTACCAGCCCAGATTCCGTTCTCCCCTTTATCCAGGCGTGCAGATATTGGGAGTTTTAGGTTGCGGGTTTTTGTTAGCGGAGATGGGCGAGCCGATTTTATTATTCAGCGGCCTGTTTGTTTTTGTCTGCCTAATTTTGTATTTGATATATACCGGTTTCAAGGTGGAAAGGGAATACGCGCTGATCCATATTATCGAACGAATTATTAATAAAGAACTAACCTCGGGAATTCTAACGCAAGAGTTAAAGGGGATTTTGAAAGAGCGGGATAATATTGTGGAAGACAGGTTCGATCAGCTTATAAAGGAGAGCGAAGTTTTAGATTTGGAGAATGCTTTATCGTCGGAAGAATTCTTTGCCCAGGTTAGTTCTATACTCGCTGATGATTTGGGCTTAGACGCAAAGAAGCTGAGACAAGCCTTTATTAGGCGGGAAAAAGAATCCAGCACGGTAATAAGGCCGGGATTAGCCATACCGCATATCGTAATTGCCGGCGAGCGTAAATTTAAGATTATTCTGGTCAGGTCCAAGAAGGGCATCGGCTTTGGCGAATCGGCAGAGCCTGTCTATACGGCCTTCGTCTTGGCTGGCACCAAGGATGAGCGCAATCTTCATTTACGGGCCCTGGCTGCCATTGCTCAGATTTGCCAGCAGCGCGAATTCGATAAGAACTGGCTGAGCGCGCGCAACACCGAAGAACTCAGGGATATTATCCTGTTGGCAGAAAGAAAGCGCTTTGGTGAGACTATTTAAGAAGTTATTTCTATTTCTCTTTGCCTTAAGCGCAGTTTATATTTTGGCTTTTATCAGCGTCAACTTTATTTTCCAAAGCCAAATTAAGAGCCTTTTGGAGAGAAGGCTGGGCGCATATGTTGGCGCCGAGGTAGACATCAAAAACTTCAAAACCAACCTCTTAACGCAACTAAATTTTGGCAGCATTCATATCAAAAGGAAAACCAATCCAGCATTTTATTTAGCCATTTCTTCTGTAAACTTTAAATATTCGCCCCTATCTCTGCTCCAGTTTAGATTTAAGGGAAAAATCGAGCTTGAAGGCCTCCGGGGAACGGTAAAAATCCGAGGAAATATCCTTCTGAATTTCTCTTTCAAAATCCACTCTTTTAATAAAGTCATAGAGATAGAGGAGCTTAACCTTTTTTTGCAAGATTGCCCCGTGCTTAGGGCAAAAGGAGCAATCAGGCCATTATTTAAACCCCAGACTCTGACTTTTGAGGCCCGGATTCCTTCTCTAACCTACTCTGCCCTTAATATTAGGAATTCTGTCATTAAGCTCAACATTTCTAAAGATGAATCTTTTGGTGGCTGTTTTATTGAGGCTCTAAATTATAACAAATTCAGCCCGAGTAATATAAATTTAAAATCCATCTTTAAAGACAAGAAAATACGCCTGGAAGATTTAGAGATGGATATTTTTGAAGGCAGACTTAAGGGAAGAGGAATAATTTCCTTTTTGCCTGTAATGGGGTGTGAGCTCAATCTTGCGATGGCTGGGCTGAATCTAAAAGAAATCACCGACAGGCTGGCGCCTCCCCAGTGGCAGGCTACAGGAGCAATTAAAGGAGATTTGCATTTAAGCTTAGAAGGAGGATTGAAGGATTTAAAAGGCAGGTTATACTCTCAGCGCCCGGGGACCGTAAATATGGAGGCAATAAGAAGATTATTGGGCGCCGCAGGCATAATTGATAAAAGCATCCTCAAGCAAAATACGTTCTTTTACGAAAATCTGAACTCCGATATTTCTTTACTCAAAGGCGTTATTATTGTAAAATTGCTTCTGAAAGCAAAGAATGCGGAACTTAAATTTGACATAAATATAGAGCCCCAGGTTCTAGGCTCTTTTTTAAACCGGAGGTAGCAAGATGAATAAGAAACCTTATTTTTTAGCGATTGTATTATTGGCGCTGAGCTCGGGTTGTTATGTAAAGACCGAGCATAAGATTACCGCCCACATCACTATTGATGTGCGCCAGATTAAGGAAGCTGCCTCGAGCATTGAGGATATGGTCTCCGGGGCTCCGGTAAAAAAAGAGGCTCCTCAGACCAAACCCAACTCAAGGTTGTGGGTTTTACCCAGAGAGGCTTATGCGCAAGGCGCCCAGCTTAAATATTTAACCGATGAGATTAAATTGGCGATTGAGAAAAGAAAGGCTCGCTACAGTCAGATAGAGCAACTTCTGAATGAGGGCTCAGTCGGTGAGAATAACCAAGGGATATTAGAGATACGCTCAAGCTCCCAGCTTCTTTCCGATAAGGAGTTAAAAAATATAGTTTCTGAGGAGAACAATGACCGATTGTTTATCTACCGCAGCATCCTGGAGCAGAATAACCTTCCTCGTGAGATGCTCAAAGACATACAGGCGGCGTTCGCTAAAGAGCGGCGAGACCGCGTAGAGCCCGGGGTCTGGATTCAGCTTCCCGACGGAGAGTGGGTGAGAAAGTAGAAAGAGAGGTAGCAAGATGACAAGATTAAAAAGAAATATTTTTATTGCCGCTTTGTTATCCGCAACTTTACTAAATAGCGGCTGTGCAACAATTCAGAAGGCAAAGAGGGTTGACGAATTAGAAAGAGAAATTACCCAACTGAGACAATTGATTAAGGAGAAGGATAGTCAGATAAGCAGGTTGCAGGAATTGTTCAATGACCAAAAGATGCAGCTTCAGGATAGGGAGCTATCGTATAAAAAGACGCTGGAAGGATTAAACAAGGAATTAAACGAATTAAAGGCAAAGCCGAAGGCTTTAGAGAAAAAACAGGCCGAGTTACCACCTAAACTCAAGTAGAGAAAAAGCGGTATTCTATTCCTTTCCAGGAGATTTCCCCATTTCAAAGAATTTTAGCAGAATTGCGAAAGGGCAGTTGAGGATGAGGAAAAAGGCAATCTATATCTTTTTCCTATTTTTTTTATTAGGAATCGTCGCGCATTTTTCTTTAAAGGGATACAACTACCATCTTGAGATTAAAAGAAAGCAACAGGAATTAGAGAAGCAAAGAGCTGCTTGGGCAATATTAGAAAAAGAAATAGAAAAAGAGTGCGGTGGCTTTAACGGCGAAGCAACCATTGTTATTAAGAACCTAAACAAGGGTTGGCAAATCCTGATAAATCAGCATGAACTGTTTCCTTCAGCGAGTCTGGTAAAAGTTCCCATTATGGCCGCTTGTTTTTATGCTGCAAACGATGGCAAGATAAGACTGGAGGATACCTTAAGGCTTAAGGCATCCCATGTAGTTGGAGGCTTAGGGCCATTAAAAAATATGCCGGTGGGGGCAGAATTTACAGTGAGAAAACTTATTGAGCTTATGATTTCAGAAAGCGACAACACCGCTACCAATGTGCTTATTGATTACCTGGGGTTTGATTATCTAAACAGCAGTTTTGAAAAATTGGGGTTGAAAGATACGAATATATCTCGCAAGATTATGGACCTAAGGAGCAGGGATAGGGGGATAGAAAACTTTACTTCCGCCTCCGATTTGACATATCTATTTGAAGAGATTTATAATGAGAGATTAATAAACAAGGCCTATTCTCAGATGTGTTTAGAATTCTTAAGAAAGCAAAAGATAAACGACCGCATCCCGGCTAAATTGCCCGGATACGTTGCTGCGGCGCATAAGACGGGATTGGAAAGAGGCATCTGTCACGATGCCGGGATAGTGTTCACCCCTCAAGGCAATTTTCTAATCTGTGTTTTAGTAAAGCATCCAGATAAGACCGCTGCATTACCAAAAAAGTTTATCGCTCAGATTGCATTTTTGACCTACGAATACTATCGAAGTCTTTAGGCCGAATGTCCAAGACCTCAGAGCAATTTATTAAATTCTTAGGAACAGCGGGCGCTCGCTTTGTAATGATCAAACAGCTGCGCGCCTCGGGCGGCATCTGGGTTTCTGCTTCCGGAAAGAATGTTTTGATTGACCCCGGGCCGGGGAGTATTGTGCAATGCAACAGGAGCCGGCCCAGGTTGGACCCCTCCAAGCTGGACGCCGTCATTCTTACTCACCGTCATTTAGACCACTCAGGCGATATCAATGTTATGATTGAGGCAATGACCGAGGGCGGATTTAAGAAGAGAGGAATTCTTTTCTGCCCGCAAGACGCTTTGGATGAAGATCCGGTAATTCTAAAACATACCCGCAACTTCGTTAAAAAGATAGAGCCGTTAAAAGAAAATTCGCATTATAAGGTTGATGACTTTGTGTTTCAGACATCGATGCGGCATATCCACACAGCCGAAACCTACGGAATAAAATTCAAGATAGGCAAAACCAGCGTTTCCTATCTGGTGGATACAAAGTATTTTCCCAGACTCAAAAAATTTTACTCAACCGACATACTGATAATTGCGGTGGTTTTCTTTCAGCCGCGGCCGGAGATAGAGCATCTCAGTCTTGTTGACGCCGAGCAGATTATCAGCGAAACAAAGCCCAAGAAAGCAATCCTTACCCATTTCGGAATGACCATACTTAGGGCAAAACCTCATCTTCTTGCCCGGAAATTAACCGAAGAGTTAGGCATCGAAGTAGTGTCTGCATACGACGGTATGAACTTGCAATTTTAGGGATGCCTGTCCCTTTTCATCATATGAAGGCAGCAATCCTGTATCACAAGGACTTGGAGAAATATGGTTTTGGAGAAGGGCATCCTTTGACAGGAGAAAGATTCCGGCAATTTTTTGAATTTTTTGAATCCAGATTTACCGCCTTTAAGAAGCAGCTTGAAATAGTTGAACCCCAAGCGGCAACCGATGATATTCTGGAATTAGTTCATAGCAGGGAGTATATTAAGGCAATACGGTCTGCCTCTGAGGGCGCTGTTTTATCCGATATTCACCGCTATGTCAGCAGCGATAATTTGAATCCCATCACCGGCTATGTCGCCGCAGGAGTTGAAAAAGGGGCAAGGATTATTGTTGGGATTTCTTTACTGGCGGGAGAACTGGTAGCGCAGGGGAAATTCAGTAAAGCAGTTGGTATCGGAGGCGGCATGCACCATGCCAAGCCGGATTACGGCGAGGGATTCTGCTTCTACAACGATGTGGCTATCTGTGTCAAAAATCTTAAACAGAAATACAATTTAAAGAAAATCCTCGTTCTCGACACCGACGCCCATGCCGGGAATGGAACAAAAGAAATTTTCTACGAGGACCCGGAAGTTTTATTTATCGACATACATCAGGATCCCCGCACCCTTTATCCGGGCACCGGCTTCATTCACGAAATCGGCAGCGGCGAAGGAGCGGGTTTTACCGTAAATATCCCCGTCTTGCCCGGGACGGGAAACCTGGCGTATCGATATGTTTTCGAAGAATTAATTTTTCCGTTGGCTTTTGAGTTTAAACCCGAGGTTATCATAAGATACGGCGGCTCGGACCCCCATTATTCGGATACGTTGACAAATTTAGGGCTAACCTTAGAGGGGTTTAAGATGATCGGGCAGGAGGTTAATCAATTGGCCGAAGAACTTACCGGAGGCAGAAGCATTGACCTGCTGCTTTCCGGATACAATTTAGAGGCATTATCCTTTGCGTGGTCAGCCTTGATTTCCGGCCTGCTGGGTTTAGAAGTCGATTTAGGCGGGTTGAACGAAGAATTCCTCCCTCCGGAGGATTCCGGATTAGAAGAGACCAGGGCAATGGCAAGGCAGCTGAAGAAACTGCTTCGGAAATACTGGAGGTGCATGGGATAGTAGGTATGAGCGCGCATAATTGGCAAAACCCATATTCAGGGAACGGCTTAGGTCCCTATCTTACAAAAGCAGTAAAAATATTAATTGCCGTTAACGTTGCTTTATTTATCCTGGTCCACCTGCTTCCGAAGCTTCCCTGGTTTTCGCTATTCGGGCTGGTGCCCGGTTTTGTGTTTGCTAAGCTCAGGGTCTGGCAGCCGGTTACCTATATGTTTTTACACGCGGGGCTTTGGCACCTTGTGGTAAATATGCTGATGTTGTGGTTTTTTGCTCCCCCTATAGAGGCGGCGTGGGGCAGAAAGCAATTTCTGTTTTATTATTTCTTTACCGGGATAGGAGCAGGCTTGTGCAGTTTCGTTACTTCATTTCGCTCTTACGTGCCCGTTGTGGGTGCTTCGGGAGCGATATTCGGCATATTGGTTGCCTACGCTATCTTGTATCCTGAAACTGTAATTTTATTCTTCTTTATCTTTCCAATGAAAATCAAGCATGCTGTATGGGTCCTGGTCGGAATTAATCTTCTGGGAATTTTGTCTTCTCCAAACAGCGGGATTGCCTATTTTGCTCATCTCGGAGGCGGGCTGTTTGGATATTTATACCTGAAGAGCGAGTCGCTCAGGCGACAAATATCTTACTTGAACTTATCCGAATTAAAACTCTGGTGGGCGAGAAGAAAAGCCGGGAGGAAGCGTCCGCCCAAAGAAGACCTCAGCCGGCAAATAGACCTGATATTGGATAAGATTTCCAAATGCGGAATGGACAGCCTGACCGGCAAAGAAAAAGAAATCTTAGAACAAAAGAGCAAGGAGTAAGCTAAAGATATGTTTTTCCTTCCCTTTTCATTATTATTGTTGCTTCTTTTTATTTTGTTCCTGCCCTTTCTATTTTTCATTCTTCAGATACAACTCGCCGGCGCCGCTTTGACTAAGTTAGGCATCTCTACCAATACAGCGGTTTTAATTATTTTCCTTTGCCTTATCGGCAGCGCAATCAATATTCCCGTTACCTCGCGGCCGGTCGATTCGATAGAGTCTTTCAGGCACGCTTTTGATTACTTTGGTTTCCCCCGGATGACCGGAAGGCAGGTTATTGCCGTTAACGTGGGCGGAGCAATAATACCCTTGCTTATCTGCGTGTATCTTCTGCCCAAAGCCCCTCTGGGCAGGACCGTAATCGCTACCTTAATTTCTTCCTTGATAGTGCACAGCTTAGCCAGACCCGTGCCTGCGATAGGAATTGCTGTTCCGGTATTCATACCTCCTTTGGCAGCGGCGGGCCTGGCTCTTATTCTTTCTCCCCGCAATCCCACGCCGGTAGCCTACATCTGTGGCGTGCTGGGAGTTCTAATCGGAGCGGATTTAATGAATATGGGGTCTCTTCCGGCAACCCCCGGGGTTATGAGCATAGGCGGAGCAGGCGTATTCGACGGAATATTTATGGTCGGCATAATCTCCGCGCTTCTGGGATAATTTGGGTTGTTAAAATTATTGCATTAATTTTCTGCTGTGTTAAAATTATATATAGAGGTGAACAATGGCCAAGAAGATATTGATAGTAGACGATAATTTAACCTTGTGCAAGAACTTAAGCAAGCTCTTAGTTGACAAAGGTTATGAAGTAGAATCAACCGGCCGAAGCGAAGACATTTGGGACATCCTTAAGACAGCCTCTTTTGATCTTATGGTTCTGGACTTGATTTTCCCGGAAAAAAATATAACCGCTGTCTTAGGAGGAATAAAAAGCGCTTCCCCCCAGATGCGCATCGTCATTTACACCGGTTACGAAGAATACGAAAACTCCCCCTATATCCGCCTGGCAGATGCATTTTTGGTCAAGTCTAAAGGCCCGGAGCCGTTACTCTCAATCATCGAAAAGCTTATCGGCTAACACAGGCATAAACATCCCCTCTAAAATTTCATTCACCCCGTTAGAAATTTTATTTCTAACGGGGTTCACCGATTTTCCGGTTTTTGTTATAACCTCGCCCGGAAATTTATGTAATCCCAATATGATAATGTCGTATTCTGCCAATTTAGAAATGTCGTATTCCAAGGATGCTATAATGCTTCCTCTGGAAGGAGGACATTATGGCAGGAAAGGACATTATCGCAATGACTCAAGAAGAATTAAAAAGACTGCATGTAATACGCAAGGCGCTAGGCAAATCCATAACACAGATTGAAGCAGCAAATATTATAGGCTTATGCTTAAGGCAAGTTCAAAGAATAATAAGAGTAGTAAGAACTGAAGGCGATAAGGGGATAATTCATAAATCCAGAGGCAAAGCTTCAAATAGGGCATTGCCGGACAAAATAAAAGACAGGTCATTAAAGCTCTATAAAGAAAAATATCATGATTTCGGCCCTACTCTTGGGTCAGAAAAGCTCTTTGAAATAGATAAAATAAAACTAAACGATGAAACGCTGCGTCTTTGGCTTTTACAGGCAGGTATTCCGTATAAAAAGCGCAAGAAAAGGCCTCACAGGCAATGGCGCGAACGAAAACATTCATTCGGGGAAATGGTCCAAGTAGACGGCTCCCATCATGACTGGTTTGAAGGCAGGGGCCCCGAATGTGTGCTTATGGGTTATATTGACGATGCCACAGGCAAGCCCTTTGCCCGGTTTTATCTCTACGAAGGCACTCTTCCGGCAATGGATAGCTTCAAGCGCTATATTGAAAAATACGGCATGCCTGTAAGTATATACTTAGACAAACATCCGACGTATAAATCAACCAAGAAGCAGACAACAGAGGACGAGCTTAATAATGCCGAACCTTTAAGCCAGTTTTCCAGAGCCGTTAATGAACTTGGTGTCGATGTAATCTATGCTGATTCCCCTCAGGCCAAAGGAAGGATAGAGCGGCTATTTAACACTTTTCAAAATCGCCTGATAAAAGAGATGCGGCTTAAGGGCATTAAAACAATCAAACAGGCCAATACGTTCTTAAAATATTATCTTCCGGTATACGCCAAGAGATTTGCCGTTGTGCCATTCAATGATACTGATCTCCATCGGCCTGTATCTCAACACACAGACCTTAACGCGGTCTTCTGCGTAAAGACAATACGTGTGCTAAGGAATGATTTTACCGTGGCTCATAACGGCAAGCTTTACCAGGTAGAAGATAATGTAAATGCCGAGAAGGTTACTGTAGAAGAGAGAGCCAATGGTTCGATACATATTAGTTACCGGAATACAAACCTTAAGCTTAGAGAGATAACTACTAGGCTAAAGAAGCAGCAAAAGGAACCAAGGATTCCTAAGGAGCGTTATATTCCTCCGAGAAAGGCTTCTTGGAGGCGTTTTAGATTGCCGGGTTCACCAAGGTTTGAAGCAAGAGAAGAAGTTTTGGCGGGTGCTCTTTAAAAACAAAAAAATACGACATTTCTATTTTGGTAACAATACGACATTTCTATTTTGGCTTGACAGTGCTGATATTTTATCTTGACAAACTTTTCATTTTGCCGTAACATTAAATATCGTTGTTGAATAAGGACCCGCACATAGTGCGGGATCAATTGAACGCTAAGCGCTAGAGGCAGCGTCAAATTTAAGATCCCTCGCAGAG
>JBDRMR010000058.1:0-4955 GCA_043812035.1 Candidatus Omnitrophota bacterium
AAAACATTTGCCGGCGGGATTAAGGCAGTAGATAACATAAGCATAGGCATCGAAAATAAAGAGTTCGTCGTCCTGGTCGGGCCTTCGGGCTGCGGCAAGTCCACTACCTTAAGAATGATTGCGGGCCTGGAAGAAGTTACCGGTGGAGATATATACCTGGGGAACAAGCGCATAAACGACGTTCCGGCCAAGGACCGCGATATCGCTATGGTATTCCAGAATTACGCGCTTTATCCGCATATGACCATTTATGAAAATATGGCCTTCGGCCTTATGCTGAGGGGATACCCGAAATCAGAGATTGACCGCCGGGTGAACGAGGCGGCCGAGATATTAAATATTAAACACCTGCTTAACCGCCGGCCGCGCGAGGTCTCCGGCGGCGAGAGGCAGCGGACCGCAGTGGGCAGGGCTATTGTCAGGAAGCCTTTAGCCTTCCTTTTCGACGAGCCTCTGAGTAATCTGGATGCCAAGTTGAGAGTCCAGATGCGCACCGAGATTCACAAGCTCTATATCCGGCTGCAGACAACGATGATTTACGTTACCCACGACCAGACCGAAGCTATGACGATGGGAGACAGAATCGCGGTCCTCAAAGACGGGATTCTGCATCAATTTGACGACCCCATCTCGGTTTACGACCATCCGAAGAACAAATTTGTCGCCGGCTTTATCGGCTCTCCGCCGATGAATTTTATGTCCGGAAAAATTATCAAAAAAAACGGCAGGCTGTATTTTAACGAGGGCAGGATTGAGGTGAAGCTGGTAGAGGATATGCATAAGAAGATTACGCCTCATTTGGGCAAAGAGGTAATCTTCGGTATCCGCTCGGAAGACATTTACGATAAGCTTTTTATTTCCGAAGCTCCGCCGGAAAATATAGTGCGCGTGAACTGCGAGGTAGTCGAGCCGATGGGCTCGGAGGTATACCTGCACCTGAATACCGGGCACCACACTTTTATTGCCCGCGTGGGAGCTCATGACCGGCCCCAGGTAAACCAGGACCTTGAAGTAGTCTTCGATATGAGCAAGGTCCATTTTTTCGAGAAAGATACCGAAGAAATTATCTTATAGCTTTGGACCCCCACCACAATACAATCTTATTATCCTTCGCTGTCGCCCCCCTGGAATTTTTTTCTCATCATGTTAATACGTCGGCTTTTCTGCTGGGGATTGTTTATTTATTTTTAATCTACTATTTAATCAGCCGGCACCTGCGCGCATCCCGCCTTCTAAATTTAAAGAGCGAGAATTTTAAAGAGGAAATAAACACCTTAAACGCGCAGATAAAAAAACAAAAGAGCGTCCAGGCCTCCCTGGAGCGAAAAATAACCCACTACAATAATCTCAGGAGTATCGCAAATAAAATTCAGGATTTATCCCTCCAGCAAATATGCCACCATCTCGTAGGTTACGCATTCTATCTTTTAGGCAAAAGCAAGGGAGCGTGTTTGCTCTATCTGGTAGACCCGGAAAGGCAAAAGCTGAACCTGTTTTTGAGCGAGAAGGAAGACAAGGACCTGGTAATCAAGCAGAAGCAGGGAGACGTTTTTGACCGGTGGGTAATAAGACATTCCAGCTCGCTGCTTATCGAGGACTCCCGGATAGACTTTCGCTTTGATTTGGAAAAGACGGAATACAGGCCGAAAAGGCCCGTGCTTTCCCTGATTAGCGCCCCGCTTAAAGTGGAGCAGAGATTTTTAGGAATATTGAGGCTGGATAATTACGAGCCGTATTTTTATTCTCAGGACGATTTGAGGTTTTTGGATTCGATTAGCAATATAGGCGCCCTGGGATTGGAAAACGCGCTCCTTTTTCAGCGTATCCAGGAATTGGCCATCAGGGACAGCCTTACCTCGACTTTTACCAAGGGATATTTCCTGGAGCGGCTCAACGATGAGATAAAGAGAACCGCAAGGATTTCCAAAGAGATGAGCCTTCTGATGATTGACATCGACAATTTTAAGGATTACAACGATAAGTACGGCCATATTGCCGGTGATATTTTACTGAAAGAATTAGGCAGGCAGTTCCTGGATTTTTCTGACAAAATATCCGGCTCGATGGTTTGCCGCTTCGGAGGCGAAGAGTTTGCGGTGTTTCTGCCCGGAGTTTCCGAAGAGGAAAGCAAAGAGTTAGCCCGGCTCTTAAGGCAAAAGACGCAGGAGAAAAGGTTCATCCTGCGGCGCGAGGAAACGAGCGTAACGATATCTATCGGATTGGCATACCTTGCCGCGGGAATGACCAACGCCCAGGATCTGATTCTTAAGGCGGACGCAGCCTTGTATAAAGCAAAGCAGAGAGGGAAAAACCAGGTATGTACTATGTAATATTTTTCGTCTTGGCCGCAATTTTTATCTTAGCCCTTTCGCGCTGGCAAAAGAAGCGGCTTGAGAAGATAAAAGCCGGTTACGAATTAATCAAAGGCCAATGGGATTTGAAGTTAATAGAATACCGGGAACTGGACCGGGAAAACGCGGCTTTATTAGGAAACGTCGAGAACTTAATCGAACTTTACGAAATTACCAAAGAATTAACCAAATACCTCTCCTTTGAGGAAATTTTCCAGGTCTTTCGCGATAGGCTTAAAGAAAAAATAACCCTGGAAGATTGCCGTTTTGCGGAATCAGATAAGGACCTGGCCGGACTTTTCGACTACGAGTTCTTTCCCTTAATGGTAGAGAAAGAATTGCTCGGGAACCTTGCAATAAAAGGCATAAGGACCGAGGACAGGGATAAATTCCACATCCTGTTGAATCAGTTCAACCTTATATTAAAAAGGGTCAATCTTTACGCCAAGATAGAAGAGTTGTCCATTACCGACAGCTTGACCGGCCTTTACCTGCGGCGTTTCTTCCAGGACAGGCTGGAGGAAGAGATTACCCGGTCGAAAAAATTCGGACTGAAGTTTGTATTCCTGATGCTGGACCTGGATAATTTTAAGACCTACAACGACCGCTACGGGCACCTGGTAGGCGACGTCTTGTTGAGCACGGTGGCGAAGATTATCAAGGACAACGTGCGCCAGATAGATATCGTTGCCAGGTACGGCGGCGAAGAATTTTCGGTTATCCTGCCGGACATAGACAGGGAGGAAGGCGAGTATGTCAGCCTGCGTCTTTGCAAAGCGATTGAGAAGGAGCTCATCCACGCTTACGACGAAGATTTGCAGATAACCGTAAGCATCGGCGGCAGCGTTTTTTCGGAAGACGCGGCAGACGCGCAGGAGTTAATCGACAAGGCAGACCTGGCATTGTATCACGCCAAGCAGACCGGGAGAAACAGGAGCTGCTTCTGGCGCAAAGGGACGTCGGCAAAAAATGCTTAGATTAAGCGTTTACAAAATCTTATCGCTTGCAGTTTGCCTGCTTGGTTTTGTCGTTTTCTTTTGTTTCGGCTTCCGCAATTTGAATATGAGCTACGGGAAGCAGGAGGCGGCGCAGCCGGTTATCGTTGACGGCGACGTAGTGGAGTATTTTGCCGAGGATAAACAGATTGTGGCGGAGGGCAACGTAATAGTAACTTATCAGGACGCCCGGCTGTTGTGCGACAAAATCAAGATAGATACTCAAACCAAAGACAGCGAGGCAACCGGCAACGTGCGCCTGGAGGACCCGCGCGGGGTCCTGGAGGCGGAAAAATTAATTTATAATTTTGAAACCAAGCAGGGACAGATTATGAAAGCGAAGCTGCGCTCCACCCCCTACTATTATTACGGCGAGAAGGCCGATAGGATAGGGGAAGACAAATACGTGGTCAAAGACGGATATTTTTCCAGCTGCAACTACGACCGGCCGCATTTTCGCGTAAAATCAAAGAGAGTGGAAATCTATCCCGGAGATAAAATTGTTGCCAGGTCTAACCTCGTATATTGGGAGAAGCTGCCTTTCTTTTACCTGCCTAAGTATGTTCACAGCCTCAAAGACCCGTTTATGAAGGTGCAGTTTCAGGCTGGAAAGACCGGCGACTGGGGGCCGTACCTGTTAAGCGCCTGGCGCACCGACTTGAACGATAACGCCCGTTTAAGGCTGTATCTTGACTGGAGGCAGAGATGGGGGACTGCCGAAGGGTTCGGCTTGAATTACGATACGATTGATTTGGGCAGGGGCGACTTTAAGTTCTATTACACTCAGGAGCGGCGCACGGACGCCGACCAGAGCTCTAAGCAGGAATTCCAGAGATACTTAGTGCGTTTTCGCCACCTGTGGGACGTTGATTCGAATACCCAGCTTACCGCTCAATATTACCGCATCCAGGATAACCGGCAGGGCTGGTACGGGGAGGAGGCAGACTTCCTCAGGGACTATTTTTACCGTGAATACGAAAAGGACACCAGGCCGAGGTCGTACCTTTTGCTTACCCGCACCCTGCCGAATTCCAATATAAATATGCTGGTTGATATGCGCACCAACCGCTGGTACGGAAATACTGTGGAGAAATTGCCCGAGATATCCTATGATTTGCCGGGTTATCAGGCATTCGACGGGCCTCTGTATTTTAAGAACCATACGATTTTTTCCAACCTTGACTATGCGGACTCCGGGGCCGCGGTAGTCAGGCTGGATTCCTATAATCATCTTACCCTGCCGTCGTAATTTATGTTTGTTGACGTTTCTCCTTACCTGGGATTAAGAGAGACGGGCTACAGCAGGGACAAAGACGGCAGCCCGATTGCTCCCCGCACGACCTTTTACACCGGCGCGGATATGAGCACCAGGTTCTTCCGCGTGTTCAACGTGGTTAGCGATTTTTTGGGGATGAACATAAACCGCCTGCGCCACGTAATTACCCCGCGGGTGCAATACAGCTACGTTCACGAGCCCACGGTTTCGCCGTCCAAGCTTCAGACATTCGACGACATAGACAGCATTAACGGCGACAACCGCTTTACCCTGGAGCTGGAGAATAAATTGCAGACAAAAAGGGAGGAGAACCCGGTTGACCTGGCGATTTTC